>JAHFDZ010000207.1 GCA_023248745.1 Myxococcales bacterium | reverse complement strand
GATACCTGTTCCCTGAATGGGGCCCGTCTCTTGCCCCGCACGCTGAAAGGGCTGAAAGAGCTTTGCCTGCTTGTCTGCTGCGATGCCAATCCCCGTGTCGGTCACGATGACACGCGCGGCGTCTTGGCCCGATTTCATAACTGAAAAAGTTACATTTCCGCCGGGTCGATTGTATTTGATCGCATTGGATCCGAGATTCATCAGGATCTGCGCAAAACGGGTGCGATCAACCGTGACCGCTTCAACGTTCGGCGGAAGTTCGTCAACGAGGATGCTGATTCCGTCCCGCGCCGCGATGGGTTCGAGGGTTGTCTTGATGGTTTCGAGAACGTCAGTTAAATTGACTGTTTCAGGCGAAAGGACCACTCCGCCGGCCTCGATGCGTGACAGATCGAGAATGTCGTCGATGAGGCGCAGAAGGTGCTCTCCACCTATCAGGATCTGCGACGCACGTCCGCGGTGACGTTCTGAGAGCGGCTCTTTCTTGTCGCGATGCAGAAGTTGCGCGAAGCCGAGGATTGCGTTCAGGGGTGTGCGCAGCTCGTGACTCATCGACGAAAGAAACTCACTCTTTGCCGCGCTTCCCGCTTCGGCGGCTGCTCGCGCTTCGGCCAGTTCTTCGGCGCGTTTCACGTCATCAGTGAGGTCCCAAATCGTTTGCACGAGGCCTCCTTCAAGGGTGCGATGGGTCGTGACGCGAAAATTTCTTCCGTCGCGAACGCGCACGTCGAAGCCACTCTTAGAGGTTGTCTTCTCCTTGCGACGATCGTTACGAAACGCCTCTCCCTCCTCGCCGGTGAGAACCATCTCTTTTTCCCAGCTATCGAAGAGTTCGTCGTACGTACGACCTAGGATCCGCCCGCTTACCGATTCTCCGACGACGCGGCGATAAACGCTGTTCGAAAGGACCAATCTCTCCTCGGAGTCGAACAGTGCAAACGCGTCTTGAATGGTCTCTACAGCGCTCTCGAGTCGATCCGCGTTCAGCTTGGCAATGGCTTCGATTCGACGACGTTCGGTGATGTCTCGAATCGCTGCAGATACCAACATGCCTTCTTCGGTTTGAACGGGGCTTAGGCTTACCTCGATGGCAATTTCGGTTCCATCTGCGCATCGTCCGTTTAGTGCAAGGCCGGAGCCCATCGGCCTCGTTCCCGGGTGGTCAAAATAGCGATCGACGTGACCCTTGTGGGTGCCTCGAAAACGCGTGGGAACGAGAACGTCAAGCGGCTTACCAATGAGTTCGGCGCGCGAGTAGCCAAACATCTTCTCGGCTTGGCGATTGACGAACGCTATCGTTTCGTTGCGTTCGACGATGACCATGGCGTCGGGGGCAGTCTCTAAAATTTGCTTGTAACGGTCGCCGGTTGTCATTGTGGAATCCTCAACACAAAACGTGCGCCTGGCTTTGCGTCTTCGACCCAAATTTTTCCGCCATGAGCCTCTACGGCACGAAGGCAAAACGTGAGACCAAGGCCACGTCCGGTGCGGTTTGCAACATCGGTATGTTCGACTTGGACGAACGGATCGAAGATGCGCGAGCGCATGTCTTCAGGGACCCCACGACCTTCGTCTGCGACGGAGAAGTTGAACTCGCCGTTCCTAACCTGTGCGTGAATCGACACGGTGCTCCTCTGAGGAGCATGACGTATGGCGTTCTCAATCAAGTTGGTAAAAGTGCGCCGCATCAGGTCTGCGTCGAGCGCGACGGTGAATAAGTCGATCGAGATCGAAAGTGCGACACTGCGCGACTTCGCATTGAGTTCGAGGTCGAGGACGACCTCATTAATGAGGGCCGCAAGTTCCAATTGGGTCGGCTTAGACGTGAGCGAGCCTTCGTCCGCTTTGCTTATGTCAAGAAGATTGACAATCATGCGTGTCAGGTGACGCGCTTCGCTGCGGATGCGAGTTGCAGAATGAAGAGCAGCCGGAGCGAGGGACGTGTCGCGAAGTAGCGATTGCGCGTGCAAGTCCATAGCGCTGACAGGGTTTTTGAGGTCGTGAACCACGAAAGCCATCAAGCGCTCTTTCTGAAGTTGAACCCGCAATAGTGCATCTCGTTGCTGGCGGAGCAGCTCGTAGTGTTCGCGCAATTCGGACCGTAAGTCGCGCAGTTTGAGAGCGCTTTGGATGCGGACGACAAGTTCACTCGGTCGTACGGGCTTGGTGAGAAAGTCGTCACCGCCTGCGCGCAGCGCCTTGTCGAATGTGTCAACGTCGCGCAGCGCGGTCAGGAAAATGACCGGTGTTTCAGCGCCTTTTGGAAGGGCACGAATGCGCGCGCAAACAGTGAAGCCGTCAACTTCAGGCATGCGCACGTCGAGAAGAATGCAATCAGGAGTGTGCTGCTCGAACGCCGCGACCGCCTCAGCACCCCCCTTCGCAATGAGTACCTGATAGCCCTCATCTTCAAGTGTATGCTGCGCTAGCGCGCGGTTAGCCTCGTTATCGTCAACGACGAGGACAGTGACAGGGTGTGGCATCTCAACTTTTGGACTCTACAAAGCCCGAAGCCCGATGCCAATGTTGCCTGCCAACGTGAATTTTGCGCAGAGGTGCAAAATTTGCGCGTGAGCGCGAGCTTGCCCAACGAATTCCTGCGCGAACGAACGCAGCTTGCGTTGGCGAGGAACTTGCTGAGGGGAGCCTTATGAGCCAGCTACCGACCAAAATTGTCGCCGCAACAGACTTCAGTCCCGCTTCTGAACAGGCACTCGACTACGCAGTTGCGCTGGCGAAGAAGCTGAATCTTGAATTGATCGTGGTGCACGCGTACGAGCTCCCCATCGTGGGGTTTCCCGAGGGTGTCCTCATCGCAACTGCCGAGGTCGCAAACCAGATCATCACGAGCGCACAGTTGTGTCTCGATCAGTCCGTTAGCCGAAGGCGTGATTTACACCCTATGATGCGCGCTGTGCTTCGAAACGGTGACGTGCGCGACGAGATTCTCTCCGTTGCAAAACAAGAGGGCGCGAACCTGATCGTGATGGGAACGCATGGTCGCCGCGGAATTCGCCGCGCACTCATGGGTAGCGTCGCCGAAGCCATCGTTCGCACCGCCGAGTGTCCTGTGATTACCGTGCGCATGAAAGAAGAGAGCTGACCTTTTCATGAGGATTTATGGCGACCAAGAATAACTCCGGCACAACCATTCTTGTCGTTGACGACGATTCTTCAATTCGAGAGGCGCTAAGCGATCTGTTACGAGGCGAGGGCTATTCGGTGCTCATGGCCGAGGATGGCGTTGAAGCGATCGAGCGCCTGAACGAGGCGTCCGCGGACGTGATGGTGACCGACCTCGATATGCCGCGCATGGGTGGCCTCGAGTTGCTGAAGCAAGTGCGACAGAGCCATCGCTCGCTGCCCGTTATTGTTGTGACGTCGGCAGAAGAGCTCTCTTCGGCCATTGCTGCAATGCGGGCGGGCGCGGACGACTACCTCACGAAGCCGGTTGATTTTGACGTGCTGTCGCTTGCGATCGAGCGGGCGCTTGAAGGGCGTGATGTCAAAGCTGAAAACGAAACGTTGCGTCGTCAACTTCGTGAACGATCGGCAGGCGGAATCGGCAGCCTGATTGGCATAAGCCCCGCGATGCAGAAGGTATATCGCGTTGCACGGCAGGTCGCTGGATCGCGCGCGACCGTTCTCGTTACTGGCGAAAGCGGGACAGGAAAAGGAGAGCTCGCGCGCGCCATCCATGGGCTCGGTCCGCGCGCGTCGCAACCATTCGTGTCGCTTCACTGTGCCGCCCTTGTGGATTCATTGCTTGAGAGCGAACTGTTCGGTCACGAAAAGGGTGCATTCACCGGTGCCGATAAGCGTCGACTTGGTCGATTTGAGCAGGCGAACGGCGGAACGTTGTTCCTCGATGAGATCGGCGAAATTCCCATGCTCACGCAGGTGAAGCTGCTTCGCGTTCTGCAAGAACGTACATTCGAACGCGTCGGCGGTAACGAATCGGTGAAGGTTGATGTCCGCCTGATTGCTGCAACCAATCGCAATCTCGTCGAGGAAGTTGAAGCTGGTCGGTTTCGCGCCGATCTTTATTATCGACTCAATGTCGTTCAAATCGACATGCCGCCGTTGCGCGTTCGTGGCGCAGACGTCGTCGCACTGGCCGAACATTTTTTGCAAAAATTTGCACTCGAAAATCACAAGCGCGTGACGTCATTTACCGATCGCGCGCGAGCGAAGATGGCGAGCGGAAGGTGGCAAGGCAACGTTCGTGCGCTTGAAAACGCCATCGAGCGAGCCGTCGTGCTTTGTGAAGGGTCTGAGATCGACGAAGAAGATCTTCCCTTCGAGAGCGCGCCTGAACCGATCGGCAACATTCGAATTCCGGGTGCGACGATGGCTGAGATCGAGCGGTACGCGATCACAAAAACACTTGAGGCCACTGAGGGCTCGACCACGAAAGCGGCCGAGTTGCTCGACGTGAGTGTCCGCACAATTCAATACCGTCTTCAGGAATATGGGCCTGCTGGCAAAGAAGGCCGCAAGCGCTAAACGTTTCCGGCGGGCGCTACTCTTGACGCCGCCTAAAACTCGATTCGGTCTTTCGCTTTCGGAATCGCGACGTCAAAACCATGTTGATCGAGCTTGGCGGCGAGTACCTTCTGAGCGGGCAACTCGCCGTGAACCAGCACGATCTTTTCGAGTTCACTTTCCGCTGAAACTTCAGCGGCGAACTCGAGAAGTTCCGTTTGGTCTGCGTGCGCGCTAAACCCGTCAAGTACATTGACCTCTGCGCGCAGGTTGCGTTCGACGCCGAATATTTTTACACGTTGATGCCTTTCGGCGATGCGACGGCCAAGCGTATGTGGGGCTTGAAATCCGACGATGACGATGGAGTTCTTCTCGTCCTCGATGGTTCCCTTGAGGTGATGAAGAATTCGGCCCGCTTCGCACATACCGCTCGCGGAAATGACGATCGACGAGTCAGTGCTAGCGGTGACAGATTTCGAAACTTCTTTGTCCGAAATGTACTCGAGGTCTGCGAAGTCAAAAGGCGAGTCGCCTCGGACGAGCATTTCTCGCATCTCGCGATCGTAACACTCGGGGTGCAATTTGAAGATTTCCGTTACGGTGACGGTGAGCGGCGAATCAACGAAGACGGGGATCGAAGGAATGTGGTTGCCGCCTCGTAGACGCTTGAGCGCGTAAATAACTTCTTGCGCACGCTCGAGGGCGAACGAGGGAATGACAATCTTGCCGCCGCGCGCGACGGCACGATTGATGATTGTGGCAAGATCTCCCTCCATTTGCTCAATCGATCCGTGAGTGCGATCGCCATACGTGCTTTCACTCAGAAGCACGTGGACACCCTTAGGGGGCTCCGGCGGTCTCAGTATCGGAGCGTGTTTGCGTCCGAGGTCTCCCGTGAAAGCGAGCCGTCGTTTCCTTCCGTGCTCGTCGATATCAAGAATAGGAATGGCGCTACCGAGAATGTGTCCGGCTTCGTTGAAGGTTAACGTGATGCCGGGCGCGATGAGTTGCGCGCGGCGGTATGGAACGGAGATCATTTGCCGAAGTACGCCAAGCACGTCGGTTTCGTCGAAGAGCGGTTCGACGAAGTCCATGTCGGCGTTGTCGCGTTCGATCACCTTGTTGATGTAGCGTGCGTCGCTTGCTTGAATCATGGCGGCATCGGCCAGGAGTGCAGCGCACAGATCGCGCGTTGCGGGCGTTGCGTAGATGGGCCCCGTGTATCCATTCTTGACCAGAATTGGGAGCGCACCCGAGTGATCGATGTGTGCATGTGACAAGACCACCGCATCAAGCTCGCGGACGTCGACGCCGAGCGTTCGGTTGCGCTCAATCGACTCGCGCCGCCGGCCTTGAAACAGGCCGCACTCGAGCAATACCGTTGCGTTCGCGGTTCGAAGAATGTGCTTCGAGCCGGTGACGGTTTGCGCGCCGCCGACGAATTCAAGATGCATGCGATAGCCTCCCCAGCGCGCGCCACTTGAGTGACGTTGCGCAACAGACGGGCATTGCGGCGTGAAGAGCGTCGACCACGTGATGCAGCTTCTCGATGAACAACGGTTCGTTTTCGATAAACGTTACGTTCGCGTGTTGTGCCCAACCTTCGGCAATCCGCTTGTCGAGCGCCGCTGCCTCTTCGGGCGACTCAGTGCGCATCGGGTTGTGATGGTTGTACCCGCCGTTGGCGGCAGGGGGGCGCATGTGAATCACTGAGGCGTATCGCGACAGTTCGCGCGCAAGGGTTGTCCCGTTCTCGCTAAGAAATTCGGCGTGGGTACCGGGCCAATAGCCAAGGCCGTCAAGTGTTCCCCGGTCGCAGAGGACCACGCGCGCGTCCTCGTCATCGCGCGCGACTTGCTCGAGCTCAACTTGCACATGATAAATTGCGCGTTGACTTGCACTACGCGCCGACGCTCGGTCGCGACGAGGAAAGCCCCCACCAAAGATGATGCTCGCGGCTTCTGGGAGGATCACAACATGTTTGCAAAAGTGGTGGCGCATCACTTCGAGCACGGCTGTCTTGCCTGCGCCCGGTCCGCCCGTCAGAACGATGAATTGGAGCTGCGATGGTTGCATTCATAGGTCATGTTGCAACCTTGAAGCCATCGCACTTGCCTGAGAAGCCGACTCACTATCGGCGGGATGGCGACCTGTTTGCGCCGCGACGCAAGACTTGCGCGACTTTGCGCTGTTCCCGGCTAGCGCCCTCGCGTTGGCATACATGGCACGCGCTTCGCACTCGGCCCGCCTATGAGCAAACCGATTCCTCCGATCTCAAAGTATATGACGACGAGTCCACACACGATCGGTGTGGAACAAACGCTCGACGTCGCCGCTAAGATGATGGGTGACTACAAGGTTCGACATCTTCCCGTCCTTCACGGCGGGCGCCTTGTCGGCATCTTGAGCGCGCGCGATATTGCGCTTGTCGAAACGTTGACTGGCGTTGATCCCAAAGTGGTCTCTGTTGAAGAAGCGATGACCCAACAGCCGTACGTCGTCGACGCTTCTGCACTTGTGACTGAGGTCGCTTCCGAGATGGCGGGTCACAAGTATGGCGCGGTGGTCGTGATGCAGAACCAAAAAATCGTTGGAGTCTTCACAACGGTCGATGCCTGCCGCGTTCTCGCAGAGTTGTTTGAAGGAAGACTGAAGGCAAGCTGAAAGCGATTGCGCCGATCGCCAACTTCATCGTCAAGAAAGTGAACTGCTGTTATCGCTCCGCTATCGTCGAGTGGTGACAGCAGCTTTCTTTTGTCGTCGACATGACGACGTTGGCGAGTTGCACCGCGCCCGCGACAATCAGCAATGTACCGGCGGCCCTTCGGAAAAGCGGCGAGCTGAAAGAGCGAGCCGCGCGCGAAGCGAGGCCCACCAAGACGAGCGCAGGAAGTGTCCCGAGGCCGAAGTAGAGCATCGTTGTGCCACCCGCTTGTGCACTACCCGACGTCGCGGCAAGTGCAAGCGCGCTGTAAACAAGGCCGCACGGCACGAGCCCCCAAGCAAAGCCGAACGCGAGAAATGAACTGAGCTGCGGGCTCCTCATCCATGGTGCCGTCCGGCGTCGGATGAGCGCGCCGATCGGTGAGGCAAATCGCTCGAGCGATGCGAGCGCACTCTTTCCAGACACCAACGCGACGCCTGCGGCAAGCGCGACAACGGCCGCGACAAGCCGAAGAGCCGCACCCACTTGGGGCACGAAACCGTAAAGCCCGTTGATATTTTCGCCAAGCAGGCCAAACGTGGCGCCGAGCAGGGTGTAGGTCGCGATGCGCCCGCTGTTGAAGGCGAGGGTGCGACCCACGGACGGTCGCACGCTAATGCTCGACGCCGCGCAAAGGCCTGCAACTGGGCCGCACATGCTTACGCAATGGGCGCTGCCAAGTAGTCCGAGCCCTAGTGCGCTTAGGTTGAGGATCATCACCTCTCGGGTCCCGCAAGTTGGAGGCGTACCGTTTGGAAATGACCTTGACGGTTCGTGATCTTGACGATCGCCGAGCTGCCCGACGTGAGGCGATCGCGCGAAATGTGAATGACGACCGGAACGCGCGCGCTATCCATCGCTTTGACCGTGATGACCGCGGCTCCGAGCTTCACGTCAGTGTTTTCTGTGGTGAGCGTGAAGGACTCTTCGGTCGCTTGCTTATTGGTCACGTGAAGTTGAAATGCGTTATCGACGTAGCCATCCGACAGGATGTAAGGGAGGCCCGGCGGCCTCAGTGCGTTCACTTCAAACGGTTGGCGTGATGAAAAAGCAAGGCTGCTCGCCGTCACACCCAGCGCCGCGAGGGCTGCGTAAAGTGCGAGGCGAGGTCGCATGAACCTTCTTGGCGACCCATTGAGGCCGGCCTGTGAGTCGTATCGAACGAGGCCGCGTTTGCGATGCAGCTTGTCCATAATTGTGTCGCACGCGTCGATGCAGGCCGTGCATGCAATACAGTCAAGTTGCAGTCCGTTGCGGATGTCGATGCCAGTCGGGCACACGACGACGCATCTGCGGCAATCGACACAATCACCCGCGGCGCCGTCGCTCGCTTTTCCACGGGGCTCACCGCGCGCCTTGTCGTAACCGACGACAAGCGAGTGCTCATCGAGCAATGCGGATTGCAGCCTTCCGTACGGGCACAGGACAACGCAAAACTGTTCCCTGAACCACGCAAAATTGAAATAGAGGACGCCTGCAATTGCGAACGTCCACAAAAAGGCTTCGGGATGCTGCGACGGATTTTGTCGCACCATTTGAAACATGTGCGGTAGCGAAACGAAGTAGCTGAGAACGATGTGCGCAATCGCAAGCGCCATCGCGGCATAGAGCACATGCGTTGTCCCTCGCCTGGCGACTTTGCCAAGAGTCCAAGGCTGCTGCTTGCGCTTGATTCGCGCTTCGCGCGGGCCCTCGATGAGCCGTTCGACTTTGCGAAATACGCCGTCGAGAAATACCGTTTGAGGACACGCCCATCCGCACCAGAGGCGCCCAGCGACCGCGGTGACCGCCACGAGTGAAAATGCGACGCCGGTTGCGAGAAAAAAGAGCAGCCACAAGTCCTGCGCGTTGAAGCTGAGTCCAAACAGGTAGAAAGCGCGCGCAGGCACGTCGAGAAAAACGGCGGGATGGCCTCCAACGGTGATCCATGGGAGTGCGGCCCCCGAGGCGATGAGGCCGTAGAATACAACGTGACGATAGCGATCGAACCTCCCGCGAACGTCAGCCGGGTAGACGGTGGCGCGCGTTCCATCCGATCGTATCGAGCTCTCAAATAGGCTCGGGCGCGATCCATGATCGGAAAGGGTGGGAAGGTGACGTTTGGCGCTCATTCTGGAAGCGGCTCTCCTTGCGGCGCCTTTCCAGGTGCGTTGGTATTGCGAATTGACATCACAAAAGTAACTGCGGCAATTACCTTTTCATCGCCGAGGTGCTTCCACGAAGGCATCACTGATCCTTCGCGCTGAACGCCGTCACGTACCGTCTTGAATATTTGTTCAGGCTGGCCACCGTGAAGCCAATATTTATCTGTGAGATTGGGGCCAACCAATCCGGAGCCATCGGCCCGATGGCAAGAGGCGCAGTTGGTTGCAAAGATGGTCTTGCCTTGATCGACAGTGTTCGAATCGAGAGCAAGTGCGGTGAGCGACTTGTTGTTGATGACGCCGAGCTTCTTGAGTCGTTCCGCTTCGGCGGCCCTACTTTCGGCGACCTTCGCCGCGTATTCGAGTTCGGGCGTTTGACTCGCGTGCAGCACCTCGTACTGAAACCAGTAGACGATGGCGAACGCCACCGCACCGTAGAGCGTGTAGAGCCACCATCGAGGCAAACGGTTGTCCTGTTCGATGATCCCGTCGTATTCGTGCTCGACTGGGATTTCTCGTTCGTGTTCACTCATCACGACCTCGCCGAGTGTCTTCGGTTGCAAACGGTAGGCCTTCGAGATGGTTCACGTCGGAGTCGCGCAGACGCATCATCGCGATGACGCGCGTGACGAAGACAAGAGTGAACAACCCGAGCGCGACGAGCGGGTAGACCATGAGTGGGCCATCGGAAAAGAGTTGCTTCATCATTGGGTCCTCAACGTTGGGTGACGGCGTCGGCTTTTTTCTCTTCGGTCTTGGGTCGGCCGAGGCACTGCAAGTACGCGATGAGCGCGACCATCTCGCTGCGAGGGCTCACATCGGCGCCCTGTTTGCGCAATGCGCTCGCGATCAATTCGCCTTGGGCAGCCGCGCTTGATTGAGCCAGTTGAATGTCGCTCGCTGCGTAGGGGACACCCACCGAGCGCATCGCTCGCAGCTTGCCGGCGGTCTCGCCAAAGTTGATCTCCCGCCGTTTCAAATGCGGATACGCAGGCATGTTTGAACCTTGCGAGATCTCGCGAGGGTTCAGCATGTGCCGGTAGTGCCAAAGTGCGTCGGGGTTGCGCGCGCCTTCGCGAGCGAGATCGGGTCCTGTACGTTTTGATCCCCAAAGGAAGGGATGGTCGTTGCTCGACTCTGCGAGCGTTGACGGCTCGCCAAACCGCGCCGTTTCCCACGCGAGCGGCCGTATTTGTTGCGAGTGGCAACCCACACATCCTTCGCGGATGTAGACGTCGCGCCCTTCAAGTTCGAGAGCAGAGTAGGGCTTCTGTCCTTCATTTTTTGGACCGCCGATGGCCACGATCGGAATGAGCTCTGCAACTCCGCCGATGAGCACCGCGATGACAGTCAAGGAAGTGAACAACATCGCTCGACCTTCGAGCAAGCGGTGCCAAGCGGCCTCTCCGTGCTCACGCGTGAGCGAGTACGCGAATGCTCCGAGTACGGCGGCGAAGATTCCCGCCGAAGCCATGAAGATGCTTGCGGACTCATTGAGGACGGCGGTTGAGCCGAACAAAACCGCAACCAGTGTGACGAGCATCACGGGGCGACCGAACACAAGCTTGGTCCACGGAATTTCGTTTGGCTGCGCGACGGGAACAACGACCTCTGCTTCGGCAACGACTGGAGCCCCCGCTCTGGCAGTGCGAATGAGGTTGTACGCCATGATGATCATGCCGATGAGGTAGGCGGTGCCGCCGGCAAGACGCATCCAATAGAGAGGCAATATCGCGACGACCGTCTCGACCCAGCCGCCGTAGACCAGTGCGCCGTTTGCATCCGTTGCGCGCCACATCCCGCCCTGAGTAGCGGCGGAGACGTACATCGCGATGACGTAGAAGAGGATGCCGAACGTGCTCAGGTAGAAATGGAGGTTTGCGAGCGTGCGAGAAAAAAGTTCGCGACCGTAAAGTTTCGGAACCAAGTAGTAGAACATGCCGGCGGCCATGAAGCCGTTCCA
>JAHFDZ010000206.1 GCA_023248745.1 Myxococcales bacterium | reverse complement strand
GGCTCTGGGTTGGGTCGGCTACCTCAAGCAAGAAGAGGGCGCTTCCGACGCCTACGAGAGCCGTTACTTCTACGCGGACGCCCTCCACCAACAGGCGCGCATCAAGTTCACGCTTCACAATGCAAACAGCCGTCAGTTCGCGCCGCCTTCCGCCAAAGAGATCGATACCGCGAAGCGGGCGGCCCTCGACGTGCGTGAGTCCAACGAAGACGACAAGTATCTTGACAATGCCGCGCTCTTCGTCGTCGACCTCAGCGACATCCCGCGAGACCTCGCGTTCGAGCGGAACAAAGAATCCAATGGCACGCAAGGCATCGCGCCGCGCACCGAGCCGCGCATGGACGCGCAACGCAAGGTCATCAAAGATCCGATTCCCGACGAAATCCAGGGCGGCATCGCCGCGCGCGACGAGTACGTGCAACGTGTTCCCGTGCAGTTCGACAAAGAGGGACGAGCCGCGGGATACCAGTCTTACAGCGCCGAACAGCTACTCCTCTACGGCCACTTTACCGAGGCACGGCCTCGGTTCGAGCAACTCTGGAAAGAGCACTGCGGAAAAGATGAGCTCGGATACGAAGCGTGGAAGCGCCTCTTTCGTATGAGCAATCTCGAGAACGACACCGATCGTTCCGCCGAACTCGCGAAAGTTGAAAAGGAGCACTCGTGCGCATTTACAACTGTGCAAGTTAAGGAGACGGGGCCGATAACAGACATAACGATCAAGAACATCGCCTACATCAAGGCACGCAAGGAGTTTCACGAGGCCGAGGGGATGCCTCCCGGGCCTGAACGCGACGCCAAGTGGAAGAAGGCGGCCGAGATGTTCGAAGCCGCGCTCAAGGCAGACCCTGGCCACGACGATGCGCACGAAGCCGCGTTCAACGCCGCGCTTGCGTACAAGCACATCGGACAGATGGGCAAGGCAATCGAGCTCTATCAACTCTTCATCGACAAGTACGGCAGTGAAGCCAATCTCAAGCGCCTCGAGAGCGGCAACGCCGATAGCAAAGCAAAGTACGCAAAGCGCGTTGAGAATCTTGGCGATGCTTACAATGCGCTCGCCGCCACGAATTACGGCTTCTTCAACTATCGTCAAGCCGCTGAATCATACAGCGCAATCGCAAACAATGGTCGGTTCGCCGACGACAAGCGCAAGCAAGCGTCACTCAACGCGTTGTCGCTTTACAAGAGTCTTGGCGATCGGCCCAACGTCGAAGCCCAATACAAGTTGCTTCAAAGTCCAAAGATGAAGCTCGAAGCCGATCGAAAGCTCGACATCGACTTTCGTCGCGCCGACTTCGAGTACATCCAATGGGATCCGGCGGGCGAGCTCGGTGGAAAGAACGGCGAAATTCGAAAGTCGTCGATCGCGTCGCTCACGCAATATTACAACGCCAACAAGCAGAACGCGAAGGCAGCCCAATTCGCGCTCGAGGCGGCGCACAAAGTTTCAAGGATGCTTCGTGCGGCGGGCGATCCGGCGCATCGCGGCTGGCTTCGCAATACGATCCTGGCGTGGCAGTTCTTCTCCAAAAATCCCGCCGTTGACGACAAAGGCAAGCCCCTCACCGCTGCGCAATCTCCGTTCAATGAGTACGGCGCCGAGGCCGAGTTTATTCTCCTCGATGAGGAGGTTCAGGCGAATTGGGACAGCAAGACCTCCAAGTATCAAGGCACTGTCGTCGAGGTAACCAAGAAGTACGACGAAGACGCTGAGACCGTCGAGAAGAAGTACAGGCCTCGGTTTGATGCGATCATCACGACCTACCAAGCGTTCGAAACAACACCGGCTGCGATGGCGCGGCTCGGTACCCTTTACGATAAGCTCCGCTCGCAGCTCGAACTCGTCATCCCAAAGTACTTTGACGCGCAGGGTGAAAAACTTCTCGAAGCGCTCGAAGCCAAAGGGCAACAAGAGAAGGCCGACAAACTTCGAGACACCGTACGCGGCGCTTGGCGCTCGGCGAAAGACTTGCGCATCGACATCGCCACACAGTCGATGGTCACCCGCTACACACAAGCTGCGGTGTATGCGCGTGAGAAAAACGTGAAGAACGCCTATGTGCAAAGAGGCGTCGCTCGCCTCGCATTTTATAGCGACTACATGGGCGATGAGAAGATGCGCAAGTACGTCGAAAAGGTTCAACACCCCTTCGAGAAGCGGCCCATGACGTATCAAAACGGCATGTTCCTTCAGTGGCGCGCGGGCCTTGTCACAAGGCCGAAGCCAAGTGGTGACGTGATTCCTCTTCCGGTGGCGCCATGACTGCATTGAAACCACGTAAGTTACAATTTGCCGGCCTTGCCGCGCTCGTTGTCACAAGCGGCACGTTCGCGCTGGTTGCGTGTGGTGGAGACCCGCCACCCAAGACACCCGAAAACGGAACATCGACCGCGTCCACAACTGCGCCTGTGGCGAGCGCCGCACCGACGCACGAAGTCGATTATTCGGCTGACGATAAGCTCAAGTCCGAAGTCTCGAACGCCGCGAAAGCAGCGTACGAAAAGGGCTTCGCGGCTTGGCGTCAGGGCGACCTTGCCGGCGCAAAAGCAGCCTTTCGCGAAGCTGCGGACAAAGACACAAAAGCGCCCGCACCCCTCTACTCGATGGGCACCGTCAACGAGCGCCTCGGCGACAATACGCAAGCCGAGCGCGCCTATCGCGACGCAATTGCGATCGATGATGGTTACGAATTGGCTGTCGGGGCGCTAAGTTCGCTTCTCGCTCGCACGGGTCACGTGAGCGACGCCGAGTCGCTCCTCACCGCCAAATTACGCAAGACGCCCGGTTCGGCACGATACAAAACCTATCTCGCCGAGGTGAAGTCGATCGGTGGAGACACCAACGCAGCGCAAAAACTCGCGCAAGAAGTCCTTCGCGATCATCCCGATGCGAAAGAAGCGATGCTCGTAATCGCACGTGATCACTATCGCGCGCGACGCTTCCAAGTCGCGCTCTATGCGGTTACCGCGATCGTCGAGGGGTCTGCCGATGTTCCAGCGCGCGACAAAGACAACGCCGAAGTCCGTCTTCTGCGCGGCCTTATCCAACGCGAAACGGGTGATCGTAGAAGTGCGCTCACTTCATTCGAAGAAGCGATCGCGCGCCGTCCTGATCTCTTCGAAGGCTATGTGAACGTTGGCGAGATGAAACTCGAAGCGGGCAACGCACAAGCGGCGCTTCCAGTCCTCGAGCAAGCCGTCAAATACTCTCCCGCAAGTGCAATTGCGCGACTCGATCTCGGTGACTGCTACCGCTTGCTTGGCCGCACCGCTGACGCCAAACGCGAGCTTGAGTATGCCCTCAAACAAGATTCGAGTTTGGCTCAGGCGCACTACAACCTTGGGTTGCTCTACCTCTACGCACCCAGCGTGCCGGGCGTGTCAGACGGCGAGAAGCAGATGAGCCTCTCCATGAAGTCGTTCGAAACTTTCAAATCGATGAAGGGGTCAACGAAGGGCTTCGGCGATGACGTCGACGACTTGCTCAGCACTGCCAAACGCAAGCAGGCGGAAATCAAGGTCAAGAAGCAGGCAGAGGTGGGCCCCGCACCTACTTCGACTCCAGCCCCGAGCGGTGCGGCAAAGACGGACGGTGGTGCGACAGCTCCCAAGGGCGATGGCGGCGGGGTCTAATGCGCGGTACACTTACTATTGCTTGGCCGATCAATTCGGGCGGAGGCTCTCTATGAAGCGTTTCTTCGGGCTTGTTGCGTTCGCGTTCATGTTGGTCGCCGCGTCCGCTTTCGCACAGCCACGTCCTGCTGCCGCTCCAGCACGTCCCGGCGCTCCAGCGCGTCCGGCCGCTCCCGCAGCGGCGCCGCGTCGTCCAGCAGCCGCTCCGAATCAGCCCGCTGGTGGCGTGCTCAATCTCGGTGAGATCTTGATCACTGGCCGTCCAGAAAGGCCAATCGCTACGCTTGAAGTCAGCAGAATCCCGGCCAAACTCACTTTGACCGAGTTGAAGCAGTCGTTCGTCGATCGCATCGAAGAAGCCGCGTTCAAAGAGCCTTTCTGAACACGGCCTAAAAGTGCTCCCTCAAAGTTACGTTTGGTCAGCCCTCGCAGCATCCTGCGTCGCGCTCACGACGGGGTCGTGTATCGCGCGTCTGCAGGTGCTCTATCGAGACCGCGATATCGCGACCATTGCCGCGAGTGGGGGCGCGGCAGCTTTTCGGGTGCTCGCGTCCGAAAATGCCAATCTCGACGATCTTCGTTCGGAGTTTGAGCTCGATCTTGAAGCCCGACTCGGTAGCTGGGCAGCCGCACCAAGAGTCGCGGCGCGCATATCGATGGCAATCGGCGTCCTCTTTGCCGCGTTGTCGCTTAGGACGGTCCTCAATGGCGACGTGTCAGCAGCCGACGAAGCGACGACCACGCTCGTCGACGGTGTCCTTCAGTCGGTGGCGCCGATGTTGTGGGGAATAGTAGGGCTTTCGGCCGCCCTCACCACCGATCGCATTGCGAGGGCGCGTGCGGCCGAACTGCGGCGTGCGGGTGCTCAACTCGTAGGTCTCATGTATGCACGAGACGGCGGATAATCGGTGCACGAGCTGGGCGGAAACCTAGACAGTCGTGTAACCTCATGATGCGCGGAAACTTTTTGCGCTTTCGGCCGTCTTAGCTCTCGATACGACCCGTCTTCCACAACGAGGTTCCTTCATGTCGAACACAGGCACACCCGGTCCAAACCAAGGCGCAAACCAAACCGGTCCAGGTTCGCGCCCTGGCCGCATGACGGCAGTCATGCGCGCGATGACTCAGGTCTCGGGTCCGAAGGTGCTCAGAATCGGTTTGGTGAGCGGCGGCCGCATCATCGAAGAGCGTGTCATCAAACAGCGAACGACCGTAACCGTCGGCACGAACGAGAAGTCCACGTTCGTCATTGCTGCGGCAAACCTGCCGCCCCAGTTCAAAGTGTTCGAGCTTGTGGGTAACGAGTATGTGCTCAACTTTCTTGACGGTATGACTGGGCGCGTTGCATTGCCGACCGGCATCACCGATCTCGCGTCGCTCAAGGGCCAGGCGCGTCGTGCAGGCCCCGCGTATCAAGTCAAGCTTACTGACGATGCGCGCGGAAAGATCGTCATCGGCGATACAACTTTTCTCTTTCAGTTCGTCGCACCCCCGCCAGTGGCGCAACGACCGCAGCTTCCACTGTCCGTCAAAGGCGGTCTTGCGAGTCAAATCGACTGGAACCTCACCGTGCTTGCGGCATTCAGCTTCTTGCTCCACTTCGGCACCATCGGTGTGTCGGCGCGCTGGGACCCTGAAGTGACCGACGAAGTGACCGTCGGGCTTCTCGAGATGGCCAGAGACTCCATTCCACCCATCGACGTCGAACAAAAGCCCGAAATCGACAAGTCAACCGTCGAAACGAAACCTGATCCGACCAAGACAACGCCAACCGTCAAACCCAATACTCCCGCGACCCCCGCTCAAGCCGCGAGCGCAGCGGCGGCGGCCGAGGCCAAGCAAACGCAGGGCCTTATCGACGAAGCCGACAAAATGACCGCTCGCCTCGTATCCGCTCTCGGCGGCGGCCCCCAAACTGGCAACGTCCTCAATGGCGACAACGCGGCGCCAGTCGACCTTTCAGGCGTAGCCAATCAAAATACGGGCGTAGGGACGGGTAGCAACAACGGCCTCAACGTGAGTAGCGGCAACACGGGCGCCGTGAAGCCCGGTGCAAACGGTGGCGATCTCACGAACATTCAAGGTGGCAACACGGGCACCGTTGCAACCTCTGCAGGCACCGAGAAGCGCGTCGTTCCAACGGGTGAAGTATCAGGTGGCGGAGCATCCACTTCGGTTCCGATTTCCAATGCCTCGGCTAAGATTCAGGGGCTCGCGGCAACTGCCCGCGCTTGCTACAATCGCGCGCTTGCGGCCGATCCTGCAACAGCAGGACAAGGCCGCGTCGGCCTCACGATCAAAGTTGGCCCAAGCGGCGAGGTAGAGAGTGTTGGCGCCAGTAACGCAGGCGTCGGCGCGGGCGTTGTCTCGTGCATCAAATCAGCGGCTCAGCGCCTCACGTTCGATAAGCCCGGTGATACGGGGGGCACAATCAGCACATCGTTCAACTTTGTGCAGCAAGCGCCTCGCTAGTTGGCCTCTCAAAACAACGGAAAATGCGTTTCGTTGTTTGCAAGCGCTCCTTTCTTGAATTGAGGTTTCGCCATGTCGAGCACGGGCACGCCGAGTCCAGTCCCAACGCCGAGCGTTCGTTCACGCGCGGGTCGCATGACAGTGGTCATGCGCGCGATGGCGCAAGCGCCAGGCACAAAGGTGCTGCGCATCGCCTTTGTGAGCGGTGGTCGCATCGTCGAAGAGCGTCTCATGCGCCGACGTACGACCGTGACGGTCGGCACCAGCGCGAAGGCGACGTTTGTTGTCAACGCCGCAAATTTCCCTGCTCAGTTTAAGTTGTTCGAGCGCGCGGGCGATGGCTACGTACTCAACTTTCTTGACGGCATGTCCGGTCGCATCGCGCTGCCGACGGGCATGGCCGATCTCGAGTCGCTCAAGACTGAGGCGCTGCGCATTGGGGTTGCCTATCAAGTCAAGATTCCTGACGATGTGCGTGGCAAAATTGTAATCGGTGACGCTACATTTCTTTTTCAGTTTGTCGCGGCACCGCTTGTCGAGGATCGATCCCATTTGGCGCACTCGCTCACGCGTGGCCTCGGAAGTCAGATCGATTGGAACCTCACCGTACTTGCCGCAATCAGCTTCATGCTCCACTTCGGTACGGTCGCGGTCTCGTCGCGCTGGGAAGCTGAGGTTACCGAGGTTGGCACGGTTGGCTTGATCGAGATGGATCGAGCGTCTTCCATTCCGTACGCTGAGGTGGCCGTCGACGAGAAACGAGAGCAACCGCCGGTCGACGCCAAGCCAGGCGATCCGCAGTCCCCAACCAAAGCGGCCAGCCCGAAGGGGGCTCCCCAGAAGCCATCACATGAACCGGCACCCGCAGCGCCAATCACCGACGTCAAAGAAGTTTCGGCACTCGTCAAGCAAGCTGACGAAATTCTGAAGCGAACGATCGGCGTGCTCGGCAGAGATCCTTCAACGGAGGACGTTCTCAAAAATGGCAACGCGCCGCCGATCGATATGAGTCCCATTGCGGAACAACCGAACGCGGTCGGCACGACAAAGAACAACGGTCTCAACGTAGGGAAGGGCACGGGCCCCGTCGTTCCCGCGCCGAGTTTTCTCCCCGATGTCCCGACTTCGCCACCGGTTCCGAGCACAGCGGGGACCGTCCGTCGCCCGCCAATCCCTGTGGTGCGTCCCGATGTGCCAATTACGACACTGCCACCTGACAACGCGGCCGCCGCGATTTTGGCGAATCAAGCTCGCGTTTGCTATCAGCGCGTTTTGGGGTCCAATCCGGCAGCGGCCGGGCAGGGGCGGCTCAGCGTGACGATGAGAGTGGGGCCGAGCGGTGAGGTTTCTGGAGCCTCGATCAGCAGCAACAGCGGAGTAGGGGCACAGGTAGCGAACTGTATTTCAGCCTTTGCCGGAAGGCTCCAATTCAAGACTGCAGGCCCCGCAGGCGGATCCGTCGTGATGTCGTTCAACTTTGTCCAACAAGACGCAAAGTGACCAAGCTTTTCAGTCTTTTGGGTTGAACACTTCCTTCCTCCTGCGCAACGGACCTTTCAAGCGAACACCTTTCCGGCAACTGAACACTGTGTTCAGCCTTCTCGTTGACATGCCGTAAGTATCGTTTGTACATTCCACTTTCTGGTCTGGAGGATCACGTGGCCGCAACTTATCGCACCAGCTTGCAGCGTCTCGTTCCCCGTTTTGCTCAACGGGTCGCCGTTGTGGTTATTGCGCTTGGGGCGGGCTCCGCACTTGCGCAACCAAGTCCCGCTGGGGGCCCCCCCGGTGACGGTGACGTCGGCTTCCGTCGCGAAGTGAAGCTCACACCTCGCGAGCAACTCAATCAGGCCGACAAGTGGGTTTCCCACATGTCAGACAGCGCAGGCGCCGTTCGCCGCCAACGCGAACGTGCTCGCGAATCGCGCGATGTCGTGAAGTCGCTCTGCCTCAACGATAAGCTCTCGCAGGTCGACGTTGCGGTTCGCTCCGCCAAAGAACGTCGTGGCGCTCTCGAAAATGCAGCCAATCGCGGCGACGAAGAATTGTCGCGACACGAGTTTTCCGTCCTCGGTGTCCTCAAGCAACGAGTCGAGCAACTCTCCGCGCAATCGAATCAGTGTGTGGGTAACGAAGTGATCGTTAGCCAAGTGGCCGGCGTAAAGGTTCAAATCGACCCCACGCTTCCCGACGACAGTCAGGTAAGCGCCTCACTTCCCGACACGAATAACTCGCTTCCAAGCGACCCACCGCAGTATAGTTCGTCCAGCTTTTGATGCCGACCCGTTGCTTCGTCCGTCGTTTCGCCTGTCGTATTGGGCCCGTCGGTGTAGCAGGGTGTCTCCCGCGAATGCTTAGGTAGCCCGCGACAATGACCACGAGACACCGAAAAAATCGAGCGCCCGTCACCGCTTCCCCACTCAAAGTCGCCGCAGCGCTTGCGTTCTTCGCGCTTGCGTTCTCGGCGGCAAAGCCGGCGCACGCGCAAGAGTGGCTCAAAGATCGTCGGTTCTCCGAAGGCGCTGGCGCTCGCGTTGGCAATTTTGAATTTCACCCTGGCATCGCTGCCGAGGGCGGTTTCGATTCCAACTGGTTCTATCGAACCTTCAAAACTGGCGCGAACATTGCCAATGTCGGCGTTGTGCCCGCGGGGATGTTGCGCATAACCCCATCGCTCTCCCTTTCGACCATCGGTGAACGTCGTCGAGAAAAGAGCGATGGCGATCTCGAGCTTCCGTCGCCCGTTCAGTTCCGGGCAGGCGTCAACGCGACATACCGCGAGTTCTTTGGCGATCAAACGGTGCGCGATCAGCGCAACGTGAGCGGAAACGCAAGCATGCGGGTCGATTTCGGCCTGGCGCGCCCTGTCGGCGGCGATCTCTATGCAGGCTACACGCGTTCGATCCGCCCCTCTTCATCCGGCGTGGCCGACCTTGGATTCAACCGCAACGAGATCTCCGGCGGCGGCGACTTCATGCTCAATCCCGGCGGCGGAACGCTCGATTGGCGCTTTGGCTATCAGGCGCGCGGTGAGCTTTTCGAGAACACGGGCGGCAAAGGCCAACTCGACAGCCTCACGCACGAGGCGAGCACGCGCGGACGCTGGAAATTCCGACCGCGCACGGCGTTCGTCTATGACGCAACGCTACGCTTCACGAACTACGTCAACCCGGTCCTCCTCCGGAACAATCGCCCACTTCGCACACGCATCGGGCTTACCGGCCTTGTGACGCCCAGGTTCGGTGTCACGGGCATGGTGGGTTGGGGCGCTTCGTTTGTCGACACAAGCGTCGACAACACGGGCGGACAGATTCCTCAGTTTGACAGCGTGATCGCCGAGGCCGAGCTGCGGTGGTTCTTGACTGCGAACCCCGCAGCCGAGCAATCGGGTGATGTATCGCTCGCGCTGTCGTACCTATCGCTTGGCTACAATCGCGACTTTCAACCGAGCTTGATCTCGACCTTCTATGGCATCGATCGTGGGTTCGTAAAGTTCGCTTACTTCTTTGGTGGTCGCGCACTCGTGTCCGCCGAGGCTGGGGCTGGCGCGATCAAGTACCCAAACATTTTTGGCAGCAGTGGCACCGCAATAAAGGGAGGCTTCACAGACGTGAGGGCCGACGCAACCTTGTTCGGTGAGTACCGGTTCAGCGATAGTTTTGGCATCAATCTCACGGGCAAATTCACCGGCAACTTTAGCAAGAATCAAATTCCGGCCGATCTCATCAGCGGCGTCACGGCTTCCAATCCAGCGGTTGTGGATATGAATTGGATGCGATTTGAGTCGTTCTTGGGCGTCAGGTGGTTTCTATAGAGTTGGTTAGATGCGTTTCGCTTGGGTGGGTTGGACGGCACCGATTATTGCTGCGGGCTGATGCCTCGGGTGCGTTTCGCTTGGGTGGGTTGGACGGCACCGATTATTGCTGCGGGCTGATGCCTCGGGGATGCGTTTCGCTTGGGTGGGTTGGACGTCACCAACTATTGCTGCGGTGACGACGTTTGGGCGAGATCGTCGTTTGGGCGAGGCGCATTGGGCACCTTGTCTTGGCGAGTGCGCTGCTCTGTCGTACTGGAGTGCGGGGGCGTTCCCATTTTGTGCAACATAGGGAGCGGTTGGTGCACCTTAGGGATAGAGCGCGCTAGTTCTTGGAGGTTTCCGTTGCGATTTTTGAGTTCGATTTTCGTGTGGGTGTTTGCCGTGTTCTTGACTGCGTGCACGTCACGCCTTTCCGGGCTTTCGCGAAACATTCCGCCACCCGTTCTCAACTATGCGATCGCGCCTGGCGACCTCTTCGAGATCACGGTTTTTGGCGAGGACAAGCTCACCAAAGAATACCGCGTCCATCCCGACGGAACGATCGTTGTTCCTTACGTGGAGCGCCTGCAGGTTGCGGGCTTAGAGCCGCAACAGATCGAGGACATGATCGCGAAGAAGTTGCTCGAGAAGCGCATCTTGAAAAATCCGCAGGTAACGCTTGTTGTCAAGCAATACGCTTCAAAGAAGGTGAGTGTGATCGGTGCGGTAGCGAAGCCTGGTGTTGTCGCTTGGACGGAAGGCATCAAGCTTGTCGATGCGATTTCACAAGCGGGTGGATTCTCGCCACTTGCTGACAAAGGCCGAGTGATTCTTACGCGCCAAATTGGCCCCCAAAAGAAGTCCGCGACGTTTCAAGTCAACGTTGAAGCCATCATTCGTGGCGAACAGTCCGACATTCCGCTTCAAGCAGGCGACAGCATCAACGTCGAGCAAAGCGTGATTTGAGCGATCTTGGGTCACAAGAGGCGCCCACAGACCCTTGTGACGGACTTGAAACGCGGTTTTGACCGCTTTTCGCACTTGTCGCGTTTACCGTGCACGGATTCTTCCGCTAACATCGCGGCCCCGTGGTGCCGACGAGGACCACTCGCTGAGCGCCGCGCGCTTATGAGGCCGTATGAAGCAGACGATTGATATTCTTCGTGGTGAACTTGAGCGCCATTTCTCGCTCGATGAGATGGTCCAATTGTCGGACGCGTACTTGGGGCTCGGCGCTGTCGAGTTAGGTGGGGCAAGTACACGAGCGAGTTTTGCGCAGTCCCTTGTGCAAGCGTGCGCTTCATCCGATCGCATCGACGCACTGGTCGACGTACTGCGAGCGCTGCGGCCGTCTGGCCTTGATCCTCGCCTTGCAAATCTCGATGGGCTACTCGAAGTGGCCGAGATGGCATCGGGCAAGAATGTTGACGACTT
>JAHFDZ010000205.1 GCA_023248745.1 Myxococcales bacterium | reverse complement strand
CGATCTCTACCGTCGCGTCATCAACCGCAACAACCGCCTCAAGCGTTTGCTCGAGCTCAATGCGCCCGAGATCATCATCCGCAACGAGCGCCGCATGCTCCAAGAAGCTGTCGACGCGCTCTTCGACAACGGTCGCCGCGGCAAGACGATAACCGGTGCCAACAAGCGTCCGCTCAAGTCCCTAAGCGACATGCTCAAGGGCAAGCAAGGCCGCTTCCGCCAAAACCTCTTGGGTAAGCGCGTTGACTACTCTGGCCGTTCGGTCATTGTTGTCGGTCCAACGCTCAAGCTGCACCAGTGCGGTCTGCCGAAGCTCATGGCGCTCGAGCTCTTCAAGCCGTTCATCTACAACAAGCTCGAAGAACGCGGTTACGCCAACACCATCAAGACCGCGAAAAAGATGGTCGAAAAGGAGCGCCCCGAAGTTTGGGATATCCTCGACGAAGTCATCAGCGAGCACCCGGTTCTCCTAAACCGCGCTCCAACGCTTCACCGCCTTGGCATCCAGGCGTTCGAGCCCGTGCTCATCGAAGGCAAGGCCATTCAGCTTCACCCGCTCGTTTGCGCGGCGTTCAACGCCGACTTTGACGGCGACCAAATGGCGGTCCACGTGCCGCTCTCGGTCGAAGCTCAAATGGAAGCGCGTGTGCTCATGATGAGCACGAACAACATCCTGTCGCCTGCGAGCGGCCGTCCGATCATCAACCCGTCCCAGGACATCGTCCTTGGTCTTTACTACGCGACGCGCGAGCGAAAGTTCGCGAAGGGTTGCTATCGCGAAGAAGCGTTCAGCATCGATAAGAAAGGTAGTCCGGAAGGTTACCTTCGCGGCGTGTACGCGTCGGTCGACGAAGTGCGCATGGCGTTTGATCACAACGAAGTGACGATCCACTCGGGCATCCGTGTTCGCGTTACCGATCCTGAAACGGGTCTGCGTCGCGTCGCCACGACAACTGTCGGCCGCTGCTTGATTGCAGAGGCACTTCCAGACGGCATCCCGTTCGATCTCGTCAACAAGACCCTCGACAAGAAGGCGCTCTCGGCCCTCATCGACGCCTGCTACCGCAAGCATCGCAACAAGGCGACGGTCCTTCTCGCCGACAAGCTCCGCTCACTCGGCTTCGACTACGCGACGAAGGCCGGCGTTTCGTTCTGCATGGATCACATGGTGATTCCAGATGCGAAGAAGACGCTCCTTGCCGAAGCGCAAGAAGAAGTTCAGCGCGTTGTCGATCAGTACCAAGAAGGTCTGATCACCGACGGCGAGCGCTACAACAAGATCGTCGACATCTGGGCTGGCGTTGCCGACAAGGTTACGCAAGAAATGATGCTCGTCATCGGCAAAGAGAAGGTTGTCGATCACGAGACTGGTGTCGAATTGCTCGAGCCAAGCTTCAACCCTGTCTACATCATGGCTGACTCCGGCGCTCGAGGCTCGACGCAGCAGATTCGTCAGCTCGCCGCGATGCGCGGTCTCATGGCCAAGCCGTCGGGCGAAATCATCGAGAACCCGATCACCGCGAACTTCCGCGAAGGTCTCACCGTTCTCGAGTACTTTATCTCGACCCACGGCGCTCGTAAGGGTCTCGCAGATACGGCGCTCAAGACCGCAAATTCCGGGTACCTCACCCGTCGCTTGGTCGATGTCGCCCAAGACAGCATCATCAGCGAGTTCGACTGTGGCACGCTCGACGGCATTCGCGTCACCAAGCTTGAAGACGCTGGCGAAGTCATTCAGCCGCTCGGGGATCGCATCCTCGGTCGCGTTCTTCTGGAGGACGTTGTCGATCCACTCACGGGCGAAGTTCTCGTCGCTGCCAACACCGAACTCGACGAGCACCTTGTGCATACGATCGAAGAGGCCGGCATCGAAGAGGTCGTCATCCGCTCCGTGCTCACATGCCAGACTCGCCGCGGTGTCTGCGCCAAGTGCTACGGCCGCGATCTCGCGCGCGGTTACAACGTCAACATCGGTGAAGCCGTCGGCATCATCGCCAGCCAGTCAATCGGCGAGCCCGGTACTCAGCTCACGATGCGTACGTTCCACATTGGTGGTGCGGCTGCTCGCGGCAAGATCGAGCAGAGCAGCCTCGAAGCGCGCAACGAAGGCTTCGTCAAGATTCGGAACGCGAACTTGGCAATCCGAAAAGACGGCACCACCAGCGTCATGAATCGCCACGGCGAACTCGTCATTGTCGACGAGAGCGGTCGTGAGCGCGAACACCATCGCCTCGTCTACGGTGCGCAACTGCGCGTCAAAGAAGGCGAGAAGGTCAAACCCGCGCAGCTCATGGCAGAGTGGGACGCGTTTGCGATGCCTATTCTCAGCGAAGTCGCCGGCATCGTGCAGTTCGGTGACATCGTCGAAGGCGTTACGATGTCCGAAAAGCTCGACGAGGTCACTGGCCTCTCGCGCAAGGTTGTCGTCGAGTCCCGCTCGGGCGATCTTCGTCCCCGCATTTCCCTCCTCGACCCGAGCACAAAGGAGCAACTCAAGCTCCCGAACTCGACGCTCGACGCACGCTACCTGCTGCCGGTTGGCGCTAATATCGTCGTTCAAGATGGCGACTTGATTGCCGCTGGCGACGTCCTCACGAAGATTCCCCGTGAGACCACGAAGACGCAGGACATCACCGGTGGTCTCCCTCGCGTTGCCGAGCTCTTCGAAGCGCGCAAGCCAAAGGACCACGCGATCATCGCCGAAATCGACGGCGAAGTTTCGTTCGGCAAAGACACCAAGGGCAAACGCAAGGTGATCATCACCCCGTTCAGCCACGATGGTGAACTCGTTGCTGATCAATCGCGCGAATACCTCATCGCAAAGGGCAAGCACATCCAAGTGCAGCCTGGCGATCGCGTGCGCTCGGGCGAGCCGCTCATGGATGGCCCAGCCAATCCACACGACATCCTTCGCGTGAAGGGCGAGAAAGAACTCGCTGCCTATCTCGTCAATGAGATTCAGCAAGTTTACCGTCTGCAGGGCGTCGTGATTAACGACAAGCACATCGAAGTCATCGTTCGTCAAATGCTGCGCCGCGTGCGCATCAAGGATGTCGGCGATTCGAACTTCCTCGTCGACGAGCAAGTCGAGAAGCACATCTTCGAGCGCGAAAACGAACGCGTGCTCGAAAAGGGTGGCCGTCCAGCAGTGGCCGAACCGCTCCTCCTCGGCATCACAAAGGCATCGCTCTCGACCGAGTCGTTCATCTCGGCTTCGTCGTTCCAAGAAACCACCAAGGTGCTCACCGAAGCCGCAGTTGCGGGCAAGGTCGACTTCCTCCGTGGCCTCAAAGAGAACGTCATCATGGGTCGTCTCATCCCGGCTGGTACGGGTCTTGGTGCATACAAGAATCTGCGTTTGGTCGTCGACGGCGACGAAAACGTTCGGCTCGCGCCGCCCGCGCCTCCGCCGGATTTGTACTCGGCGGTCAACGAAGAGTGATCGGCAGTCGAGGGAGCCGCCGCTGGCTCCCTCGACTTTCTCCAAGACTCACGTGCAGTACGCCTCGCAACTGTCCACGATGCACGCTTCGTGAACTTGTGCGGCGCTCTTGCACGATGCTTCCGTTGCGTAGCAGCCGTCGAGGCAAGCGCAGTCGTCGCCGCACGCGAGCGAGCATCGCGTCGACTCTTCGCCGCAGTCGCGTGAAAGGTTGCCAAGCGTTCCGAAACACGCGCTGAGCCGGGGATGCGCGTAGCACTTGCAGTCCGGCATCTTGGCGAATGTGACGCACTCCGTGCACGCGCTCGTGACTGGCCACGTTGTGCGCGAGTCGCACAACGTCTTGAAGCTCTCTCTGTTGCCTGCGCTGCAGGCACCGAGCAAGAGCAAGACGAACGCGGTCCATCGCATAGCGAGAACCTTAGCGCCGACCGCGCTCTGCGAGTAGCCGAGTCTAAAGAAGTGCGTTTGCGCGGACGGTACGTTGAGGTAGCCGATGAGCGAACGCAACGGCAACGATGAGCAAGAGCGCCGCGCTTGCCAAAAATGTTCGCACGTAAAGCGGTGCTTGTTCCCGAAGGGCAAGGGGTGCGAGCGCGATTGCCAACAGCACGTACGATGTGCCACGCAAGCGATCGCCCAACGCTTTCAGCAGTGGCATCTGCAGCGAAGTGCCCCAGGCGACAGCCGCGCTCTTTGCTAAAAATGTAACAATTCCGATTACAAGAAGCCAACTGTTCGGATGATGCGCCGAACTTCCGAAGGGGCTCAGCCACCCACCAAAGAAAGTAAGGACGATCATTGCAGAGAGCTGAAATCGAACGGCCGGCGGTATTTTCACGCGACAAATGGCAAACGTCGCGCAAGCCGCAAGTCCCATCATGGCGGGTCCGCGAAATGCGAACCAATCAATGGGTGACGATGCTTGTGTTCGCACGAGTTCTTCGAGCCGCCAAGCGCCAGTGGCGACGCTCGTTGCGAGCAGCGCAATGCCAAGGGGGGCGGCCGAAAGAACGGTCGCAAGAAACGTTTGCGTGCGTGACCGCGTGGCGTACGCACTCGCGGCTGTCAGCGCGATCAGCCAACCGAGGACGATGGTGACGTCTGCATGGAGTCCCCATGCATTGTCAAGAAGCGGAACGATCGCAAGTGCGCTTCCGCTCAGCGCAAGGATTGGCCCGTTCGCCAACCGCCACGAGGACTTTGCCGGTACTGCCCTGCGCACCGCATTAAACGTTACAAACACGAGCGTCGCGAGCAGCAGCGCCGCCAAACACGCGAGCGCTGCGCCGTGCTTTCGAAAGGGAAGTGGCTCGAACTCGCGCGTTGGAAGTTCGCGCTCTAATTCGTAACTTCCTCGACGTACAATAAGATGCGCTGTGTCGCCGATTGGCGCGACGTCAGACACGCTTGCGACGCGCACGCCATCAACGGCGACGAGGACATCGCCCTGGTTGAGGACGCGAGAAGCGGGACTTGCGTCTCGGATCGTTTTGACCTCAATGCCCCCAGACCCCATCGTGCTCGGCTCACCTTCGATGCCCCAATAGCTGAGCAGTGAGCGCGCGTTCTCGATTCGCTCTCGCGCACGCGTTGCCGAGTGCGCTGGGGGCTGAATATCGAGCGTGACATTTCCAAGCGCCGCCGTAATCGGTGGGCTCCCAGCCGCAAGCGGTGAGAAGGAAGCAACGACGGAGCCTCGAAATGTTGCGTGCACGGACTCGGGTCCAACGCCGCAAAAGCGTTCGGTCAGGCGATCTCCTATCGCCACGTTGAGGTGATGGTTCTCGGGTGCAACCCCATCCCCATCCACCTCCACGTTTAGTTCTGACGGCGCTCCAGGTCGGTAGATGCTGCCTACGAACCTTACGTGAGCGTTCCGACCCGCCGGAAAGCCACCCCCAGTGAGCGTGAGTTGTGACCCGACCTCAACTTCGAGCGGGGCGACACTATCGAGCTCGATGAGTTGAGGTGCTTGAACCGACTCACAACCGAGGACGGAAAAAGAGATCGCTGCGAGAGCCCGACGCCAAGACATCCCTTTGCTTTGTAGCTGCCTGTCCTACATCGCGAGAAGTTTGCGACAGCTTCATTAAGCGCTGAGCAAAAGTTGCGCGATCGCAATGATAAGTCGCAAACACAGTTACGAATAGGCGAAGTCGCTCACACACGCTCCGCGCGCGCGGTCGCGAGAATGAATTCGCCAAAGCGCTCCCAATGCGCGTCGACCACGAGCTCGGGGTCGGATTCCGGAAGAAGCATTTCGACGTCGGCGGCCCCCAATTCTTGCGGAGTCACCCGCACCTCTTTGAATCCCACGTAGCGTTGCACGAAGGGATCAATCGCTTTGTAGATGGCCTCTTTAAGTGAGAAGCGCAGAAGGAGAACACGCATGCGCTCCTCTGCCGGCAGTTCGCGATCGGCGTCGAGCTCCTCGCGAGTGAGGACGTGTCTTGAGATATCGGGACGCTTGGCGCGCACCACCTCGAGATCGACCCCGCACGTTGATTGCGTTCCCTTCGTGGCGAGTGCCGCAGCAAGGCCATCCTTGTGGCTTATCGAGCCGGAAAATCCGGTCTGAACGTTGGGTCCTCCACGCTCAGTGGGCAAGAGATCGCCGCTTTCGGTCCCTGCCATTCTCAGCGCCATACGAAGGGCTGCACGGCCAGCCGTGAAACTATGGCGCCGAAGCAAAGGGAGCATCTCGGCGAAGACAGCTTCGGCTTCGGTGAGGTGCGTGCTCCAATCGATTCCGTCGCCAAACCGTAAGATTACACACTGCCCGTGAGGCATTTCACGTTGAAGGAAAACATCGCTGTTCATGAGCTCCGAGTCACCGCGCGTTCGCGTATGATAGCGGCCCCTTCGCCTCCTTGGCTTGGTGCTTTTGCCATGGGGACGCTTTCGTTACATTCGAGGTTACAATGAGTGCGAGTCGAGTCCACGCGGTGATTATGGCAGGTGGTTCGGGAACGCGGTTCTGGCCAGCGTCGCGAGAGCGCTTCCCGAAACAATTCTTGCCTCTCGGCAGTGATCCGCGCGAGTCGCTGCTCGCTGCTACTGTCCGGCGGGTTTCTCCCATCGTCGCAAATGACCGCGTCTGGATCGCAACCGGCGCTCATCTTCGCGAGCCCACTTTTGCGGCATTGCCCCAAATTCCAAAGGTCAACATTCTTGCCGAGCCTGTTGCCCGCAACACCGCGCCCTGCGTCGGCTGGGCGACGTGGACCATCGCGAACTCCGATCCTGACGCGCTTGTGATGGTTCTCCCCAGCGATTCATACGTGACCGACGAGCCTGGCTTTCGACAGGTCGCTGAGCGTGCGCTCGATGCGGCTTCGAAGGGCTATCTCGTAACCGTTGGCATCGTGCCGACGCGACCTGAAACTGGTTACGGTTACATCGAACTCGGTGACGCCATCGGCGACGGTGTGCGCAGAGTGGCTCGATTCGTTGAGAAGCCTAATCGTCAAGTTGCTGAATCTTACTTGGCGGGTGGCGCTCATCTGTGGAACGCCGGGATGTTCTTCTTCACCGCCAGGGCCATGAAAGAAGCGATTGCGACGCACTTGCCAGCGCTCAAAGAGTGCCTCGATGCGGTATTCGCCGAGGGTGGTGGCGATAGCGCGGTCGCGAAGCACTTCCCCACGATGCCAAAAATTTCGATCGACAACGGCGTTATGGAAAAGGCCGCCAACATCGCCGTCGTGCCCGGTGATTTTGGTTGGAATGACGTGGGTAGCTGGGAGAGCGCTTGGGATCTTGCGACGCGCGACGTGAGCGGCAACGCGCTACCACAGGGTTCGGTAGCCATCGACGCTGAGCGCAACTTAGTTCGTGAAATGGGAGCCGTTGCCGGCAAGCGTGTCTATGCACTCGTCGGCGTGTCTGACCTTGTCGTGGTTGAAACCGATGACGCCGTTCTTATCCTCCCGCGCGCGCGTGCGCAGGACGTTCGGCTTGTCGTCGAGCAACTCAAAGTGCGTGGCCAAGGTAGAACGTAAATAAAATTGATAGTTTTCGTTACTTGGGACTCTTCTTTTTCTGCTCACGCGCGAGGATTGTTTCGATCGCCTTCTGCACATTTTCTTCCTTGAAAGGAAACTTGGCGATCGTCGCCTTCTCTTCTTCGAGCGACTTTTCCATCTCGGTTTTCGCCGTCTTTGCACGCTCGATCCAGGCGCTCTTGTCACCTATGCGCTCTCCGAGTGCGATTGTTTGATCGAGCTGCGCGAGCCCTTTGAGAAGCAGGTTGCGGTAGCGGATATGCATGAATGCGTAGAAGATTTCCTTCTGCTTGTCGGTTTTCGCTTCCGAAGGAGGTGGGATGTCCGCGAGATCATGATGGTAGTTGCGGTACATCTCGCCCACGCGATAGCCCGCCATTGCAGCCCAATGAGGATCAACGGAACGCACCGTGTCGGTGTACGAGGACTGCGCTTGCAAGAGCAACATCGACCGTTTTTCAAGCTTGTCTAGTAAGTCGTCAGGTACCGGAACGAACTTGATGCGCTCGGATTGCGTCTTGCGCATCTCGGCCAGGCCAAAGCGAAGCTGCGCGACCGCGACGGGCAGGATGTTGCCCGCGGCGTAGTGCGTGCGATCCGACAGATCGAGTCCATCGAGAATGTCAGGCGATGCCTGCAAGTCGCGGCCCTGTTCGACGCGCCCGAGTCCCCTTGTGCCGAGACCCATGATGCGATCGACGTCATCGATGTCTGTACGCGCGAGAATCTTGTCGCCGATGGCTTCGAGCGCCGTCCACTCTTCGAGGTACGCGTGAAGCGTGGCAGCTCGCAAGAGTGCGGGTCGTGCTTGTGGGGCGTTAGGAAATTGTTCGTAAACTTTCTGGACGGTCGCGCGGGCCTTGTCTCGTTGCCCAAGCTGCTTGTACGCCATGCCGAGATTCATCAACCACTCGGGCACTTTCGGATTCGCAGGCTCTGCACTCACGAGGAGCGACAGCGCTGCGACCGCTTCCTCCCAATGCTGACCGAGAAGTGCGCTTTCGGCTTTCGCGCTGAGTTCACGCGCGGTGGTCACCTCGTGCTCGGTGACGATGTGCTCCTCGGTGCTGACGTGCTTCGGCGCCGCGATCGGAGGAGCAGGTCCTCCGCAAGCGACGCTCAAACCAACCGCAAAAAACGCGAGTGCGAGACGATCGAGAGACATGTTCTTCCGACGCGCGGCGCATCGAAAAGTTTCGGGGTTCGGAATGAGACGAGCAGCGAGCGAGTTCGTCATTACGAATCTTAGAATACGCCAGAATGGCAGCGGTCATCTCAAGCCCACCAAAGAAAAGGGAAATCCCCGATGAAGCAAATGACGGCGCACGAGCTCCAAAAGAAGGTCCAGACCGTCGAGGTCGAACTCACCAGACTCCAGCGCAAAAGACCACTCGTGAGTCCCGTCGAAAGCGCAAGGGCGACCCAGCTCAAGAAAGAGCGCGTGTGGGCAAAAGATCAACTCGATCGCCTTGCGATGAAGAACGTAAAGTTCAGGTGACGGCTGCCAGTCGGGGGTCCGCGTCCGGATGTCGGGGAACCTAACACTTGTCCGCGCAGCCAAGCGCGCCGTGACACTTGCGCACGCAATCAATGCAGCTTGCAAACGACGGACTGCGGTTCGTTTTGCACACGTCAGCATTGCGTTCGCAGGTGACGTGGCGATTGCAGCGGTCGGTGTCGCGGAGGATTTCGGTGCAGCCGCCGTCGCTGCAGCTTCCGTGGCAGACCAAGCACGTGCCGTCTGTCGTCGAGGCAGGGGGCATCACAGCGTTTGGGCGTTCTGAGGTCGAGGCCAAAGAGGTGGCAGGCCGATCCGCGCACGCGAGCAAAGCTCCAAGGAGCGAGAAGAGACCGAACAGTTTCATCTCGGTTCAGACGCATGGCGCTCACGGCTGATCTGTCGCACCCCAGTGAGTCGCTTACTTTTCGATCGGTGATGGGGTGGGCGCGCAGTCCCGAGACGAAGTCTGGACCTCATGTTCCCTTTGGCGCGCCCGCGGCAACCGAGCGCGACGAATAGCCCAAAATCGAAGCAAAATAGCTCACTCTCGGTGGCGAATTGCCCAGTCGCTCCTGAGAATCCGTTTAGTGAGGGTGGCGGTTACCTATTCCTTCCTAAACGCCTCATATTTGCGGGGGCCTGCCGCCGCTCTATGTCAAAGCGATACGCTTGCTTGCTGTTTTGGGGAGACTGGCTATGTCCGCTCAGACGCTTGACTCACTGCCATCGGATTCGTTGCCCGCCCGGTTCGGTCGATACGTCCTCATTGAACGCGCCGCCGTTGGAGGCATGGCGGAGATCTTTCTCGCGCAGCGCATTGAAGCGTTGCTGCCGAGTCACGAAGGCAAGCTCGTCGTCATCAAACGAGTGCTCCCCGAGCTGCTGCGCGAGTCGAGTTTTCGCGACATGCTTGCGCGCGAGGCTGCGATCGCGGAGCGCCTTCATCATCCAAACATCGCACGCGTGTTTGGTCTCGAAAACGTCGGCGGTCGCCAGTGCATCGCGATGGAGCACGTTGTCGGCGTCGACCTTCGGCAATTCGTGCGGCTGATGCGTGCTGACGGAGCGCGCGAGGTACCGCTTGATCTCGCGCTTAGTGTGATCGCCCAAGTTTGCGCTGGGCTCGACTACGCGCACTCGCAAACGGATCGCACCGGCGAACCGATTCGTATCGTGCACCGCGATATTTCACCTCAGAATGTGATGGTCGGCATCGACGGGGTCGTGCGCATTGTCGATTTCGGCGTGGCGCGTTGCGCTCATTTTGCGGATCAAGAAATCACGCGAAGTGGAAAGCTGAAAGGCAAGTTGCCGTACATGTCGCCCGAGCAAGCGCGCGGAGAGCCAATCGATCATCGGAGTGATCTGTTTTCTGCGGCCGTCATGCTCTTCGAACTCACCACCGGTCGGCGCCTATTCAAAGGCACGAGCGAGTTCGAAACACTCAAGCGCGTGTGCGAGGTGCGTCACGAAAAGCCCTCCGATGCGAAATCCGACTATCCGCCCGAGCTCGAAGCCATCGTCATGCGCGCGCTTTCGGCGACGCCTGCGGACCGCTATGCATCTGGCGCCGAGCTCAGCGCGGCGATCGGGCAATTCGCCGATTCAAAATCGATCGTCTTGGGTGTCGAATGTGTCGCCCATTGGATGAAGACCTACGCGGGAGCCAAACTCGCGGAGGACGACGCGCGCATTCGCGAACGCTTGCACATTCTTGCAACCCGTTCCGAAGCGAGTGGACCGCGCTTGTCGCTCGGCACCTTGGGCGAAGGTGAGGAGGTCTCCGAGTTGGGCGATCGACGCTCACACAGCACGGTGAGACCGATCGCCGCCACCAATCGCCCGCCGGAAGCCACGCTCGCGCGAATGCCGATTGGGATCGTTGCGGTTGCCCTCGCGATCGGCACGGCGATCGGTGCGTTAGGTGCAAAGTTTGTTGGCGGGCCGCCTGCCGTCAGGGCTTCGTCTGCGCTCGAGGTGCCGCTCGTCCGGCTTCACGGTTTGCCAAGTGGTCCTAACGAAGTGTTCCTCGACGGCGTGCCGAAGGTTGCGCCGCTTCATATGACGCCTGGAAAACACCAATTGCAGGTGAACGTTCCCGGCTATCAGCCATGGTCAAAAGAGTTGACTATCGCGCCCGAGAGTCAACTTGACGTCGACGTCGTTCTTAGTCAGGTGCGTTGACTAAAAGCGTCGTCATCCCTTCTTCCGATAGCGCAAACGAAAGATTGGGAGGCCGTCGGTAATCGCGCGTCGCTCGCGTGGACTTCGGGCCGCGTAGGGGTTCTCTGCAAGCCACGCAGCGCTGGGCGCATCCCCGTGAGGCGCAAATCGCACGTCTCTTTCGAGGTGCGTGTTGTATTGCAGCGCCCGATCTTCAACGTCGGTTTGGATAAAGAACTCGCCGTCTTTGGCGAGCAGTCGAAATATCTCGTCGAGGATCACGTCGCCCATCACGAGGCGTTTCCGATGACGCTTCTTCCACCACGGATCGGGAAAGTGCATCGTGATGAGGCGAACGCTCGCATCTGGAC
>JAHFDZ010000204.1 GCA_023248745.1 Myxococcales bacterium | reverse complement strand
AATATCCCCGAGGTGACCCGGATCCGCGACGCGCGCCTCGCGAATCGCGCGCACGAGCTAGGCGTGCAAGTGCCCGCGTTTACGCCCACGGTGGGTCGAATCGCCTTCCTGATGATGCAGATGAAGCGGCTCCCGCACGCGCCCACGCTTCTCCTCTTCAGCTACGTGCGCGCCCTACGTACGTCCCACCCCCACCTGGCGATCCGCGTGTTCGTCACGGACGATTTCACCTACAGCCCCGAGGAGAATGTGCTCCTGGGGCTGCTCGCCTCGGGCCCTTCCTCGGACTTCGAGCGGGAACACGCAGCAGAGCTCGCGGGGCTCGACGTCGAGATCATTTACGCAAGGACCGATCTCGACCGCGCGCGTCGCACCGCGCTCGACGTGCAGCGCATCGCCGAGTTCGCGCCTGAGGCCATCGTCGCGTTCGGGGCCGAGCTGTCCTTCGCCCGCGTGCTCCTCCACGGACACGTGCCCATCGTCTCGCTCGTGATGAGCCCCGCCCCGCCCGCATCGGGGAGGTGCGAAGTGTTCGCCGGCCAGCGGGACCCGAGCGAGGTCGCGCGCGAGTTTGATGCCAGCGGTCTCAGCCGGCCGCGTGCGATCCGCCAGCACGCGTACGCGATCGACTATGCGGTGGCCAAGCGGACGGTCACCCGCGCTGAGCTCGGCGTTCCGGAGGATGCCTTCGCGATCGTCGTCGTGGGCAACAGGCTGATGGTAGAGGTCGCGGGACTGTACGTCGACATCCTCCGCGAATTCGTGGCGCAGCACGATCGCGCCCACATCCTCGTCGTGGGCCCTGTCGACCGGCCCGAGATGGAGAGGCGCCTCGGGGTCGACCCGAAGAGGCTCCACTTCGTCCATTTTGCGATGGACCTTCCCGCGCTCTATGCAACGTGCGACGTCTACGCCAATCCGTTTCGGGAAGGCGGCAGCACGAGCGTCAGCATCGCCATGGTCGCCGGGGTCCCCGCGGTATCGCTCCGACTCCCATCGATCCACGACTCGATGGCGGTGCTCGGGGACGCGGGCGTGGTCAGCACGGCCGCGGAGTACGTCGCCGAGCTCGACCGCATGTACCGAGATCCCAGTTATCGCGCCGAGGAAGGGGCGAGACAGCGCGCGATCGTGCTCAAGGTCATCTCCTGGGAGAAGTGCTTGAAGGACTTCCTCTCGCTCGTGGACGAGGCGACCAGCCTGTTCGCGAAGGCACCTTAACAGTAAACGACCGGTGAACCGCACCCTGACGGAACCATCGCGCACTTCGTAGAGTGGGCCGCAGCCGGACCGTAAAGCTTCTTGTCGAGCGCCGCTTCGTCAAGTGCATTGACCGTTCCCCAGTCGACAAGCCCTGCTGCACGGGCGCGCGCCAACAACGCGCCAACCGTCCCCGCACTGCGCCCAATACTCACCGCGACCTCGCGATGAGACCGTCCGAGCTCAAACTTCTGCCTCAGTACTTTCTTTTGCGTTTCGCTTGCTCACGCGCTCGTTGGCCATCGCGCCTCCATCGCTGGAGGAGACCCAATTCCGAGAGCCACTGTGCGTCGTCACATGTGCGACAGCGCCCATGTGGATAAGTGATCACGATGCCGCGTTTTGTGTGATCAGCTTCCCGCGATGTCGGTGATCACGATGCCGCGTTTTGTGTGATCAGTTTGCGGCGAGATTTGCACTATGCGCGCTCTCACTCGAACTGCCGCGGAAACTGACGCGTCGAACATTTTGGTGTGGCCCGGGTCTATGGCAACGTGTGTAGTGCTGTCCACGATGATTCAATTGCGACACCCATGCATGATTCGCTTTTGCAAAATAGGTCTTCTTGCACCAATCCTCTCGATGTCTTGCGCTCCTGCATTGCATCCCCCAGCTGCTCCCGACGTGGCTTCCAACGCAAAGGAAAATGGTGTCCCCAAGCTCTCCGCGCGCGTGCTGACGGGTGATTGGGTGCGTCTGCTTCAAATTGGTGATCAATCCATGTCGGGCGAGATGAGCAATGAACGCCATCTCGACGACGGTGAGGTGGCTTGGTCATCCTTGCGGGCCGCAAGCAAAGTCGTTCACGATCCAAAAGTCGTCAAGTGGATGAACGAAAACGGTGTGGGGTTTCGATGCTCCGGATCAGATCTGCGCAACCTCGATCCGAACAGTGCCGCTCGAACCATTGAGCGCGTGTGTTTGGAAGGAATCGACTGGGAGCCGGTATCCTCTTTGAGCGCGCTGCGCCACCTCGAGTCGTGTGACGGGGAGGTTACGGACGCTTCGCTCTCCCATATCTCAGGTTTGGGCGCGCTCCGCACCCTTGAGCTGTTTGGCGCAGGGGAGGTCACCGACAACGGACTCCTCCACCTGGCGCGTTTGACATCGCTGCAAAAACTTTTTTTGTCTAGCCCGCGCATCACCGATGAGGGGCTGCGATCCATTTCTGGTCTAACGTCGCTGCAAGAGTTGAGGTTGCCGAAGACAGAGGGCGGCCTTCGACACATCGCAAATCTCAAGGCGCTTCGGGTACTCGACCTTTCATCAACTCGGGTAACTGACCAGGGCTTGGAACACATTGCGGGTTTGTCCTCGCTGCGAACGCTCGAGCTGCGTATGACCAACGTGACCGATCAGGGCCTCGTGCATCTCGCGAAGCTTTCCGCGCTGCAGCAGCTGGATCTGCACGACGCTCACACCGCAAATCTCCCCGGAATCGGCAGCCTCTCCGCGCTCACCCATCTCACGCTGTACGGGAACGAGATCAGCGATGAAGGCCTGCGTAGCGTGTCGTCCCTCCCGAGGTTGCAATGGCTTGCGTTGGACAGCTCGAAGATCACCGACAGCGGTCTCGGAGCTCTTGCGCGCCTCACCTCACTCAAATTTCTCATCCTGGCCAAGACGCGCATCAGCGGTACCGGCCTTCGCAGCCTGTCGACGCTTCGAAGCTTGACGTATCTGAGCCTTGATCACTGCACGCACATCACAGACGAAGGTCTCGCCTCGCTCGGAGAATCGTCCGGGTTCCCGGCCCTCGGCGCACTCGCCTTGAACGATACCCACATTACCGACAAGGCACTTGTGCACGTCGCCAACTTGCGCTCGCTGGAGAGCCTCGCGTTGATTAACACGCGAGTCACAGGACCTGGCCTCAGCAACCTCTCCGGAATGAGCAACCTCAAGGCTCTTCTGTTAAACGGTACAAGCGTGCCAGACACCGCCGTTGTCAACCTCAGGTCGAAGTTGCCGCGCTTGGAGATTTTCATTAAGTAAGTTTACCAATATCAGAGTCGCACGCTCTCGCTGACGCTCGACAAGCTTTTCGTGCGCATGCTGCGGGCAAGAGAGCGCCGCTTCGTTGATGAGCACGACCACGACCGCCTCGCGATCAAGCTCAGAGTGGCCAAGACAAAGCGGCGGATACAAGGACGACTTGTCCATGAGCTCAACCATCATTGGCACGCCCTCGCCCGCATCCAGGTTGGGAGGATTTGGAAAGTCGCGAAGGTGATCCACAATCTGCCGGTTTCTCGGTTGCGAACCCCGGGTCCGAATGTTCGCGGGCGTTATCGCATGCGGGAAGCGACCAGGACTCTCCACTTCAATTCGGTTGCTGAAGATTCGAATGTGAATGCCGCCCGGCGCTGCCAACGATGCCATTTGTAACTGCCAGCGATCCGAGCAAGAGCTTCCTTCAGCACAAGATTGACGGTGACGCCTGCACTCTCAAAGATCAGTGCTCCAACAATGACTGCGGCTCGACCATGCCCGAGGGGGCGCAGCTGATCGACGTTCCGTCACGCGACACGATACGAAGATGGATCGCGCAGGGCGCGGTGGACAATTAGTCAGGATAATTTACTTACCGCACAACCCAGGGTACCGAATTGGCGTGAAGATCAAGCACTTCGGGGTCGCAAGGCCGTGCTCAACTTGCGCATTCTCGCGCCGTCACCGAGAATTCTCGAATGAAGCAATTCGCCGTGGCTTTTCTTCTGGTGGGATGTGGACAGCCAAGGGTAGCGCCCCGACTGATCGCCGATGTGCGCGATGTGCCGATCGATTCCGCCCCTGTGGCGCCACCGCCGCGACCCGAACCATCGACACCGAACAACCCCTTTGATGAAGACGAACCGGAAAACGCCGCGCCCGACACAACGCCATTTACACGCACCGCAAATGTACGACTCTCGCGCCTCAATATCTCTTACGAAGATAGCGGGGCGAAGCGCGAAACCTGGAGGTTCGAATCCTGTGACGACAGTTCCAAGTTTTACGCCGCGGTCGACGATCAGCTTGAACCTCGACTCCAATATCCCGGCTGCTTTGAAGTCACGTACTCGGGGACCGGCGATGGTGATGATGCACGTGTCGATTCGATCGCCGCACAGCCGCGGCCAAAGAAGAGCATTCCGAAGGGGTACGTCTTCACATCACTTGTCGAGGCGGCCCTCTATCGCGCTCAAGCCAAGGGGCACCGCATTCGCACCTCATTGACTACGGGTGGTGCCGAAGGCGGGATGTACAATGAGGTCGCCCAGTACGGACTCATGGGTTGCGGATTCGGCGACTGGTCGGCCGTCGTTCGTTTCCCGAAACCTTCGCAAGCGAAGGAATTTCGCAAGCTTGAAGATGGGGCGTGCCACGAGGTCACCTGGACCATGGAATCGTATGGCTACTATGCATGGGAAGGCCCCCTTGAAAAGGTAGGACCGGCGCAAAGTAGTCCAGCAACTACAGGTGCACCGGGGACGGTTTTCAAGCTGCTCGAAGCGAAAGAGAAAAAGGCGCCTGCATGGATCACCGTGCACCAATCCAAGGGCGTCTTCTTGGTCTCAATGTTCCAAAGGCTGACGATCGCACGTTCATCGACTTCAATCGCGAATCTGCAGAATGGGCCCGTCGATCTCCTCGTCGACAACGTGCGCATCAAGCCGCTGGCGAACCACCAAGCAGATCTTTTGGTCGACGTCCTCGATGTGCGCGCGCCGACCGGGCGATGGCCTTAGTGACGCTTCGTCAACTTTACGAACTAACTCGCGAAAACGCGCCGATGCTCATTCCCATGCCGATGGGTGCGAAGCGCAGGCGCCGAGCGAAAGGCGTAAAGGCAAGTAGGCTGACGTTCTCACTCCGACGTCGGAAGGTGTTCTAGCTCATTATTTGCTGGGTTAAATATTCGGCACCTTGTGCTTTTTATGGGAATTCCGTTCGTGAGACGAACGTCACGATAGCCCTGCCCTGGCGAAGCTCGCCTGCCCGATAGTATGGAAAATTGACCGTTCGCGCCAAGAGACACGCGCCGCCCCTTCAGGCCGAAGGTCTTTTTCTTTGATTGCGCGAAATAGATCCGCGAACGCTTGATAGAGAGCGTAGGTGATTCAAGCACCGTTTTCGTTTCGTGAGTGGAGGCGCCGGAGTTCAGAACGGCCGAATGCAGGAGGTGAAGCCGACACCACGAACCGCTTGGACGCCCAAAATCGGAGCACCAGGCCGTGCCACTCGAACCCGAAGCGGCAATTTCGCGGGAGCGGACTCAGGTCCCCTTCGGCGGCGGCTCTTACGCCACATCGCCGAGCTCGAGTCTACGAAGCACGGTGCTCTTCCAATACGGAGACCCACCCTCCTACGAGGATCGCGAAGCGCGTCGCGGCGGTGCTCCCTCCTTCGAGGATCGCGAAGCGCGTCGCGCGGGCGGCTGCGTGGCTTCGTCAACGCTCTTGACGTAACGCGCGACGCTCGTGGGGTCAGTCACCATCGCGAGGGCCTTCATCCGACCGTTGCACTTTGGGCACCGCAGCACATCGAACGCGAACGTCTTTTTCAGAAGCTCAGCCCATGAGGCGCTTCGCGATCCTCGAAGGAGGGGGTCTATACGTGCACCCCGCACGTTTCTTATTCGGCTCTTCGACTGCCGTATCATCCTATCGAAACCGACGAAGGAATCACTGCGCATCACCAAGTGCTCGGGCCACTTTGCGCAGCAGCGTTTCCTCGACATCTTCGGCAACGCGGAGAACGACACCACTGTGAGCACAATCTCAATCGCGCTTGATGGTTCCGGTACTTGACTTGTTACCCGAACCTTCACGAGCTCGGGCGTTCGCGCTCGTGCTTGCCTTGCAAAGTGCGACTTGTATCCGCTTAGGCTCTTGGGATTGACGCCTTCTGCTTCGGCAAACTCCCGCGCGCTTTGGCCGCTTGCGATGAACCGCCGCACGCGCTCTCGCCAGATCTCTTCTCTTGGTCTCATTGCCGCGCACTTTACGAAGTGCGCGATGGTTCCGTCAGGGTGCGGTTCACCGGTCGTTTACCGAACACAGGATTGCGGTCGCCTTCCGCGAGGGTCTTCAAGCCGCTGGTGTTGTCCGTGCCCGCCTGTTCACCGACAACGCCACCGAGGAACCCATCGACTTCCGATCGCTCCGCGACACCCACGCCACCTGGCTGGCCCTCGCCGGCGTAAACGACAAGGTGATTCAACGCCGAATGGGGCACGCAGAGCCAAAAACGACCGATCGCTACATAAAGGCCGCAGAAGCGCTCGATCCTGCCTCAGTGGGCGAGCCTTTTCCGTCCGTCGAACCCAGCCAAATCGAATTGGATCGGGATCTGTGCCACTTAACCGACAAAACCCCGATTTCTCGGGGTTTCTTGGTTGCGCGGGTAGGATTTGAACCTACGACCTTCGGGTTATGAGCCCGACGAGCTACCAGGCTGCTCCACCGCGCGTCAGAAGGCGCACCTTAGTCACGCAGCCCTGCCCATACAATATTAAAGCGTCCCACCTCGCCTCACCAGGCGTCAAGGGACGCTTAGTGCACGAAGTAACCGGCCTTCTTCTTCTCGTACCAATCCTTGGCCAACTTTGACAAAACGTCTTTCACCATGTCCATCATCGACGCCCCGGACGCCGAGAGGCTTCCGGACAGCGGCTTGCCCGCAAACCTGGCGACCCAAGTCGTATGAGCGCTCGGCAGCGTGCCGTTGACCGGTAGTGCCGCCTCCATCACGATCGAGTCGATGCCGTATCCATCCAAGAGCGTCTTCGCATCGGCTTCGGTGATGCCCAACTTGTCCAAGTGAGCGAGCTCCATGATCTGCGCGGAGAGTTGGGCGTTATCGAAACCGAGCCACTTTGCCCTAAACCGAACGCCCGTGTCTTCCCAGTAGAGGCTCACGCTCGCCTTGCTGCCAAAGGTGCTGTCAATGTCACCCGTAAAGCCAACGCCTTGCCGATAGTATCGGTCGCCCAACTGCATGTTGGCAGGAGCGAAGTAGAGCTCTGACTTACGAACGGCAAGATCCTTGACAAATTTTGGCACGCTGGCTGTGATCTTTGCCGGAACGGGCAATTTCCCGAGGAGTGTTTCGACGGACGCTTGCTCGAGGTTCGCGTGAAAGAGAATGTCGGCCGGCGTGAGTCCGAACGCGGCTGCAAGCTCCCACGAAGCTCCCGCCCAGTGCACCTGCGCGCTCATGCCAAGTGCGCTCGGCAAGAGCGTTGCGGGGAACGTCGTGATGTCGAGACCCATTTGCATTGCGAGGTGATCGAGCGTGACGTTCTTGAACACCATGCCGCCCTTGACGGTGAAGGCGCCCTGAAATGTCGTCGGTGATCGAAACGTGAGTCGGCCGATAAACGCGGTTGGCTCCGGTTGCGACGCAAATTTGTAGGTAATCGGCACCGTCGCACCGACGTCGATCGACGCTGCCGTGCCGGTGGTGATGCCAACGTTCCACGACGGCGTCCCCGCCAAACCAAACGGCGGCTTGAGTTGCAAGTTCCCCGGAATGCCCATTTCGAGGTCGAAGCGCCCCGACGTAACCGTAAGGTGCATCGGAACCGAATTCGCCGTCGCCGCATCCTTCGGCAGAATCGCTTTCGCTCCAGCAACCGAGCGCGCAAGTGTGCTCGCAGCCTGCGCCTCGGGCGTAAGCGAAATCGCACCCTTTAGGTGAATGCCCGGTGCAAGCTCGCGCCAGACTGGATCCACAATTCGTTCGGTCGTGATGATGAGTTCGGTGTTGACGAGCGCGATCTGGCGGCTCAACGTGTTCGAGTCGAGCCACGAATCAAGGTCCTTCAGGTTCCACGCGCCCTTCGCCTTTGCGTAGACCTTGAACTGCAAGCCAGCAGCCGTGGTGTACATCTGTCCGATGAGATGAAGGCCAGCCCCACCAGCCGAGAGCGAGCCATCGAATTCGAGCTCGATAGGAGCACCGGCTTTCGGACGCCGAACGCACAGCCCAGGTTGTGAAATCTTGAATTTGGTAAGGGACTTAAAGCCGAGATTGTTTTTCTCGAACGGCGCCCAGGATCCAGTCGCTGCACCACAAAACTTGAACGCGTCGGTCGCGCTATAGCTGCCCGCGACACTGACATCCCCGAGAGGTCCGAGGTGCAGCACCGTGTTCGCGGACACGCTGTCTTTCGTAACCGAAACAGATCCAATTCCCGGGATCTCGAAGGTACTCGGCAACGTCGGCGTGCCGGTCACGCCCCCGGTCGCCACAACGGTGGAAGGCATCGTCGTCGATGCCGAAGGCGCAGTCCCAGGTTTCGTCGCGGTCGTCGGCGTCGTTGGTGGCGTCGTCGCCGGCGTTGTCGTCGATGCTGTCGACGTCGTTGGTTTCGTCGTTGGTGGCGTCGACGGCGCGGGCTTCGTAGTTGGCGGGGTCGCTGTGGTTGAGGTCGTCGGCTTTGCGGGCGGCTTCAGCGTGACCGGGGTTGGCTTCGGCGTCGCCGGCGTCGCCGTAGTTGTCTTTTTTTGACCGTGTTCGCTCGCGTCAACGGCCGCCGGTTGAACTGCAACCAACGACGACGTGGCAAGAATAAGAATGCGTTTCATTACGGCTCCCCAAACCGCGCTTACGCGCCCCAAAATCGTCAATCAGCTGAACGGTCAACGTGCGGAACTCCGCAGTCGAAATCGCGATCGACAATCAGCTGTCGCTCGCGCAGCGGTCAAACCGCCGTCCACCTCATTAGACGAAGTAACGGGCAAAACTGATGGCGTGTTAAGCCACGCTTACCTGGCGCGCGGCGCCAATCGTGACTGGCGCGTTAAGTAGATGAAGTTAGGGCCGTTTCGAACCGATCGCGGCGCCGCGACGCTTCTGCACTTCGGCATACTGGCGCTCCGCGCCTACCCTCATAAGCACAACAGCCTTCTCTGCCGAGTCGCGCAACTCTTCCTCGATCATCGCTTGAGGTGCATAAAAATCAGGCACGAGCAGCGTGTCACACACGAGCAGCGTCTCGTGGTCGTTCACTGGCTCCATCCGCCAAACGATGTTGGCATCGCGCACATCGCCCTCGACCTGCTTGCCTTCCACAACCTCAGCCTGACCATCTCGACGAGTCGGAGAAAATCGAGCGAGCGTATAAAAAGAGAACATGCCGTTGGCGGTGCCAAACTGGAGATAAACGTCGGTTTCGCCGTTCGGATGGCGCTTCACCACGCGCGACTTTCGGAACTTTTCGGGCGACATCTTATGGTACTGCCCAAAGTTGAGGATCTGCTTGCGCACACTTTCGAGCGGAGCGTGAATCAACACTTCAGAGTGGCCATAGCGACCGGTCTTGCCCTGTGGAACGCGGATTTCCCTCACCACGTGGCCATCGCGCAGCGATTCTACGTTGCTCGCAGCACTAGCTGTGCCCGCGCATGTGAGCGCCGTCGCGAGGACCCAGCTAACCATCAATCGCATTGACTATCTCCTCCAAACGTAAGCTTCCCCGTTACCTAATTCGAAAGCGTGCCGCTCCGCGAGATCCAAAGCAAGTTCGTTGCCACAACGTAACATCCCGTTCAGCGCCACATATTTCGCAGCGCGAACTCTTGTCCACAGTGCAAGGCAGCTCAGCTGTGTGATTTTTTCACACGACCCTCGGTCGCCCACCACTCGCGAAAGCGTTCCTGTGCACGCTCGCGCTCGCGCTGCGACAAGTCAGGATCGTAGCCAAAACGCTGTCTTGTGAGCGCGTAGAGGTCTGTCGCCGCCAGCCTTCTGAGCACCGGGTCGTCGACACTGAGTGCGTCAATCAACCACTCGACGCGATGGCGAGTTCCGTTGATGGCCCACCAAACGCCCCAGCGTTTGACATCGGCGCCCAAGTCGTGGCGCGTAATGTCCATGAGCGATCGTCGCGCGAGCACGGAACCGTCACCGTCAAGCAGCTGAATCAACACGGGCACCGCAACCGCTTGCGCAAGCTCGCCGAGCACCTGAATTGCGAGATCGCGCGCATCATCGTCAAATAGATGCGCCGAAATCGCGTCGACGACTTCTTGTGCCGCAAGCCGCGAAAGCGCGAGACATGCAAGACGGGCGGCCCTCGCGACTCGCTTCTCGCGAACAAACAACTTCGCCACGGTGATGTTGATCGCCTCGACGTACGGCAACTCCGTCAACAGTAGCAGAGCCCACATCGCAAGCTCGGTGCGTTCACTCTCCACGACGAGCAGCACAAATGGTAAAGCTGCTTTACGTTGCCCCGCAATCAACCGCATCAGCGGCCCGCACTCCGACGCTCTCGGAACTTGCGCAGTTTCAAATGGATCTTCGATTCGTAACGGTCCCGGAAACCTTCGCATGATTGCGGGCATTGCCGCGTGGCCTTGACGCAGAAGTTCGGCCTCAGCCTGCTCATCGCCACGCGCCTGCAGAACGCGATCAATGAGCGCGGAAAAATCGTCGTCGAGATCGACAATAATGGAAGGAAGGTGGCTGCTCATTCCGGGCTGCGGAGGCGGCGGTGTATGTGCACTGAGAACCCGCGACGAGCTCGTAGACGCGGGCACGCGCTCCACTGGCGTCAAGCGCTCGTGCACGTCATCCGATCGAAACCCGAGTCCCCCCATCGCAGGCGCTTTGGCGGGCGGTGGAAGCACACCTTCCAACGTCATTGGCTGACTCACAGGAGGAGGAGGCAGCGCAGGCATATCCCGACCCGGAACAGAACCTGACGCGTCACTGACGTTGATCTCAGGTATGCCTGAAATCGTTGGGAGACGGTCGGGAATCAAACTTGGCGCCCCGGCCAGATCGCTCGAACGATCCTCATCAACGCGCTTGCGCGCCACAATGATGCGCTCGAAGGCACGACCCGCAGCCTCGCCGATCGATTCCATCTCGCCGAGCACCCGCACGAGGAGTCCTTTTTCATCGCCATCGACGTACAGAAGCCCGACCACGCGGCCTCTCACGACGAGCGGCACAACGGCGCACTCTTGCACTCGCGTGCGCTCAAGTGCGCGCAGAACTTCAAGGTCACCGCTTTCCCTCCTTTGCCCCAGGATCATCACGCGGGCACGAGCGCGTGCACTTGAGAGAAAGCTGGGGCCCGTCAGAGACAGCGACATCGAGAGCGTGCCATTGGCGATTTTTCCGTCGCGCCCAATGCGCACCGCCTGATTGCCTTGCACGACAAAGAGCGCACAATATGAAACTTTGGCAGCTACATATTCGAGCATCCGCGCGAGCACCTCGTCGCGATGCTCCGCGCGATCAAGC
>JAHFDZ010000423.1 GCA_023248745.1 Myxococcales bacterium | reverse complement strand
CGGTGTTCTCAAGCTCGGGTGTTGAATACCTGATCGTTGGCGGATGGGCTGTTGCTCTGCACGGTGAACCGCGGTTTACGAAAGACCTCGACCTCCTGGTGGGGGGAGATGAAGCCAACTTGGTGCGCGTGTTCGAAGCACTCCGTTTGTATGGTGCGCCCCCACGTATTGTCGAGGCCGCGCGATCGCTTCGCGACGACGAGTTTCTTTTTTTCGGTACCGCACCAGCACGCGTCGATATTTTGCGGACGATACCCGGGATTGAATTCGCCTCCGCTCGCGCAAGAGCGATGCGCATCACTTGGCATGGCGTTGACGTTGCGGTTATTGGGCGCGACGACTTGATCGTTGCGAAACGCGCCGCGGGGCGAGAACAAGACTTGAGGGACATTAGAGCGCTGCTGAAAGATACAGAACGCGGGCGTTAGAATTGACCTAGAGCCCGCGCGATGCAGCTCCGCACTCACACCCCGCGCGGAAACCCCGACAGCCGGCCGATCGCTAAATTCTCTCCAAGCGGTGGGTCGCTGATCTTAATCGTTTCCACACCCCAAATGTCACTCGCGTACTCACGAATGGTTCGGTCTGACGAGAACATGCCCATTTTTGCGATGTTGCGCACGGCCATTGCGTGCCAGCGATCCGGCGACGCGAAGAGCTGACTCACTTTTTGTTGCTCGTCGCAGTACGCCGCGAAATCGGCAAAGAGCAGATACTCGTCCTGGTTCATGAGCGAGTCGATGAGTGGCGCGAAGATGCCGCGGTCGGGCCCGTCGAACATCCCGCTTGAGATCGCATCGATCACTTCGCGCAACGCGGGTTGTTGCTCGTAGATCGCTCGTGGGTAGTAGCCGCGCTCTTTGGTCGCTTGCACTTCTTGCTCGGTGAGACCGAAGAGGAAAAAGTTCTCGGCACCAACCGCATCGCGAATTTCAACGTTCGCACCATCGAGCGTGCCGATCGTGAGTGCGCCGTTCATCGAGAACTTCATGTTCCCGGTGCCCGATGCCTCTTTGCCAGCGGTTGAAATTTGCTCTGACAAATCGGACGCCGGGATGATTTGTTCGGCGAGTGACACGCGATAGTTTGGAAGGAACGCGACCTTCAGCCTTCCGTGCAGGCTCTTGTCGGCGTTGACGACACGCGCGATCGAATTGATAAACTTGATGATCAATTTCGCGCTGCGATAGCCAGGTGCAGCCTTGGCGGCGAACATCATCACCCGTGGCACAAGCAACGAATCAACGTTGCGTTTTGCGTCGAGGTACATCTTGACGATGTGCAGCGCGTTGAGATGCTGCCGCTTGTATTCGTGAAGTCGCTTAACCTGCACGTCGAAGAGCGCGCTCGGATCGACTTCGAGTCGCAGAGACTTCATGAGCTCAACGCCGAGCGCTTCCTTGTTCGCGAGCTTAGCCGCGTGGACACGTTGAACGAACGTGCGATCGTTTGCGAAAGGAAGAAGGTCTTCCAGGCGGTCAAGTTCTGTCGTCCACTTTGGACCGATCGCTTCGGTGATGAGCGACGATAGGCGAGGGTTGCATGCAAGTAGCCAACGTCGCGGCGTTACACCGTTCGTCTTGTTCGAGAACCGCTCGGGCATCATCTCGGCGAAGTCGCGCAGAACGTAGTCGCGAAGAAGCTGCGAATGCAGCGCCGCGACGCCATTGACGGCGTGTGACCCCACGAGCGCCAAATGGGCCATGCGTACTTTGCGATCGGGACCCTCTTCTACGATGCTCATGCGCCCCATGCGTTCTTGTTCGTTGGGGTAGCGTGCGCTGACCTGTTGCAAGAAGCGATGGTTGATCTCGAAGATGATCTGCAGGTGGCGTGGCAACAGTCGCTCGAACATCGAAACCGACCACTTCTCGAGTGCTTCAGGCAAGAGTGTGTGGTTCGTGTAACCGAACGTGGCTTGCGTAATTTCCCACGCCTTGGCCCATGGCAAATCGTGCAGGTCAACGAGCACGCGCATCAATTCGGCGATGGCAATTGACGGGTGCGTGTCGTTCAACTGAATGGCATTTTGTGCGGCGAACGAATCGAAACTGTCGTGGTTACGAAGATAGCGACGCACAATGTCGCTGATCGAGCATGCGACGAAAAAGTACTGTTGCTTGAGTCGCAAATCGCGGCCCGCTTGGTTCTGATCATTTGGATAGAGAACCTTCGACATGACTTCGGATGCATTTTTATCTTCGACAGCACGCACGTAGTCACCGTCATTGAACACTGCGAGATCGAACTCGTGGCTTGCGCGCGCCCGCCACAAACGAAGCGTGTTCACCGTGTTGCATTGATAGCCTGCAACCGGCGTGTCGTAGGGAACGCCGAGCACCTGGCTCGTTCCAACCCAATGCGGCCTATAGCGACCCCGCGCATCGACGGCGTCTTCCATTCGCCCGCCAAAGTTGACGACCACGGAGTACTCCGGCCGTACCACTTCCCAAGGGTTGCCAAATCGCAGCCACTCGTCAGGCAATTCGACTTGATGACCGTCACGGATCTCTTGGCGAAAAATGCCGAACTCGTACCGAATGCCATAGCCATATCCCGCGATGCCGAGGGTAGCCATCGAGTCTAAGAAACACGCCGCCAAGCGACCGAGGCCTCCATTGCCGAGTCCCGCGTCGGGTTCCTCTTCGAGGAGATCACTGAGGTCAACGCCGAGCTCGGCTAATGTCTGGCGCACACGATCGTGAAGTCCGAGCGCGAGCAAATTGTTGCCGAGCGCGCGCCCGAGAAGAAACTCCGCAGACAAATAGTAGACGCGCTTCGGATCGAGCCTTTGGTACTCGGCTTGCGTATGAGACCAGCGGTGCATGAGCCGGTCGCGGATCGTGAGGGCTATCGCCGTAAATCGATCCGCGGCGGTTGCTCTTGCAAGCGGCCTTCCTTCCGAGAATTGGCAGTGGTCGAGGAAGCCATTGCGGAGCGAAGCGGAGTCGAGACCGCGGCGATCGTCGAGCGAGTAGTCTGGCATGGAAAAGAGGATACAGCGATGTTGCGATTCGCTGCCTTCTCGTTGAAGCGGACCAATTTAATCGCAAATTGAACGCGTTTTTCGGTCTATCCCGTCGCTAAATTGATCAACGATCGATCGCAATGTGAGAGGTTGACTTGCGCTGTGCGTTGGTGCAAAAGTGCGCGCCTTAGTTGGCCAGATAGCTCAGTTGGTAGAGCAGAGGATTGAAAATCCTCGTGTCGGGGGTTCGATTCCCTCTCTGGCCACAACGATTGGCGCCTCACTCTCGAACGAGCGTGGCGACGCGGTGTCCAAGCTTTGCGGATGTGCCCGCTTTTTCGATCCACCAGTAGTCAAGATAGTTACTCGAATGGCTCGCGCTTCCAAGGACGCGGGCCATCTGAGTGTCTGACCCAGGCATCGCGTGCGGGCCAATGTTCGTATCGAAGGCATCGAGCGTGTAGACAGAGCCAACGGTCTTTGCGTCATCGTTGTGCAAATTGTTGCCGGTG
>JAHFDZ010000203.1 GCA_023248745.1 Myxococcales bacterium | reverse complement strand
GCGTGCCACCTCGCGTCAATTTGGCTAAACTGGTCGGCGGAAGAGTGGCCGAGTGGTCTAAGGCAGCGGTTTTGAAATCCGCCGTAGTGAAAGCTACCGGGGGTTAGAATCCCTTCTCTTCCGCCGATAACCGACACCATGCAGGAACCGTCAGATCCGAAGACGCCGGCCGTTGCTGAAGCGGACGCTTGCCGCATGATGATGCCTGACGAAGTGCCATGGGCGGAGGTCAGGCTCGAGACCCTCCGGGAGCTCACAGTGCTAGACGAAGTTCCACGATGGAACGATGATGAAACTCCAGGTCCCGGGCCCGCTTACTGGGAATTCGCGATAGCTGAACTCGAGAGACGAGAGCCAGAGAGCGCCTATGCGATTGCAAGGAGCTGGCTTACGGAGGGGGTCGGGGACGGCTGGACGCGTGCAACGGCGTGGCGAATCGTGTACGAGCGGGACGCCGAGTATGCGTTTGCCTTTGTCGAAGAGAAACGTGACAGCGTTAATCTGGCCGTGCTGGCTAGGGCGCTTGAAGCCCATGAGCTGCAGGTTCGAGCGCTGAACCGACATGAGCCAGCCGACGCTCGGGTTGTGATCAATCGTCGCCAATGGCTTCTCGATATAGCGACTCGATGTTGTCGCACCTTGCGTACAGAAAATAGCTTCTACGCAGAATTCATAGAGGCATTCAGCTCTGTGGAGCGTTATCTCTTGGAAAGGCGCATCGCCGAACGCTAAGCGGGGACACGGTGAACGCCTGATGAACTCCATCAACGACGGCCCTTCATCGAGAGCCAGTGGACCTTGGCTCGCCCGAGCGACGTCGTTCGACGGATCGAGAAGCGAGGGTTCATCGACCTCTCATTGCTGCGCACTTTAGCAAAGCCTCCGTCAGGGTGAGGTTCGCCGGTCGCTTACCTATCCTGGCGTACTTTGGCGTAGAAAAAACGATCGCGGTTTCTCTTGGACATGCGACGTTCGACCCATGGGGTATTCAGTGCGCTTGGCAGCGTGGGTGGCGCTTGGCTTTTCGCTTGTCCGTTGCGCGGAACCATCGCGCGCGCCCGTTCAAGCGCCCGTTCAAGCTCTACCAGTTCAACCGCCTAAAGTTGTTACCTCGGCCACCACGGAATTAGTTAATATAATTGACGAAGAGCTGCCCCCTGATCCGCCGCCACCGCCGCCAAAGGCTCCGTATCGTCAACCGAGCTTTAGCGTTGACTCGTTCCACGCTGTGCGTGCAGACCTCACGATCTTTGGAACCGCGTTCGGACGTCCGATCCTCCGCGCGAAAACCGGGCTCGTCGAGATTACGCAGAAGCGTCTCGTGCCGCGCCCCGAGCTCGTGCGTGGAATCAAGGTGGGTTCGCCAAGTTCGTTCTTTGGACGATGGCCCGGCGACGCGTACGCGATCGCGTTTCGCGGATCGATTCGCACAGGAGGAGGTCCTCAAGTTTACAAGTGGACGGGCGGATCGTGGAGCCTTCAGCCCGGAGGCGTCCTCTTGGCTTACGCCAGCTATTACAAGACGCCCCGCGGCCAACTCGCGCAATATGCGCCTGGAGCTTACGGAGAGAGATTCGGCGGTACGCTTGCACCGCAAAACGCGACCTTGCGTGGTGAACCCAAGGTCGACGGCTTTTCGCCCCACCATCTCGAGATGCTATCGGACGGTGATGTCCTTACACTCGACCTCGAGGGCAAGCGATCGCTGCGTTGGACGCGAACATCGCATCAACTCGCCGACGTACCAGACAGTCAAGAGTGGCTAGAGCTGATCGCGCGCGGTACACGCGCGGTCGCGCGAACGTCGCAAGCGATTGCTTCGTACGATGGCAAAAGTTGGACGTCAGTCGCATTGCCGATTGCACAGGACGAATTGAGCGCGCTCGCTCTCGAAGAGGACGGAACGCTCTTGTGCACGCTGCGAAGAATGGGCAGTTCTTCCGATCACTCTCTGTGGCGGAAAGCACCGAAAGCCGCGTGGACGAAAGTGGCAGACATCCACTCGGATCGATGCAGGACAAGCGTCATTCTGACAGGTGGCGGCAGCATTTGGCTGCGGGCAGATTGCGCCGCGCCTGAGAACCAAATCGAGGGCCCCGCATTCACCGTCACAAATCACGAAGCGCGAGAGACTTACGAAGAGTAGCGGTCGGCTGTGACCTGTTGCTCGGACCAAGAGGCGTTGAACCGCACTGGCGTTTTCTGGAGGGGGTATGAAACACGATCGATCGCGACTCATCGCATGCATTGCCCTGGCCGTAGCACTTGGAAGTTGCGCGCCGACGTCACCGCAAATTCCGAAAATCGCTCCGAGGAATATTCTTCCAACCTCGGCCGCAGTGTCGCCTGCCTGCACCGATGCGGCGAGCATGAGGTTGACCATCCCTGGACTCGTTGCGGAGGGTCGCCTCGACCGTGCGCTTTGGGCACTCGATCGCAGTGACGCGTTGTGCCCGCCGGGAACGTCGGAGTCGGCAAAGCTTCGTGCGCAGATCCAAGCTGAGCTCGTGAATGCAACCATCACCGGTGATGCGCTGATGTCAGCGCACGCAGCTGCGAGTGGCCGTGGTGATTCGCCCGCAACGTTGCGACGCATTCGCGCGCAAGCCGCGGCGGCCTATGAGCGAGAGCTCGGCGAAGCAAGAACGGTAGCCTTCCCTGAGGAAGGAGTCCTGCATGCGTCTCCGGATAGAACTCACGTGGCGATTGCTTCCCCATCGCGAATCGCAGTTGTCGACCTGCGCACCGGTCAAGAAACGCTCGCACTCCAGAACCACCGTTTTCTCACATTTCTGAAAAGTGGCCTCGTGGTGTTCGACCGAAAAGAGAAGCGCGCCGAAATGTGGGATCCCACCCGCGGCGTTCGCGTTTGGACTGGTCAGACCGGAATTGCGATCACGCACGTCCGAGAACAGACCCCCGATCTTCGATGGCTTCGCGTGACGGCGGGGCTCGACTTCGTGCTCGACACCCAAGATGGAAGGGTTCATCCCGTGCCGTCGCTTCGCGACGCGACAAGGATGAGCGCGCGAGGTGTCATCGCGGGTATCGATCACACCACGTCCGATCTGCTGCTATCCGAGCCTCATTCGGCAACCCCCGCGACGGTGGCACGGTACGACAACGGGAACCGGGTCGAAGCACTCTCCTTCAGCGACAACGGTGACTGGCTCGCCATCCACCGTTCGAAGGACATCGCGCTTTTCTCGATTCCTGAACGGAAAATCAAGCACACCCTCACGTGCGCGAAGGGTGACGTCACCTCCGTTAAGTTTTCACCTGACAGTCGGACGCTGTGGGTATCGGGCTTCAAGGAAGCTTGCGTGCTGGATTTCGGCAACGGCTCATCGCGTCGATTCGGAATCCCGGGGAAAGTAACCCGAGACGGACGTTACATGCGAACCACGCTCACCCCACTGGGCGACGGTAAGACCTACCTTGCCACGTATTGGTTGCCTGACAGTTTCGAGGGAGGCGAGGTGTTTCGTGTGCGCGATGGCAGAAAGATCGCCGCCGCCAACTTTGAGTCTGTCGTTCGGAACGCGGGTGATGTTGCTCTCATCCTTGGACGGGAGGAGCTCGTGCGCGTGGTCGGAGAGCAAGCCAAACGCGTGACGTTTAACACGCAACCCCCTTACAACGAGCGCCTCGACAACAAGTCAGCTCAATTGACTGTTTCCTCCGATGGTCGGTGGGTGATCGCTCCTGCCCCTGACGTCCTTTGCCTAGTGGATACGACGACTTCCGCGGACTTTCGGGTCTTTGACCCTGTCATTGAGTACGCCTCGGGCGCTGGGGTTCTCGGTATCAACAACCCTGAATATGAAAGTACAAAGTTCCGCGTGCGGCGCGCAGGCACTGAGCTTTTCGCGCAATATCCGCAACCCTGGTTGAAGGCCGAACAAGTAAGCGTTGCGAAGGGGCAGATCGCAATCGCATCATCCGATGCGCTGATCCGATGGCCCATTCCCGGCACTTCGGTGAAGGCCGGACGATCGCTCTCCAGGTGGAAACCGATACTGACTGGAAACGGCAAAGCGCTGTTGCAAAGGACAGAGGCGCGCACCACCTGGCTCGGCACGTGGGAAGGTAAGAAACTTGTCGAAGCGACAGAGGTCGACGACGTGATCCTCTCGAAGGATGGAAACGTCGCCGCCGTGCGCATCAGAAAGGGGTTTGAAATTTGGAACCTCGACAAGAAGCAACGTTTAGGTTTCGTCGACACGTCTGCCATGAACGTTGCGACGGCTGTGCTCTCTCCCGAAGGGGATGCACTTGCGATCTCGACGACCCGCGAGCTGAGGGTATGGTCCACCACCGACCTCGAAGCCACGCCACGCGTGATCACGACAGATTCGAATCCCTGGGAAAGAAACCCTCCCGCCACTTCGTTTTGCGGCGATCGTGGACACCTGCTTGTCCCCATGCGCGACGGATCGGCCGTCTTCGATACCAGCACCGCAATGCAAGTGGCTCACCTCGCGCATCACGGAGTGTGCACGTCCGATAAGACGCGACTGATCTCCATCTACGGCGACTTCTACGGCACCACCGTGACGCCATATTCGCTTGATCCTCGTTCGCCCCATGAGCTGTGGAGTCGCATGATCGAGGGTGTTGCCAATGGGATCGCGCACGCCGACGGCACGCATATCGCGGTGATGATGAAAAATGGCTCAATCGTTCTCCTCAACGAAATCGACGGCAAAACCGAGCTTACCCTTCGCGCGCTTCCCAACGGCGAGGCGTCAGTGGCGCTTGCACCCGATGGACGCGTCGAGATCTTCGGCGACGAAAAGCAAGTTCAGGGCAGACTCTCGTGCCGCATCGGACCACGCTCGTTTCCGTTTGAACTTTGTGAAGAACGGTTGCTCACGCCGGGCTTGGTCAAGAGTGTGTTGGGACAATGATCATTGTCTAGTTTGGAGGGCTATGAGGCTTATTGGACAAACGTCTGATCAAAACGTTGGGCAGCTGACATTGCCACACGAAGGTTGCGGAGGGTGCTCGGGAGATCACCCATGCGAAGACTTGGTATTGCTCTGTTCATTTTGTCGGCTCATGTTAGTTGCTCGGGCCTGCTCGACACGCACGTCGACTCGGCCCCCGTTGTTGACCCTATTCCCGATGGTTCCTTGGCGAACGACGCTGCAGTTTCGATCGATGCGGCGCCGGAGGCAGCCCCAATAGGCCCGCTCGACGATGGTGGGTGCGCATGCTGGAACGGAACGTATGACGTCGTCGCGACCGGAGAAATTTCGTTGCCTGTGTACGAGGTCGAGATGGCGTACTGCGCAGGCAAGCTTGCCTGCAAGGTGAGCCGCAATAGTCGCGCTTGCTCGCTCGACGGCGAGTTTCGTGTGTACATCGATTCGGCAGGCGTTCAGCAATTCTCTTTCAAGACACCGCTATCGTGCTCCACCACGTGGACGGGGTACTTCGTCGCGGGAGTCGGTTCGTGGAGCGTCAAAGCAACGCGTCGCTAACCAACGACGGTAGCGAGCAACATCGCCGTGCCGATCCCTTCAGCGACGAGCCTGCGTTTGAGCTCAACCGCAGCAGCCACCGCTAACCGAGCGCCGTGCAGGCGACGGCGTCAACCCGACATGCCGCCGAATACATAGCAGCAGTTGATGCTAAAATGATGCAAATAAAGTTACAAATCATGCGAGCCTATTCGGTCTTGATCTTCAACTTTACCGCCGCTGAAGCGCGCTTGCCTGATTGGACTTTGACCGACACGACTTGCGATACGCCGTACTCACTGTTCACATACTTGACGGTGTGGCTTCCAGGTTTGACTTCACGCACCTGTGGGGTTTGACCCAACGCGGCGCCGTCGAGGAAGCACATCGAAGGCGGACTCGAGTTCATGAGGATCGAGCCTGGCGCTCCGGATTCTGCGGCGGTCGATGCTGTGGCGGGAGCGTTTGGATCCTTCGGGTCCTTCTCTTTTTCCTCGCCCTTTGCGTAGAGCGTGACCGCAAACGTCCGTTCGGCTTGGCCATCCTCAAACGTAATCGCCTGTCTGAAGTCGATCATGTTCGGCTTGCTGGCCTCAATGACCCACTGCTCGCTCGTGTCGATGTCGAGGGTGACCGGCATGCTGCTGAGCTCTTTGCGCTTGGCACCTGAAACGAGGAACACGCGCGCGCCGAGCGTATTGAGGCTGACCTTTGCGACACCCTTTTTTACCTTGAGGACGATGGGCCCAACGTCAAGAGGCTTACCGGCTTCGACGGTGACGGTCTTTTCGAGTTCGGCGTATCGCTCGCTCGCCGCGAACTTGAGCGTGTGCTGGCCCGCGGTGACGTCTTTGACGTTTTGGGGCAATGGTCCAATTTCTTTACCATCGACGAAGAGCTTAATGCCGGGTTGAGTGCTCGTGACGTGGAGCACTGACGCGCTCGCTGGAACTTCAGCGGGCCCGTCCTGTCCGACGAAAAGCGTGAGCGACTGGCTTTCGCTTCTGCGCACCTCGATCACCTTTTCGGCGGTGAGGCGAGGGCCGTTGCCTTTGGTCAATACTTTGATGCGCCGAGGGCCGGCTTCGAGCTTGACCGTGCAAGGGAGTGTGTCGCAGCGTTGCAATGTGCCGTCGACGAAGATGTCGAATTCGTCAACACGCTTACCGTTTGCGCCGGTGACGTCCACTTCGACCTTGCCTTCTTTCGGCATCATCGTGAGAACGAGCGCGCCTACGCCGCCTGCAAGTACAAGTGCGGCGACGCCAACCGCGATAAGCACGCCCTTGCCTGACGAGCGACTCTCGGGACGGACCACTGCGGTCGTCTCCATGGGCCCATGAGGCAGGACCGAAGGCACCGCTTGGTGTGGCGGGAGCGACTGCTGATGAGGCGGCATCGAAAGCGGCGCTGTCGAACCTTGTTGCCCATAGGCCGTCGGCACGGAATCTGCGGCAGGGCCCATCCCTTGGAGCGTGTGGGGCGGCGGAGGCGCGCCCTGCGGTTGGCCGTAGCCTGGTGGGTAAGACGGTTGACTGTAAGGTTGCTGATCCATTTGCGGCACTTGGCTCGGCCGCATCGGTGCAGGCGTTGGTGGTGGCACCGGCGGAAGTGGAACCGCGCCGCCCATGACCAGCGTTCGCTTCGGTGAGAAGTCGGCTGGGGATGTCGTGCCCACTCCTGACATCGCACCCACTGGAGCTCCGACTGGCGTGCCCATTGGCGGGGTCGGCGGCCCTTCGACGCGGGACGTGTCGTCCTTGTCGAAGATGTGTGTTGCCTCTTCTTCGTCGTCCCAGTCCATCTCGATTGCCTGCGGCTCGGATGGGGGCGTCACGGGCTTCGTTGACGCAGCGGGTGGCGGAGGGGGTGGCGGGGGTGTCGGCAGTCGAGAGGGCGGCGGTGGAACGCTTCGTGGTGCGATCGGTGGCGGCGGTGGCACAGGTGTCATGACCGAGCCGCCAGCCCTAGGTGCCGTTGGGACGGGAGGAAGGGATCCACGACCCGGCGGTGGCGGCGGCACGGTTGGGGCCCGCATCGAGGTGGAAGGAGGGGGAGGCAACGGAATGCCCATAAGCGTTTGCTTGATCGGTCCGGCGGGCGGCGCAGGGACTGCCGATGCCGAAACGGGCGGCGGCGGCGCGGAAGCGAACGGAGACGGTGGGGGCGGAACCGATCGGGACGACGTGGTAGGGGGTGGAAGCGGGACCGACGACGTAGCATCGGGCATCAAAACGTCCGTTGAGGACGTGGCCTTCTTGCCGAGGCCTTCAAAAATATCGAGGTCGGAACCTTTATTGTCGGACATCACCCTCGTCTCCGTTCCCGTTGCGCTCGCCTCGGCGCTTTCAGCTTCAAGCGCAAAGAGAGACCGCATGTATTGCGTGATTTCATGTGCGGAGCAATGCAGATTCGAGCGCCGCGCAAAGCTCTCAAGGTCATCGGCGAGCGCACTGCTCGTTTGGTAACGATCGTCGCGGTCTTTTGCCAATGCGCGCATGACAATCGCGTCGAGTGCCGAGGGCAGGCCGCTACGCTTCGTGGAAGGCAACGGGACCAAGCTCGTTCGCAGCTTTTCGAGGACCAAAACTTCGTTGTCGGCTGCAAAGAGGCGATCTCCCGTCAAGAGCTCCCAGAGGCAGATGCCAAGCGAGAAGATGTCGGCACGAGCGTCTACTTCGAGACCACGTACCTGCTCTGGTGACAAATAAGCGAACTTGCCCTTGATGGCGCCTGCTTCGGTGCGCGATAGCTTTCCTGCGGCCTTGGCAACACCAAAGTCAATTAACTTGACGGATCCGTCGAAGCCGACGATGATATTTTGTGGCGACACGTCGCGATGGACGACGTGAAACGGCCGTCCGCCCTGATCCTCTTTTTCGTGCGCATACGCGAGGCTTCGCGCGACGCGCGCGATGACGTGGAGAACGAAGTGCAGCGGTAGTTTGTCTTCGCCCTCATTTGCGGCGTCCCAGATAGAGCGAAGGTCTTCTCCGTGCACATATTCGAATGTGATGTACCAGACGCCTCCGACACTGCCGAAGTCGAGGCATCGTGCAATGTCGGGATGGGTGAACTGCGAGACGATTTTCGCCTCGTCGGCGAACATGTGAGCAAACGCTTCGTCTTCGGCGATATGAGGCAGAATGCGCTTGAGAGCGACTGGCGTATTGGTCTCAACATCGTTGGCGAGAAACACCTCTGCCATTCCGCCCGCGCTGATACGGCGGATGATCTGATAACGCCCGAAGAGCTGCGTTCGTTGCGAGGCTAGGGGGTCGCTCACGCTTGGCGGGGAACGTTACCGGCAAATGGCAAAAAAGGTAAGCGCGTAGGGTGTTTCAAGGCTTGGTGCGGCCCTTGAGACGCGTCTTAGCGGCTTGTAGGGGGTGCCAGGTGTTGTAGGGAACGAGCGCATTGTCCTCGAACATGAGGTGCGCGCCAGGGGCGAGGCCCCGAGCGAGGGTCACCGCGATGCGCTTAGGAGCTGCTGCAGGCTCGCCTGAGAGGTCAAGGTTTGCACCGAGTAACGCGCGCGTTTCGATGGGAACGATGAGCTTCTCTTTGCATCCCATACGGTCAAGCAATTTGACCATCGCTTCAGTGTTCGCGATTGATTCGCTGTGGCCAGGTGGAAGTTCGACCCACGTGAGCATGCCCTCGTCGTCGTCGAGGCCGAGCACAGCGCGAGCTGGCACCAGTTGACTTGTGGTTGCGCCTCGCAGGATGGGTTCTCCGCCGGGGGGCTGCTTGTCACCAATCGCGAACTCACCTCGCGCAAGCCACAATGCGGGGCCGCGATCCTTGGGTGCACCGTCGATTGAGAGCACCGCGTTTGCATCGCCCACTTTCGCGAACTTGAGCGTTCGTGGGTCGACGCGAAGCACACGCACACGCAGGTCTGCGCGGGCCGCATCAGGCCGCAAGGTCGTCGTTGCGATGGCGTAGGGAAACCCGTGCTGCGGGAGGCCTTTGACGCGCCACGTGCCTTCGCCAGGATCGCGATTCACGCTAGGGATAGAAATATCTGCGCCCGGCAACGTTGCACGCGCGGTGAGGTAGAAGAAATCGCGACCCTCACGCTGGATGTATCGCGGGAAATTCATGTGACCCATACCGCGAATCATTCGGCGTGAACGGAAGGCCCATTCGGGCATTTGCGACACTTTGCCCTCGGCCTCCCAGTCGGTTTGCATCGGACGTCCGAGCGCTTTCATCTCAGACGCTGGTCTCACATTGTAGAACTCGAAACCTGCGTGTCCTGGGTTCATGTCGAGATGGATCGCATACGCACAACGCGCGGCAAGCATCGCGGCCCCGAGATCTTCCGCCGAAATGCTCATGCTCCAAAAGTAACCGACGTTGTTCTCTTTCGTCAGGCAGATTGCGCTTCGAGCGGTGTGAATGTTGTCGGACCAACCCGGAGGTGTTCCTCCCCACCACGTTCGATTCCACGGGTTGAACTTGTCGAACTCGATCACCGGCGTGAGATTTTGGCGAAGGCTAAGGACTTCGGTTGGGACATCAGCGCCTGGTGGCCACGTGCCGAAGGCAGTCGAGCCGTCTTTGAGTTCCATCACGGTCGCGCCGTAGGGTTTGGGTGGCAGATACAGAATGTCGTTCGCCTGCATGCCGAATTCACCGTGCTGCGCTTGGAAACCACCATTGAAGGCGGCGACGACGCGTCGCATACGCTCGGGCGTTCGTGGAATGAGGCCGGGACCCCGCTCTCCTGTTGCGCTAACGGGCTCGACGGTGCCCGACTCCATGTGCGTTGCGATCTGTCTCGGGTCCCAAACGGTAGCGAACACACGAAGGTCAGGACGCTTGACGTTCGGACGAATGAACGTGGTGATGAAGGGAGAGATGAGGCCTGGCGTTTCGGAGATGAACGGATCTTGGTCGAGCACGATCCAAGCGCCTTCACCTGGAAGAGGCTTCTCGAACAGAGGTGTTAGCGGCGGTGGCGGCCAACCCACTTCTGGGTCGGTAAACGTAGGCTTTGCGCCTTGTCCGGGTAGCACACCAAGCTCTGCCTGAACCGACTCTGCCGTCACTTGCTTTGCGCCTCCGTTGGCTCGAAACCAATCCATCCCGGTAAACGCTGCGGTCTTCACCCATTGTGTTCGCTCATCGCCGACTGCCGCACGCATGCGATCGGCTCCCCACTGTAAGAACTCCGGTGGGCGAGTGAGTTCGTCGAGCGTGGGGCGCACGCGTTCGTTCCCTTCGGTAATCGCTCCAGTTGTCGGATCGATCCGAACGCGCTTGCCGTCGATGAGCGCGATCAATGCGCCCGCTTCAAATGAGAGGCTCACTTTGTCGGCGGGTGGATCGAGCGCGAACGCATGGTGGACCACACCCTCGGGTTGCCCAAGCATCTGCCAATTGGCAGTCCGAACTTGGAAACGTTGGAGCGAGGAAAAACCTTCTGACTTTCCTGGTTGTTCACGTCCTTGAATGTCAAGTAAGTGAACAGCTGTGACGAGTGGATCGGCCGTCGTGAGGTATGCGGCGAACCGGCCAGAGACAACAGGGCGGCCTTCGTCAACCGAAGCCGTTTCGGTGAGGCGATGTGACGCACCGACCTCGAGCAGAGCACCCTCGGGCGACAAGCGTGCTTCAACGAGATACAGATCGGCCGGCTCTTGTGGCTTCGCCATGCGAACGAGCGCACGCGCGTAGTTTGAGAGAGCGTTGCTTACGGACAGGTCGCTCTTTACCCAAATGACGTCTTCACTCGTCACCGTCATGCCGTGGGCAGACAGTTCACGCGCCAGCGCAACCGCCGACGAAGGCGCTCGTGCGTCGACTGGCCTGCGCAGCAATGCAAGTCCAAGTCCGACGAGAAGCGCAAACGGCAGCGGACGAAGCCAACTCGTTGCAAAACCAGAGGGTGCAGACACGTCTCCCAAACGCTCGGCGAGGTGCGCTTCATTCGCAATGCTCAAGACGACCTCGATTATTCACAAAGGCAGCGTCATTGCCACGTTCTCGAAAAACCGAACTCACTTTGCCAATCTTGATGGCATGTGTGACAACTACGTTGACATCAAGCCTGTTCTAGAGGTTCATTT
>JAHFDZ010000202.1 GCA_023248745.1 Myxococcales bacterium | reverse complement strand
CTCGAGCTTCAGGCTAAGGATGCAATCGCACCACAACTGGCAACCGAGTTCGAACCTTCGTTCTGCCACCGAACAACGGTACCGGTAGCGAACGACGTGCTGAAGTACTGTCCGCTCACGCACGAACTGCCCCAGTGCACAGAGTTGGCTGCAGCGTGCGCAGAGACACTTGCCCCGAAAACGATCGCCACACCAAGCTGGATTGGTGGCCTCGTGCGCCTTGGCGTTTTCGCGTTCTTGGCGATCGTCATTATCGCTGTGATCTATGTCATTGTTCGATCACTGGGCCGAGTTCACAGAGATGAACAGCTCGCTGAGCCTGCCATTGAACCTACGGCGCTCGTCGACGGACTCGCTCCAACGCACGCAATGCTTCCGGATCTTGACGATCCCGAAGCGATCCTGCGCCTAGGCGACGCACGCGCGCGCGCTGGCCAATTTGCCCTAGCGCTCGGCTTGTACCTTGCCGCGGCCTTGCGTTCGCTTGATCGCCGTGGAGCGGTCGTACTCGGCAGAGATCGCACCAACGGCGAATACGTTCGCGAGTGCAACGATGTCGTAGCGCAAGCCGATCTTCGGCTTTTGGTAAATGAAGTTGATAAAGTGCATTTCGGTGGGAACGCTCCGACTGCGGACGTTGCGTCCGTCGCCCGTGGCTATGCAGCGTCCCTGTTGCGAGTGGCAATGATGATGTTCATCGCGCTCGGCCTCACGACCGGCTGCTCGGGCGGTGCATCAAAGAAGTCCGCCCACGCAAACGCACTGACCGATCCACTAGGCCACGAGCTCGCACGCTCGGCGTTGGCGCACCGAGGACTCACGGTTGAGTCATGGAACAAGCAACTCGATCGCCTAGGAAAGCCCGATTCTGAGGATCCGTGGCTCGTCATTGATGCGGCGAAATTTGAGCTCGGCGCGGAAAGTCGAAAGCGCGTGGTGTCCTGGGTCGAAGCGGGCGGCAATATTGCGCTCTTCGGCGAAATCGGTTCATGGCCCACGGAATTTAAGTGCGCATCTGGAACCGCTCCGCCCGATCGCACACTCGAACTCATTTCCGCCGATGCGGTCACCCGCGCACGCGGGCGCGACCCCTTCGCCATGGAGAAGCCCGCTCAAGGAAAGACAGCGGGTGTCCACGCGTCGCTCATCTCATCGCTAGGCGGCACCACACTTGGCCGATACCCCGATGGGTCCATATACGCCGTGAGCCTCGCGTACGGAAAAGGTCGCGCCATCCTTGTGGCTTCCGAAGAATCACTGACGAATATTGGTCTCCAAGATCCACAAATTCTGACGACAATCGTCACAATATCCGATCACTTTGAAGGAAGTCGCGTCGCGTTTCTGACGAAGCGCTCGGCCGAGAACTCAGCGAGCAGTCCGATGGGCGCGATGATCAAGGCGGGCTTCGGCACGGCGCTAACCCACGCGCTCATCGCATCTCTTTTGCTTTTCATCGCTATCGGGTATCGCCTCACAAGCGCGCCAGCTGTAAGGCCCGATCGAAGAAGAGCTTTCGTAGAGCACATTCGTGCGGTTGCAGGCCTCTACCAACGAACCCGCGCTACACGCCACGCCCTTTCCGTTTTTCGTCGATTCGCCGAAGAACGTCTTCGTCAACGCATGCCGCGATGGGAGCAAGACGTTGCAGGCTACATTGCGTCGCGCAGCGGAGAGCCTCGCGACTATTGCGCAAACGTCTGGGAGTACGCGCGCTTTGCCGATCCGAATCAGCCCTCACAATCGGCCGATCTCGAATACCTACGCGCCCTCATCCGGCTCTATCGAAGTGTAACCACAAGCACGACGACGTTCGGTCACAACACCGAACCTGGCGCCAGCGCACTCGATGATGCGCCGCCATCCAGAAGCTCGACCGCCCTTCGAATCTCATCACGCATGAAGACGGATAAATCGAATGAACTTTGATCAATTTTCCCAGGCGTACACAACTCTTCGCCAGGGCATAGCGCGCGTTGTCGTTGGACAACCCCAACTTGTAGACGGCGTACTCGTCGCACTCCTGGCGCAAGGTCACGTCCTCATCGAAGGAACGCCCGGACTAGGGAAAACATTGGTTGCGCGAACTCTCGCGGTTCTTAGCGGGCTCGGTCATAAGCGTGTTCAGTTCACGCCCGACTTGATGCCGAGCGACGTCACAGGCTCGCAAGTCTATGACCGTCAGTCCGGTGCTTTCAGCTTCGTTCCTGGCCCAATTTTTTGCCAATTACTTTTGGCCGACGAAATCAATCGCGCTCCCGCAAAGACGCAGGCAGCACTGCTCGAAGCCATGCAAGAACGACAGGTCACAATCGATGGTCAGTCACGTCCCCTTCCGGCGCCATTTACGGTGATCGCAACGCAAAATCCGATCGAATCGCACGGCACCTATCCGTTGCCAGAAGCGCAACTCGATCGGTTCTTAGTCAAGTTGGTTGTCGGTGATCCTGCACGCGACATTGAACTCGCGATCGTCAAACAGCATATCGGTGGTTTCGACCCAACAGACCTGTCGGCGCTAAGACCCATCCTGAACCAAGACCTTGTGCTCGCGATGCAGCAAGCTGCCAAAACGGTTCGTGTTGACGACGCCGTTGTGGACTACATCGTCGAGATTGTCAGGCGAACACGGGAAGATCGATCGATTGAAATTGGAGCGTCGCCACGTGCATCGCTTGCGCTCACGCGTGCGTCGCAAGTCATCGCCGCCGCCCAAGGTCGCGAATTCGTGACGCCCGACGACATCAAGCCATTGGCGCTCCAAGTCCTTCGGCACCGCATCATTTTGCACGCGGACGCTCAGCTTCAAGGCGTCACCACCGATGAACGCATCACCGACATTGTTCGCGCGGTCCCAGTTCCGCGGATGGCGTAAAGGGCATGCGGCGCGCGAAAGTCGATCTCTTGCAAGATGCCGAGCACTACGACGGCGTCACCATGCGCGCGATCAACGGCGCCCAAACTAGCCTATGGATCGCGACCGCCAACGTGAAGGATGTACACATCGAAGCGCCGATTGGCTCACGTGCGCGCGCACGCGGAACGTATCGCTCGATCGTCGAAGCGTTCGCCGAAATGGCCACAAGAGGAGTCGAAGTGCGGCTTCTGCACGGCGCTGTGCCATCGGGTCCATTTCGAATGCAACTCGCAAAGTTACAAAAAAGACTCGGATCGCGCTTCGAAATGCGCCACTGCCCACGTGTGCACCTGAAACTCATCACCGTCGACGGCGCGTTCATGTACCTCGGTAGCGCAAACCTCACCGGCGCCGGCATCGGCGCAAGGGGCGACAAGCGGCGCAACTTCGAAATGGGAATCATCACCGACGACGACGTATTGCTCGATCGCGCGCAAGCCCAGTTTGACGGGATTTGGCGAGGCCGCGAGTGCGGGACCTGTCAGTTGCGGAGCAAGTGCCCAAAGCCGCTCGACATGCTTACAAAGGGCAAGCCCAAGAGAGGTCTCCATTGATACCCTCTCGAAGGCTCGCGTTCGTCGGGTTCGTGATTGCGCTTTTTGCGTGCGTTGCCGTAGTCGACAAGTCGCTAAGCAATATTGTCTACGTTCTTGACGGTATCCTTCTTGCGCTCGTGGCGCTCGATGCGCTCCTCATTCGTGGCAAGCGTTTCGAAGCCACGCGCGAGGCGGCCGATATCTTCTCGGTCGGGCGCACCCACGTCGTCACGCTCACGGTTCGCAATCGCAGCAAGCGCAAGATTCGCGCGACGATAAGCGACGACCCCATGACCGACTGCACGCGCTCGGGCCTTCCAAAAGAAGTGAAGTTCACAAGGCACTCACAGGTCGTCGTGCGCTACGAGATCACGGCTGAGCGTCGCGGCCGCAAGCACTTTGGATCTATCGCCATACGCTACCTGTCGCCACTCGGTCTCCTCGCACGCCAAGAAGAAATTGCAGTCGTTCAGCATGTTGACGTTTACCCCGACGTTCACGCTGCGCGAGCCCTCGAGCTTATGCGCCGACAAGGACGTGAGGATGCGCGCATGGGGTCGTTGCTCGTTCGCGGTGGCGAAACGGAATTTGAGCGCTTGCGGGGCTACCAGATCGGTGACGAGCCAAAGCGCATCGATTGGCGCGCCACCGCCAGACGCGGCGACGTCACGGTTCGGCAGTACCAAACCGAATCGAACCAGAACATCGTATTCGCACTCGACATCGGACGCGGCATGCTCGGTGAGAGCGAAGGCCTCTCGTACGTTGACCGTGCGCTCAACGCGTCGCTTCTTGCAGCGGATGTTGCGCTCCGCACAGGCGATCGCGCCGGACTCCTCGTGTTCGACGACGCGCCGAAGCGCTACCTTGCACCTGTCGGTGGCAAAAGCGGAGGTCAAAGACTGATTCGAGCGGTATACGAGCTCGACGCCAATCTCGCCGCGACCGACTACCGCGGCGCACTCGCCTTCTTGCGTGCGCAGTCTCACGCGCGATCGCTCGTCATCATCTTCACGCAACTGCTGGACGCGCGCTCGGGCAATGACCTTAGCGCGTCCGTTCGTAGCCTCATGCCGCGCCACGTACCGCTCGTCGTTTTGATGCGCGACGTCGAAGTGGAGCGGGCCGCCACTGCGCCCATCGAGGGAGAAATTGACGTGTACGAACGTGCCGCTGCGGGTGAGGCACTTGCGTGGCGAGACTCGCTCATCTCAAAGCTGCGACGCGATGGCGTGTTTGTAATCGATACAAGGCCGGATGATCTAACGCCCGATCTGGTTCGGCAGTACCTCGAGATTAAGGCACGACGCCTCCTTTAGGTGGTGCCTGCTCAAGCCGATCCAAAAGTCCCTGTGCTTCGCTTTGTCGATACGCGCCATACTCCCCTCGAGCAAATGGCGCGAGCGCGCGTTTCGCGTCAGCAGTGCGACCAAGGCGAACAAGACAGAGCGCGCGGTTGTACCGTGCCTCGAGAGCGAATTTGCCACCTTTGACCTTGGCGAGATACGCATCCCATGCCGTCAAGGCACCTGACCAATTGTGGTCGACAAAATGCAGACGATGCGCTTCGCGATAGAGAGACTCGTCGAGCGCAACCGCGTCTATTGGCGCTGCTGGTACGGCGACGCTAGACGCTTCTGTCGGCACGTCCGTCGGAGCGCTCGCCGTTGGCAAAACGCTCTTGCTATGAGACAGCCGGACGCTGGGCGCTGCAGCAACGGACCCGATGGCGGTTGGCAAAAGCAGCGAGGAGGGTGCTTCTGCAACCTGCGGTGGTGTGTCAACCGGTGGCAGGACGCTCGACGCTGGGGCTGGGCGAAGCGGCTCTTGCGGCGCAGCCTTCGTGCCCGCGCCCATCAGTCGTTCAACAGCTGCGAACACTGAACGAAGCCTTCCCGTTGCGCCCGCCAGCGCAGTCGCAAAGACAAATGCGGCAGCGAGCAAGACAAGCGGGACGCGACGCATCGACAAGAAACTTACCTTCTTGCGATTCAGATCCGCGACGATCCGATCGAACGTTTCGACTTCACGCACAGGATCGTCACCCTGAACCTCAGCGCGAAGTGCTCGTGTGAGGGTGTCGAGATTGGGTTTGCTCATCGCCCTTCTCCTTGTTCGTTCAGGAGCTCACGCAACTTCTTCTTTGCATGAAATACGCGAGCGCGAACGGCCTCTTCTTTCGCACCAACAATGACCGCAACCTCACGGCTCGTGCGTTCTTCTACTTCGCAGAGAACAAACGCAATGCGCTGATCGTCAGAAAGTTTGTCGAGCGCGCGGGTCAATACCTCGGCAAGCTGCTTGCGCGATGCGGACGTTTCGGGCGTAGGATTCGACGGTGGCGGCGCATCTTCGGCCCGTACCATCATGGCGCGCCTTCGAACCGCCGAACGAAGATGGTGCCGAGTGTGCTGCACGGCGATACCGAGGATGAAACTGCGCAGCGTATTGTCGCCTCTATAGTTACGAATGGCGGACAGGAGCGACAAGAACGTCTCGTGCACGAGGTCTTCTGCAACGTCAGCGTCACCAATTAGTCTTCGAGCGAACGCGCGAACCGATTGGTGGTGTGCCGCGTAGCAAGATCGAAGCGCCTCGCGATCACCGGCGCGGAGGCCGGACACGAGCGTATCCACGGACCGATCCTCGAGGCTTTCGTGAGTGGTGGACAAGAGAGCCTGCATCATCGGAGAACTCACCTCAAAACTCAAAGCCGCCGAAAATATCGGGCAAGATTTGGGTCTCACTGCCGCGCGTCACCGAAGTTACGCCGAGGCCTACCATGGGTCGAAATCGAGGCGCGATCTCGAAGGAAGCGCCCACACGCAACTTTCCCTCGGGTGCAACCAAAGTCCAATTGAGCACGCTGTCTGGCGGCCTGAGGAGCGCCACCGCACCCACGTCGATGAAGGGTCGAAATCGACCAGCAGGAAACTGCACGCCAAAGAAAGCGCCCGGACCGAAGAACCAATTGTTCGGAACGATCGTGCCGCTTTTGGTCACGCCGGTTTCATCGAAGCGATGCATCGAGGCATTCAAAATCGAATACACGTGTCGCGTCGCAAACTTCACACCCACGTTGAGATAGGAGCGCCAAGACGACCACACCATCGGATGAATGCCGCCGTCGTTCGAAACATTGAACAGTCCAATGGGCACGGCACCTTCATCGGACACGTTGATCAATCCGAGCTGAACGCCGCGCACCTTCTTCGCAACGTTGACGCCCCCAATTTGCAAACCGGTGAAGTTACCGCCAACGTTTGCAGCTGCCGTCTGAACGCCTTTGACATCACCCGAAGCGGCATTGACCAGAAAGCTCGACTGCCAACCTTCCACGTCACGCGCGTAGTTCAACGCCGACGCCAATTGAACGCCTCTCACATCGCGGGACGCGAGGCTTGTTGCGCCGCCGATTTGCAGTCCCGAAAGCCGCCTGGTGTACGCAAACAGATAGCCGAACTGAAGGCCATCGACCGAGGAAGCGGCGACACTCGCAACACCCAACTGCGCACCGTCGACGACCCAAACACGACCGTAGAGGAGGTTGAGTTCGAAATTTGTTCGCACACGACTCGGCGACGTTGAGAGTGGTGCGAAGAGGCTCGCCACGACGGGCCGATACTCAGGATCCCAAACTGCATAGATTTCGACCCGTGGCCCGCGAGGCGGCGTTGCTCGCGGTGCTGGTACTGCTGGCGTCACAATCGGTTTAGGTGGCCCGAGGATCTCTGCGGCCTCATTGCCCGCAAGGTTTGCGGCGAGCTGCGTCGCTGCTGCGATCGCCGCTTCGGAAGTCTTTGGCGCCTCGACGATGCGGCTAACGGTGCGACCCGATGCGTCGCTAAACGAAACCGCAAGTTCACCCCTTTCGGGCCTCCACGAAATCGTAACCGTCGCAGTTGCCAATGAGGCACGTGCCGCACCTTCAAGCGCAACCTCGAGATGCAGCTCAGAGGCCAATTTGCCGCTCACCCTCGCGCCTGAGACTGCAGGATCGTCGGAAAATACCCGCAGGCGCACGATCGTCGCAGCCACCTTGTCGGCGGGCCTATCGATCGTTTGCGGCGATTCGGCCGCCACCGCACGCGATGCGGTGCTCGCAACAAGCGCCGCGACGACAAGAAAGCTGCGAACCATCGCCAGTCAGTACCCGCTGCGCGCGAAAGTGTTAACGAGAACGGCTTTCTTTTTCGCAGCGGTACTGAACGGACCTAGGCCTTCGTCAGACCTTTTTTTGCCAGCAAATCGCCGAAGGTGACCTTCGAATCGCGCTTGGCTTGGTCTCTGTACTGCTTGAACGCGTTGCGCTCTTGGTCATCGTTGAGTGCACGAAGTGAGAGCTTCACTTCGCCACGTCGCGGCTCGATCTCCATGATCTTGCCCTCGACGATTTCGCCAACCTTGAACTTCTTCTTGAGGTCGGTGCCACGCTCTGTGCCCGTGCCAGAACCGAGAACCACACCGCGCGCATTACAACCCGTCACGCCGAGCAAACGAATGTGCAGCATGGCCGGATCGATCGTGTGGATGACCGCTTTCGCGCTCTTGTAGACTTGCACGCGCTGTGGCGCCTCGCTTGCAGCCTCGCCTTGAAGGGCTGGATGGAGCGAGATGCGATGCGCGCCTGGTTCGAGGTGCGAGACGACCACTTCGAATTCGTCACCCACCTTGATGACTTCGCTCGGTTGCTCGAAGCGCGTCAGGCTCACTGGCTTGTCGGTGAACATGAGGTCGATCATGCGAATGAGTCCGTCAACACCTGGCTCGAGCTCGACGAAGACGCCAAATGGCTGCATGCGCACAACCTTGCCGGTGTGGCGCGAACCGCTCTTGTACTTCTCGGCAACGCTCGCCCAAGGGTCAGCGATGAGGGCTTTGCGTGAAAGCCAAATCTTGCCCCTATCGTCAACTTTCTGAACTTGTACCTGAACGGTCTCGCCAACCTTGAAGACGTCGGCTGGGCCGTCGCTTCGGTTGTGGCTCATCTCCATGAGTGGAACGAGGCCTTCGACATCGCCCAAATCGATGAACGCGCCGAACTGAACGACGCTGCGCACGATGCCGTCGACCGCCTGACCCACGAGAGGCCTGATGCGCGCGAGCGCGATCTCTCGATGTTCAGTGGCCTCCGCCTCGAGCTGTGCGCGCCGCGAAAGCACAACGTTGTGCCCTTTGGCCGAATACTGGGCAACATCAAATTCGATGCGCTGCCCGACGAACGCGGTGAGATCAGCGCCCATCCGAAGTGACATGTGCGAAGCCGGGCAGAACGCACGCAGGCCTGACACGTCGATTTCGACGCCACCTTTGATAACGCCCGTGACGAGGCCAAGAACGCGTGTGTTCTCTTTGGATGCCTTCTCGGCGAGAACCTTGGCCGCTTGAAAGCGACGCGGATGGCGAGTGAGAACGATGAGCCCGCCGCGCGAACCGTCGTTGTGAATGATTCCCACGAAGTGAGCGCCTTCTTCGAGCACGATTGGCGGCGCCACTGGAGGCGTCGACACGCGAGGAGGAGGTGGTGGTGCAGCTTCGGCAACAGCCTCAGGAGGTGCGGCTTGCGCTTCGGCAGACGCCTCAATTCCGTTGGCAACGCCGCTGGTCGAAGCGTCACCGTCTGTTGCTGGGGCTTCTGTAGCTTCTGGCGTTGTGCTTGGCTCGGCGACAACCGCCGGAGCACCTTCAGCTGCCACGGTCTCAGCAGACGCTTCGGCAGCAGGCTCGTCGCCAGCCGCACCCTCGGGAAGGAGCATCTCGTGACGATCGAAGATCGCCGTACCCTTGCCTGAGAGGTCGACGAAAATGGCTTCGTCAGTGATCTCAATCACCTTGCCGAAGACAACGTCACCTGCCGCAAATGCAGGTCGCTCACGCTCAGGGCGAGGTTTACGATCGCGGCGATCGTTCTTGCCCTTGTTACCACCTGCGTTTCCCGGTCCAGCGCGGTTGCCGCCGTCCGCACTTGCGCCTTCTGGCGTTGCACCCTGAACTTGCGATCCATCGCCAGCCGGCTTCTTCTTGCGACGTCGCTTGCGCTTCTTCGCCACACCTTCACCAGGTGTTCCACTTGCCCCAACCGCTTGGTCAACATGGTTGACTTCATTGCCAGGTGCAGGCCCGTCGTCATCCTCTTCGTCGTCGCGAGACGCCGAGTCGTCGCGAGACGCCAATTCGTCGTGAGGCGCCGAAGCCGCAACGTTTCCTGGTTGCGGTCCGTCATCATCGACTGATGCAGCGGACACGTTGATCGCGGGCGCAGAAGCGAGCGAGCCGTGGTTGTTGGACACTGCAACCGAAGGAGCCGAAGCTGCCTCAGGCGTCGGATTCGCCGACGCAACGACTTCCGTGATTTCGGATGTTTCTGTACTCATGACGACCTGTGGGCGCTTGGGGATAGGCGGCGAACCATACCAGAGTGGGGCCCGAATTCTCGGGAAATATGTGCTCCCAAATCGAGGCGATCTGCCTCACTTGTTACCGGCTACGGCAAGGGCGTCCCGATGGGGACCGCACAAAACACCGGGCAGCCTCGGTCTCAACGGCGTCATGCGGGGGTTGCAAGGACGATCGCGAATGAAGGCACGGGAATGACTACCCGACGTTTGCCGACGATGACGGCGCGGGCGCGACGCCCTCAAGACTGAAATTGAGACCCGGTGGAACCTCAAGGCCGATGTCTTTTGGATCAGGGAACGCCAATCCACATGCGAGCACCGCAGGCTTGATGTCATTGACGAAATCTTGCATCACGACGCCCGAGTCGCGTTTCTTCAGACCGCTTGCGATTGCCCGGCGATTGCCTTCGGTGTTGGGGCGTCCGAACGAAAGCATGCCCTGCTTGAACCACTTGTCAAAGTGAACTTGCTTGACGGTTTCAAATTCACCCGAGCGGCAGAGATCGATCACAATGCGCTCGCCCAACCCCTGGTGGCCCGCCTCTTCTTTGATGATCTTTTCGATGATCTCGCGATACGGGAGGTACGAGCACTGGTCATATTCTTTGAGCTGCCAGAAGCCGCCGCGATCGTAGAGGAACTGAGCCATCGCCAGCTCGAACCAGCTTTGCGCAAACTCGATCGGCTTCTTTGACAGACGTGCCTGCACCTTGGGCTCTACGGTCTCATCCGTAAACCGCTTGTACATGCGCACCACCACTTCGTAGTGCTCCATCTCTTCGGTGATGTGCCACGTCATGAATTTGAGCCACTTCAGCTCCGGCACGAATTGTAACCCGTACCCGAACATTTGAGCCGCTGCGAGCTCGCGGTAAGCCTGGCTCTCCATCATCTGCGTGATGGTGGTAATCATTTCGGCGTCCATTTGCTCTTTGGCGTCGTACGTCTTCATTGCCCGATGTTCCTTTGTTCCATGCTTTCAAGCACTTCGGTCACAGTCATGGTGACGAGTCGCTCGAACAAACTCTCGCCTTCAGTGATCGAAGCTTCGCGAGGCGAACCCGTATAAGCCGAGGTCATCCCCATCTGGAGGAAGCTCGTCTTTCCGGCGGCGATGCCCTCCGAGAGGCTGATCGACACCGCTTCCAAGCGCTCGTGCTCCGCCACCTTGCCACCAGCGGCCATGACCAGCGAAGTTTCGTAACGCCCAGCGTGACAATTGCCACGCTTGAACTCATCTGAAAGGGTGCGTCCCCATCTGCGCGTTAGCGGACAGGCCACGCTGATTGCACCCTGGGGCTGCGTTGCAACCACAGCGCGAACGGCTGCGTCGTGTGCAGGCTCGAGGTGGTTATTGACAAAGCACACGTGCGTAAAGCCATCGCGCAGAAAAGCGGCCGCAATCTCAGTCAAGATCGACGTGAGGAGAGGCGCGGAAATACCAATTGCTCCGGCAAAATCGCGCGCAAATTCGGTAACGCCATACGGAAGCCCAGGCGCAACAACCGCTTCCACGCCTGCTGCAACAAGTTGCTCGGCGGCACGGCGCGCGACCACCTCGCTAATGACGGCGTCGGTGCCCAGGGGCAGGTGCGGGCCGTGAGGCTCGACGCTGCCAACCGGCATGATCACGCAAGACCGCTTCGATCGCAGCAACGCCGATACGTCTGTCGTCGTAAGCTCAGCGAGAT
>JAHFDZ010000201.1 GCA_023248745.1 Myxococcales bacterium | reverse complement strand
AGCTGAATGTGCAAGTGCCCACCTATGGACCTCGCGCGTTGGCGTTTCACCCTTCGGGGACTTTGCTCGTGACGTCGAGTTCCGACGACGGTGCACCGCGCTACTGGCGTACGCGTGACTGGGCGGAACTCGCAGGACCAAAGACGGTACCAAACGTCGGAGCGGTCGCATTCTCACCGGACGGCAGCATACTCGCGATGGGTGAAGCGCACTCACGTACGCACCTCGTCGACATCAGCGGAGGAGCGACCGTGCAAACTCTCGACGGACTCGGTACAGGGACCGCAGTCAACATCGCTTACAGTCAAGATGCTTCACAACTCGCGGTCGCACGCCAGGACGGAACGCTCGAACTATGGTGCAGACCATGAAACGTAAAGACGCTCTCGCAGCCGTGACCCTACTTGCCGTTCAAGCCGCCTCGTCACTGAGTTGCGGCGCCAGGGAGAGCTTTTCAGACCCACAGCGCAGCGACACGAACGCGGTAAAAGGTAACTCCACTGCGACGAATGAACCGCCGCAATCACTACCCAGCGTCCCTCTCGAGCCGTACCGACCTTACGTTGCATGCGGCATTCTCAACAGTGGCGCCGGAAGCCTGCGCGCCCTCGCGTTCAGTCCCGACGGCGCTACGTTGCTTGCAACCGACGATCGCATACGCATCTGGAACACGCGTTCGCTGAATCTCGAGCGCACGCTTGAGGTTGCAACGAACGTCGCCGCGCTATCGCCAGACGGCACTTGGATTGCTTCGGCCGGACATAAAGGAGAGGGAATTTACATTTGGCAGAACGGGATCTTCGAACGCTCGTTTGCTCAGCAAGAGACGATCGTCGGCCTGGCCATCTCACGCGACGGTTCAATTTTCGCGGCCACGCAGACGTCGATCACCTGGTACGGGCGTGACGGCGTCACTCTCGGTCGCATCCCAAATGACTACATGCGCGGAGTCATTGTTTCGCCGGACGCTTCCTTCGTCATACCGCTGTCCATGAGTCCGCTCAGGGTTCTTCGCGTATCAGACGGAAAAACGATATTTGTCGTATCGGGCGACGTGAGAAGCCTCAACGCGGCCGCATTCATTCAAGATAGCACCGTGGTCGTCACGCTTGCGTTCAGTGGCGAAGCGCAGATTTTCCAATCGAAAGACGGCTCGACGATGGGTTCGATCGCTGTCCGATCGGGTTCGGTCCGATCGGTGGCTGCAAGCGCTGACGGCCGATTGATCGCAATCGGCGATGGCGCCTCACAAGTCACGATTGGACGCGTCGACGATCGCGTAGGCCTTCAGGTGATCACGACGGGTGACCCCGCGTCGGCGTACGGAGTTAATGCGATCGCGTTTTCACGCGACGCAACGATGATCGCGACGGCAACTCCGGTCGGTAAGGTGCGCCTCTGGTGCGCAAAGTAAACGCAGCTGATCACTCAGCCGGAAGGGGAACCGCCCTGAACTAAGCAACTTACGCCCGACGTGCACACTCCTACGCTTCGCCAACCACGGTGACGACGATCGTTCGTGCGTGTGCAGCCGTTCGATGCTCGCCCCACAGTCACACCACTGGCGCGCACAACGCGTCGAACTTCATATGTGAGATCGCAAGTGCCTCGACCCTTTGTGTTGATGTGAAGATTGTGCTGTCGAACCATCGACGGTGACTCTAGTGCCTTGACCGGGGCGCATTGATTAATGCGCTCGCTGCTCCGCAGCGGGTCAAGGCACTAGACTTTTTCCTGGGGCGCTGCCCCAAGACCCCGAAACTCGCTCCCGCGAGTTTCCCCAGTCCCTTCAACTTCGCTCAGGAAGCAATCACTACGCCCCGGTCAAGGGACTAGAGCGCGTGAATTGGGTGTAGAACGGCCACATGACAAAACGTCGCAAACTTCCGTGCGCCCTTCTGTTTGCGACATTTGCGATCGCTTGCGCACCGATCGAAGTGCACGCACCCCCTTCATCAGTTGATTCGCGAAAAGCGACGAATGAAGTTGGCGCACGGCTCGACGCATTTCATGCTGCTGCCGCGCGGTCCGACGAAGATGGGTACTTCGGCTTCTTCACGAAGGACGCGACGTTCCTTGGAACCGACGCAACCGAGCATTGGAGTACGAGCGAGTTCCGAGCCTATGCGCATCCGCACTTCGAGAAGAAGAAAGGATGGGTCATGCGTGCAACGCGACGCGATGTGCGCTTCTCGCATGATGGACTCGTCGCCTGGTTCGACGAAGACCTCGAAACGAAGAACCTTGGACCTGCACGTGGCTCGGGAGTTCTCGTGCGCGAAGGCAGTGAATGGAAAGTTGCACAATACAACTTGTCCACGGTCGTGCCGAACGACCGTTTCCCCGAGGTGAAGCGCGTGCTCAATCGACCGACCGCGGCACCGAAAGTAGCGGCGTCACCGATCCTGGCGCGCGCATTCTCCGATCCAGCTCGCGCCGATAAGATCACGAAGCTTGGTCCAGAAATTGACGCTCTCTTGAGGGCCGAAATTGACGAACAGCACATGCCAAGTCTCGCGGTTGGGCTCGTTGTCGATAGCCAGCTTGTTCGCGTTTGGGTCGAAGGCGTCGCCGACAGAAAGAGCGGTAGACGGGCAAGCAAGGATACGGTCTATCGGGTCGGATCGATCACAAAGACGTTTACCGCGACGGCATTGATGTTGCTTCGTGACGAAGGCAAGGTTGCGCTCGACGATCGCGTCGACGCCTACCTTCCTGAATTTTCGAAAGTCGCACTTTCAACAACCGACGCCGCGCCAATTACGCTTCGGGCATTGCTCACCCATTCGTCCGGCCTTCCGAGACTCGGTGCGTTCGACTACACGCGACCCGACGTGGACGTGAGCGAGAGCGAAATGCTCGCTGCGCTCGACGCGCGAGTTGTCGAGCCACCCGGAACGCAATACCTCTACTCGAACTTTGGCGTGGCCATCGCCGGCCTTGCAGCCTCACGCGCAGCACACAAGCCATACCGCGACTTTGTGCATGAGCGCCTGCTTGCGCCACTCCAGATGAAGAGCTCTGGCTTCGATCCCTCGAAGCTTCAAAACGTGGCGACGGGCTACCGATCAAACGAGACCAACAATCCAGAACCTCCTTGGCGACTGGGCGCATCCGAGGCTTCGGGGGGCCTCTATGCATCGCTCGACGACATGGCCAAGTGGGTGAGCTTTCATCTTTCGGCGTGGCCGCCTCGTAGTGACGTGGACGACGGCCCGATGAAACGCTCAACGTTGCGCGAAATGCATGTCCCGACTTTTCCGATTGGCCTCGCCGTAACCAGCAGCGCTGATGGCCGCAAAGCGAGCGCCGCGGCGATGGGGATTGGCTGGCACGTGCGCGCGACGTGCGCCTACGAGCGGATTGTCGAGCACGGCGGCGCCGTCGACGGATTCAATGCACAGGTCCTATTTGTCCCAGACCGCGGGTTCGGACTCGTCGTTCTCTCCAACAGCATCGATGCGCGCGCATCGACGATCGCAGACAAAATCCTCGCACTTATCGACGAACGACACGCGCTCTTGCCTCGCGTTTCCGCAGCGCCGAACGGAGAAGCGCCTCGCTGCCACTGACGCAGACGCTACCCAACGGCAAGCGACTTCGCCAGATGGGCGATGCTCAACGGAGCGCAACCTTCGGCCTTGTTGTCGACGAGCACGATCGACTCGACAGCATGCGAGTCCGCAAGTGACACGAGCCGCGCGATCGCTTCTCGATTCGCAACATCATCCGATACGATTCGATCAAACGGAGCGCACCGCAACGCCGCCGCCTCGTACGAGTCCCCTTCTCGCAGAAGCCATCGGATGAGAAGTGGCTTCCTCGCCGAAGGTGGAATGCACTTCACCTGCGCAAGCACCGATGGCATCGATGACCAAATGTTGTGACAGTGCACCGCGCCAACGTCCGCAAGCGCCGCGGCATATTGAGGCGTGAGCAATTCTGCATTTGCGCAACTCGACCGCATACCGAACGCCTTTCGGCAAACGCGATAGGAACGCATGCACCCGATCGGCGAAAGAGTGCACGTCCTCTCCGACGTCCTGCGGAGGAAATTGAAACAACAGCGCGCCAAGCTTCGGTCCCAACCCAGCCGCAGTGGGACCCACCACGTGCTCTGCCGCATACGCGACGTCGAAGTAACGATCATTCGCAAGCCCGCGCTTCGGTCCATAGCGAGCGTGCGTCGGGAATACCCGCACAGTGCACTCTTCATGTGCCTTCACGACGAACCGAAAATCATCCGGCACTTGGCCCGCATAGGCCTCAAATGTCTCTGCCGAGAGTGGCTCGTAATACGACCGATCGACTTCAACCGCCCGAAGCAAAGGATGCTTCGAGTAGGCCGTCAGCCCCAACTCGCTCATATCCTTCAGCGCAACCCGATCGCCATAAACGATCCCCGCCCACCCTCGGTAGGCCCAAGACATCGTCCCCAACCGAACCCGCTCCGAAACCTTCGCCGCATCCCCCAAGTCCACCCGCGCCGCATCAACCTCCCGAGCCCGCAACGCAAACAAACTCCCCTGCTTCAAGTCAGACACCCGCCCCCGATCGTCCGCCCCGTCAGCTCCAAACCGTCCAGACTCTTAACGATCATCACCGCGTCGTCACCACCAGCTCCAAACCGTCCAGACTCTTAACGATCATCACCGCATCGTCACGACCAGCTCCAAACCGTCCAGACTCTTAACCATCATCACCCCAAAGCGAACAAATTCTGCGCCCTCACCCATGAGGGGCGCAGAATTTGTTCCGCGCTGATCCCGAAAAAGATCGATCGCGCGCACCCGCTGGGGGAGCTCGAGGGGGGAAGGCTTCCTCCCCCCTCGACCGTTAGTAAACCCCCTTGAGCCCCATCTGAATGTACCCAAACGCCGCCATCGCCTGGCGAATGAAGCTCGGTACCGACACATAGCCCTGCAGCTGCAAGCACTCTGCACTCTCGGCACAGGTCTTCTTGTTGTTCTTCAGAATCGCGCGTCCGTCCGTGCCCAACTTAGGGATGTACCAAGTCGTGCCGTTCTTCGTAACTGGTGTGGTTTCATATGCCGCATTGAGCAAAAAGTTTGCCCACTCAAGCACACGCGCGCCGACGCCTTGTTGAACGGTCTTGCCGAAGACCGTTTCTTGTCCGAGGGTCTTCGCAATGTAGACGCGGCCTTCGGGATCGTGGAATTCGATTCGGTTCTCGAACCCTGGATCAGATTCGGTCCCGAGTTCGAAGATGCGCAATTGATCGATCCAGTTTTGGCGCTGGTTCTCAGGCAAGAAGATGAGCGTCATCGCGACAGCAAATTTCTGCTGTTCCCAACCCACTTGCGAGTCGATCGCAACTGTCTTGCCAACATAGCCACCACTTGTGGTCTTCGTTGGATCGCTGCAGATGAGCGACTCGCTTCCGGGGAAGCACACTTCCGGACCATTGGTTGGCCACCAAGAGACCCAACCCACGCCGTCGCTTGGATAGAGGTCGCTTCCCACTTGGGGCTTGCCATTCGGGTTGGCTTTCACGCGCGGTCCTTTGAGCTCTTCGTCACCGGTAAGCGAGTTGCCGAGCCATCGACGGAAAGCGTCGGGGAAGACATCTGCCATCGACGTTGAGCGGAATCGCGGATCGTAAAAGTCATCGCGCGACGAGCTGATGAAGTTGTCTGCCGACTCTGTGAACAGATACGAGACGAAGGCCTTCTCGTAGTACGAGCCTGCGTTGATTGTGTAGTCGCGATCGTAGTCGCCGTTGTTCTGCGAGAGTTGGTTCTCAAGCAGGCGTCCACCGATCGAGATTTGACCGTACTTACCCGACACACCGTTGAACATCGTCATCGAGGCAGCGGGTGTTGACGCAAATCCGGTTGCGTCTTTCGATCGCATTACGTTGAAATCGGTGTCCAAGAAGTGATCACCAGCCTGAGGCTTCGCGTAGACGCGCGTGAAGTGGTCGAACCCAATCGATGCGCCAAGCACGTTGGATGGGAACCACTGATACACACCCGCTGCCACGCCGTAACCAGCGAGCGTATCGCGGGCGATGTTCACGTAGAGGCCGAGCCCTTTGGCCGCGTCGCGCATCTTCTCGTGGTAGCGCTCGAGGTAACGATTGAACGCACCGTAGACGCTGAAGTCTTGTCGACCACGGCGATAGTTGGTGAAGATGTGGCCCACTTCTTGTTGAGCGATCCAGAAGTGGAACAGCTCGTACATGTCGGCGCCGTTGTCGTGGCGGTAGACTGAAAGATTCCCGAGGTCGGCCCAATCATCGGTGGCGAACCCGTAAGGAACGCGCGTGCGACCGCTAGCATCTTGGATGAAGGGGGTGTCTTGATCACCCGTCGTCTCGTTGAACACGCCGGTCGCTTGACCGAGTGTTGGTGTGAGCGAATTGAATTGCACGTAGTCAACGGGCTGTTGCTTGCAACGGCTATAGGCGCCGGTGCTGTTGGTTACGATGTGCCCGTCGAGCGTGGCATGCCACGTGCCGTCTTTCGCATCGTCCCAGTTGACGGGCTTGAAGGCCTTTTCGTCGACGTTCTCGCAATCGCGGATCAAATTGATCTTCGAATCGAGTTCCGAATAGTGGATCGTCTGACCCGCAAACTCGAAGTCGATACCGAGGATGCCGCCGAAGGTGCCTTGATGCTTGCGTGCCGTCACGCCCACGCGTTGGCTGGCACGGAAGCGACCTTCGGGGTCGTTGTAGACGGTCGCAACGTCGCCGTAGAAGACGCGCGTCGCCGCAAAGTCGTACGCGCCAAGACCCAGCATGTCCTGCGTTGGCTCGCCTGCGTACTCCATCGTCGATGAAGCAGCCCACATGTGAATCAGGTTCTTGGACTCGTTTGCGGTGACAGCATCAAAGTAACGAGGACCGATACAATTTTTGCCGTCTGAAGCTTCGGTGCACTTCGTGGTGACTCTTTTGTCATCGGTACGAAGTTGCCAATATTGCGGACGGTAGTTGTAAGCATCCGATGAGCTCACGAAGTTATGACGGAGCGCGAATGAGTGCCCCATCTCGTGCGAAATAACGGCGTACTGCGCGCGACGACGAAGATAGTCCTTCATCTTGAGCGCGCGATCGCGTTGCACTTCTTTCGAGTCGTCTTTGTTGAACGATCCGAACTTGGTCTGGAACACAGCACTCAACTCGGCGTAACCGAGCGGTGCCGTCGCTTCGAACTCCATGACGCACATGCCACGCTTCGCGAGCGCGGTCTCACGCCGGCGGCGGAGCTCCTTTTGAACCATCGGGTTCAAGTTACGAAGCACCGACGAAGCGCCCGTGGGATCGCTCCCGTAGAATGGGCTCGACTTGCCAAGTTCCTGCATCGGGCGCGTCATGAGTGCCGCTTCAACAGGCGTGCCCTTCGCCATGTTCATGCGCGAAAGTGCGAGCGGTGTGTTCGAGCTTGGGACGTCAGCGGCTTGAACGTTCTTGAGCCGGTTGCCGAGTCTCTTGAGCGAAGCGTTCACTTCGGGATCGATCGGCTTGTCGAAGTCGACCTGTTTTTCTTCGACTCGCATCAACGCTGCAACGCGCTTCGTGATCTCTTCTTTTGAAACTTGTGGAAAGAGCGATGCGGTCGTCGAAGCGACGCGAGCCGCTTCAACCCAGTCTTTGACGTATTTGCCTTCGGTGATGTCGCTCAGCGGGATTTCGCCGGCGATGTAGCGCATGACGTCTGTGATGCCTTGCGCCCAGAGGTCGTTGACGTGCGTCCACACGTTGATGCTCGCCGAAACCTTCTCGCCAGTCACCGGATCGTTCGAGTCGGTCATGATGCCCCAAGGAGAACCTGTGGCAGCTCCCTCAACGGACGTCACAAGGTGGAAACGCAGATCGCCGAGGCGCGCAACGGTGCCCTTCTTGCCGCAACCCACTGGATCTTCGTTCGAAACTGGGCTGTGGCAGAGCGTGACCATCGGTTGGTCTTTCGCGATCGTAACGACCGCGTCGCTGTACTTTCGCTTTGCACCAAGGTCGTCGGCCATTGCATCGCATCGGCCTTCCCACTGCTTCACTTCGCCGCGACGGCAAGACTCAACTTCCTTGACCAAGTACATCGCGTCTTCTTCCTCCGCGAACTCGCCCGTTGTGACCGTCGGGCAATCGGTCCCGCCAACGGCGCGACACTCTGCATACTTTGCCGTCCGCACAGCGATTCGCATCGAAGTGTCCCACTCGAGCGTCGCATCGCGCGTTGCATCGAAGTACATCGCATTGCTGCCATCGGCGTAATGCCAAATGATCGGCTTCTGCTTGCGCTGCTGATACGGGATGGTGCACTTGCCGTTGAACACGTCGCAATGCGATCCCGTACCAGCCGAACACTGCGAATCGCTTGAGCAAACTTCGGCGGTGTGGCTCTTCTCCCAAATGTTGTAGCGCTGCACGAAGCGATGCCACTTCTGGTCGACCATGCCGTACTCGCGTGAGTACCCGTAGCGCTCGCCATAGAAGGCGCCGAAGTTCTGGAAGCGGAAGCCGTCGATGTCGGCAGGCTCGTAGTCCGTGTCCACGACACGCTTGAACGCATGGCGAACGGTGATCTCGGACGAGTTACAATTGCCGCTCGGCATTTGGCCGCCCGAAATTGCGTTCGGGAGCATGCAAGCGGGATACGTCACGCCCCATTCGGGGAAGTAGAGCATCTCCGGCTTTGCAAACAGCTTATTTGTAACATCGAAGTACCCATTTTCGAAGTCGTAGACAGGTGCGTTGGGGTCGCTTGGATCGGTGACGTTGAACGCCATATTTTCATAGGTAACGCCGCCCTCCATACCGATCATCGCAAGCGTATCGAGGTCGTATGCGGTGATCTGGTTGCGCGACCAATCGACGCGGAAGAACTCTCGATCGTACCAGGGCCGATCGGTCGTGTTCTCGACAATGACGTTGTTCTCTTCGCCAGTCTGCGCGTTGTAGTCACGGCGAATGTCGAAGTGCGTCGTGATCGGAAATATGTAAGCGACTTGACCTTCACGCGATCGAGCACCCTCTTTTCCTTTGCCGTCAGTTCCTTCGACGCGCTCGTATGTAATGCGGCCCACAAGCTGGGTTTCGGTCGCTTCCCACTTGAGGCGCGACATCACGTTGAGGCTGTTCGTAAAGAGGCCCCAACCCGGCGCGCCGTAGGGCGCATCGATGATCATCGTGCGGCCGTAGAACTCGGGGTCGTCCTTTGTGTCCTTGAAATTGGCTCCGAGGAAAAAAGACTTCGGAATCGCTTGGGGCTGGACGCGCTCCACCGGATCGCGCTCCGACGCACATCCCGCACCCATGCTGATCACGCCTACCAAGGCGCCTAGGCTGAGCCTGGACAACCAACCACTCATTGGGAAACCTCCATGACGAACTGCCGAAAACTGCGAGCGGGGGTTCCTGGCAGGGTTGTCCCGGCGCATCAAGACCGAGGCACGCTTCGGTCGGTGTTGAGACCTCACCCAGCACCTGATAGATGCGCCTTTGTATGACATGTAGGACGTCTCGGGTTGGGCGCGTCTACCGGGGCTGCAAAATGTCATCGCGCACGGCTCAGGTTTCCAAGTAAGGAGCATGTCCACGCATGGCCAACGAAGAGGACCCCGGGCTTAACGAGTCGCTTCCATCCGCAACCGAGCAAATTGAGGTCAAGGGCCCGCCCGCATTGAGTTTGAAGGCCGGCAGCGAGCCCCGATCTCCAAAAGTCGCGGTCGCGGTTTTTGTGGTTTCCGCACTCGAAATGGTCATCGCGATGAGTGCGAGGGGCCATCACTGGTGGAGCATCATGCTCGGGCTGCTCGGCACGATTGGCGCGGCAGGCTCGTTCGTTCTCATTTGGGATAGGCTCGTGCCATTCGGTCGACTCTCAGCGGATGACGCTGGGAACGAAAATGTGAGCGCTACCGACAAGCCCGTTGACCATTCTATCGACGCTTCGTGGATGGCGCGACCGGTTAGCACCACCGTCGCGAGCGAAGGCTTTTGGTTAAGCGCGTTGACCGTCGTTACCGCTGGCGTTGCCTTCGTCGCTTCGATAGTCGGCGCCGCTTCCTCTCGTGGGCCTCAATGGGTTTGGGGCCTCACCGTTACCATTGCGTTTGCGCTCTTCGTAGCGTCGATATTTCGCGCTGGGAGTTCGCTCGGCGTCTTTTCCTACGACGAATCCGGCGCTCGCAGACCATTGCTACAGCGCCACGGTTTCTGGCTTCTCGTCCTCGCAGGCGCTCTCTACCTGCCTTGCATGGGAAACTTCTCGCTGTGGGATCCTTGGGAAACTCACTACGGCGAAGTCGCGCGCGAAATCCTCGCAAAGGACGACTGGATCTCACTGTGGTGGGCGCAAGAAGGTTGGTTCTTCTCAAAGCCAATTCTCAACTTCTGGATTCAGGCGCTCGCGATGGGCATCCTCGGAGCGCACTTCGAACCCGACAAGATGCTCATCGGCAACGGCAGTAAACCGGACCTGCATCCCGAGTGGATTGTGCGTGCGCCGGTCGTGCTCATGGCAATCGTCGCGCTCTACGTCATTTACAAAGGCGTCTCGCTGGCCTTTGGACGACGCGCAGCGTTCTTGGGCGGCCTCGTGCTCGCAACGATGCCTCAATGGTATTTTCTCTCGCACCAAACCATGACGGACATGCCGTTCGTCGCTCCGCTCACCGCGGCGATGGGACTCTTGCTCTACGGAGTTGGGCAACCCGAAGATAAGATCGCGAAGAGTTACGAATTGCGCCTCGGCAGCTCAACGTGCCGAGTGTCGGCGTGGCACTTCGTGATGGGCGCGATAGCGGTCGTCGCATTGCCGCAGATCTTCTATCTTGCCACACGCCACATCGAGTTCGTCGTCGGCGGCGAAGGCTTCGGGTTCAAAGTTCCGCACCTTGACGTTTTTCGATCCGGGTCAGGGATGGGCAATTGCAACTTGCCGGGCAACGAAGCTTGCCGAAGCGATATCCCGCCCGCCATCAAGTGGTTTCAGCCCATTGTTCAAGCGCTCGTTTGGCTGAGCTGCCTCGTCACACTCTTTTGGCTCAACCGCCGCGAACGGCGCATTCGCCAGCTCGCCTACTTAGGCGCGTGGATGTGTGCCGCGATTGCGATGATGGGCAAGGGCCCAGCCGGTATCGTGCTCCCTGTTCTTTGCGCAGGCGCCTACATCATCACGAAGCGAAGGTGGCGCGAGTTCGAGCGTCTGCAACTCGGCAGCGGGTTGCTTATCATTTTGGCGGTAGCGCTCCCCTGGTACGTCGCAATGTACGCTCGCCACGGCGGAGCGTTTATTCAACGCTTGATTTTCCACGACATGGTCAACCGTGTGTTCGACCACGTGCACGACACGAACGAAGGCGACGATACGAGCTTCCGCTTCTACATCTGGCAGCTTGGCTACGCGTTCTTCCCGTGGGTTGGACTCATCCCGACGGCGCTAGTGCGCTGGCTGAAATACAACACCGAAGGTGACGATAAGCGCGCCGACACGTCCGTTTTCTTGAGCATGTGGTTCCTGTTTTCGTTCGGCCTCTTCTCGTTCGCGGGCACCAAGTTCCATCACTACATTTTC
>JAHFDZ010000200.1 GCA_023248745.1 Myxococcales bacterium | reverse complement strand
CGAGCAGCCCGGCGAGCGGACCGAGGGCAACAAGTTCTTTGAGCGCATCGCGTGCAACGGACTCGATGTCTACGCCCTCAGGTGCTTCGCCCTCATCGCGCATTGCTTTCGCTTGCTCGCGAACCGCACGATCGATCGCGCCCGCAAGCTTGTCGTCAGCGACCGGATTCGTACGCAGGGGGCTGAGGTTGATCACATCCGAAACGCGATCCATCAAGGTCACGAGTGCAAGCCTTCGCGCGGCTGATCCCGCGGCTTCACGGGTTCCAGTTGCCGGACGCTGCGCGTGCGGAGGCATCGTCGGCCCAATCGAAGGCCGCGGCGGCGCAACCGGCGCCTGCACACCAGCGTTCGATCCCTGGCCAAACGAACCTGCCATCGATGGCATCGCGCCCGGGAGCGGAAGTGGTGCTTGGGGAACGACTTGAGGCGCGGCCGGAGTAGCGTTCGGCGCGAGCGATACTTGAGGCGCTGAGGGCATCGGAGGACGCGTTGGAAGCGAAACCGTTTGAGGACGCGCGCGCGGTGGATCGACCGGTGGAGGCGCGGGCATCGAGGGCGGCCTAGGCGGTGCTGCATACATGGGTGTTGACGGAGGCTGCGCGCGCGCGGGCGCTTGTGGCGGAGCCGTCATCGCTGCCGCTGGCGCCGCAGGCGGTGCCGTGATGATAGGTGCGGACGCGGCAGGTGGAGGCGGAGCTGCTTGCACTGGCGCGACTTGTTGGACTTGCTGAGCAGCGCCCTCGACAACGTGACCCGGCTCAAGACGCAGGACGAAATCCCCGATGTAAACTTTGTCACCCTCGCGCACCGGCGTTGCTTGCGCGATCTTTCGGCCGTTCACATACGTGCCGTTGGTGCTCTTCAGATCGGTCACGATGAAGCGACTGTCACGAAACAGAAGGCGAGCGTGGTGTTTCGAAACGTTGCCCTTCGGGAGCATCAGATCATTGCCTTGAACCCTTCCGACGCTGACCTCGTTCTTGTCATAGAATTCGCGGCGCTCGGATCCGCCCTTCTCACTGATGATCACCGTGAACATGTAGTTCCCTCGCAGCGCACACCCGCGCCACCCACCCTCAACAGACAGTGGCCCCTCGTGTGTGCGATTTGAAATTGTCGAAGCGAATGACCAGCACTGTCAACGACAGTTACGCCCCTTTACCGCGAACGCCAGTACACGCCTTGCTGAGTAGGTACGCGCTTGCACCGACGAGAACGTCTATCCTATCGCACAAAAATCTCACCCTTTTGGGTGACATCACGTTGGCCCATTTCGTGCATTCCAGGCCGCCAATGGCTGACGGTGGACAAGCTGCATCACCCGCGAAGACAATCAAACTTCTTGCCCGGACGATCGCACGCGACCTTCGCGCTCAAGGTTATTCAGAGCGCGACGTGATCCAATTTGCCTCGGCTCTTCTCGCCGAAGCGACGGACATGGTTCGCGCCCGTCCAACGCCAACAACATTGGCGTAACGAAAGCGCGAACAAGCCTGAAGACCGAGTGTTAGGCTGGCGGCATGTTTGCGCGCCTGCTTGCGCCCGATTCGCCTCGAAGACGCTTTTGCATCGCGCTCGCCATCTACCTCGCCGCGGCACTTATTTATCTAGCGGTTGCCGGCCCGCCTCGCATTGCGTCGCACACGCCCTACAACCACTACGCACACTTGGCACACGCCTGGTTGCACAAGACGAACGCTATCGAAGGCGGACCGCCGGGCTACTCTGGCAACAACGACTTCGCGTCCTTCGAGGGCAAAACGTTCATCAGCTTTCCACCCTTTCCAGCGGTGTTGATGGTGCCCTTGGTTGCGCTGGCTGGAACGCCGGAGCGTTTCTCTGACGGACAGTTCGTGATTTGGCTCGCAGGCATTGGTCCTGCCGTGCTCTTTTTGATACTCGAAAAGTTACGAAAAACAGAGCGCTCCGAACGTTCGGAGTTCGAAAATGTCACTCTAAGTGCGCTATTTGCATTTGGAACGGTCTATTTTTTTAGCGCGGTGCAAGGCTCTGTTTGGTTCGCTGCGCATGCGGTCGGCGTCGGCGCGCTCGCCATTGCGCTTCTCTTTTCGCTCGACGCAAAGCGGCCATTTCTCGCAGGGCTTGCGTTTGCGTGCGCGTGGACATCACGGCCGATCATGCTCCTCGCAACGCTGGTGTTCGCTTTTGAGGCACTTCGCGTGCACGCATCAGAACCGGAGGAGCGTGACGGATTTGTCGCAACGCTCGTGGCGCAACTGCGCACGCTCAAGTGGGCTCGATTTGTAACATCAGTTGTTATATTTTCGTTGCCAATACTCGCCTCGTTTGCCATTTGCAGCTGGTACAACTACGCGCGCTTTCACACGCTCAGCCCGTTCGCTTTTGGGCATGAGCATCTCACCGTGTACTGGCAGGGCCGCATGCTGAAATGGGGCCTCTTTAGTTACCATTACCTGCCGAAGAACCTCGGCATCGCGCTGACGCTCCTTCCGTGGTTGCCTTCCAAAGAAGGTGCAGCCGCGTTCGGATCGCTCTTCAAGATTAACGAACACGGCCTCGCATTGTGGTTTACGACGCCGCTCTATTTTTGGCTCTTGTACCCGAAACGCAAGTCACCCCTTTATGCAGGTCTCGGACTTGTCGCGATGTTGCAGGCGCTGATGTTGCTCATGTACCAAAACAGTGGTTGGCGACAGTTTGGGTATCGCTTCTCGAGCGACTACGCTCTGCTCCTCTTCATGATGCTTGCGATCGGTGGGCATCGTTTTGGCAAGCTGTTCAAGGGCGCGATCGCATGGTCGCTCGCGTGGAACCTGTTTGGCGCGATCAGCTTTGATCGCGAAGTGTTCGACCGGTACTACTTCCGCGAAGGATCGCAGAACGTATTGCATCAGCCGGACTGATCGCCTTCCCCAGTTTTGCCGCACTCAGCCCCGCAGCAAAACGTGATCCCAACTGAGCGGCGTTCCCGCTTCGACATCGCAAGCCGCGCGCGTTCCTTCGAGCACCGCTGCATACCGGGTGTGCAAGCCACCACCGGGGCGAATTGAATCGAAGTTACCGTCCGCATTCGCGCCGCCACCCTCGAACCGCAGAACGTCATCTTTCTTGACGGCCTTCGTGATCCAGAGCGTTGGGCGCGTACCGCGATTGCCAAGCTCGCGCACCGTTGGCTCAAAACACACGCTGCCGAGGGCGCGCGCCGCGCATTCGCGCTCGAGTTCAGTTTCGTAACTTATGTTGCGATCTTTTTCGACGGCGCGAATGGAGTCGACCATCTTCTTCAGTTCGGTCGGCGTGCGCGAGAAGGGCCAGTCAAAGCCCCCCTCTCCTTTCGCAAAGAGAGCGCGCGCTTCGTCGCGATCGCCAAGCAAGTGAACCTCGACGATACATGCCCCCAGCCGAACGCCTTCTGTCGGCGCTATGTGCGGCATCGAATCTTTTGGATCTTTGGGATCGGCGTCGGCCCAAAGCGAGTGGTCGCTCAAACCGATCGGAACAGAGTACATTTGAGCGAGCACCGGAATCGTTCGCAGATGGGCTTCTTCGAACCGCGTCGGATACCCACTGTTGCAATGCAGCAGCGCTAGCTCCTTGCAGCCAGCGTCAGCAAGGATCCCAATGGCTTCGTCAAGCTCGTGCAAATACGTCATGCCGTTTGACATGACAATTGGCTTTCCCGTCTTGGCCATTTTGACGAGGAGCGGATGATCAACGACCTCGAAGCTTGCAACTTTGTAGAACGGGGCATTGAGGGATTCGAGAAAATCGACGGCCGACTCATCGAACGGCGAAGAGAACATGTCGAGGTCGAGCGAGGCCGCTTCGGCAAAGAGCCGCTCGTGCCACTCGTACGGCGTTGCCGCTTTGTCGTAGAGGTCGAAGGTATACGAGCCGTCCCACATGGATCCGCGAATGCGAAAGCGCTCGTTTTTGATGCGGCGCGAGATCGTGTCCGCCGTGTAGGTTTGGAGTTTGACGGCGTTGCATCCCGCGTCCTTTGCGGCGCGCAGCAGCCTCACAGCTTCGTCGTAATCGCCATTGTGATTGCACGAGAGCTCGGCGATCACATACGTCGGCTGCCCTGGCCCGATAGCGTGGCGCCCCAATTTGAACGCGGGCGAAAAGCGACTCATGTCTCAAGCCTACCGCTCCTCGCCCCCAAGCGAAAAGAAACGGCGCCGAGCGCTAAGGCAGCGTTCTCACAACCACGTCAGAGGCCGAAGTATCACCCGCAAAAAAGTTGGTCGCCGTCGTTTCGAAAGTGATCACCTTGCCGTCACCCGATATGGATCCGTTTCTTGACGGTCCGTTCGATTGACCATTGGGCGTACTGCTCACAAGCAGGGTCGTACGGTTGCCAAGGTCGCGGAGATAGATATCTTCGAGACCGTTGGTGTCGAGCGAGTCAAGCGCCCCTTTGGTGTGAAACACAACGAATCGACCGTCGTAAGAGAGCATCGAATCGAGGCTTCGTTCGTTTGAGCCGTTGCCGGTCGTGCCCACGCTGACGCGCGATGTGGTGCCCTGCACGCGATCACGAACGTAAACGTCCATCGTCCCGTTGGTGTCGCCCGCTACGAGCGCAGCGTTGGATTGAAATACGACGATCTTTGCGTCTGTCGATACGCTGGGGAATTGCGCGTCTTCGGCGATGCGCTCAATTGTGCGAGTCGTACGGTCGAAGAGAAAAACGTCGGTTCTGCCATTGGTGTCGCCGGCAACAAGATTGCTGGCGCTCGATTGAAACGCAACGTAACGACCGTCCGGTGATATCGCGCCGTCACTGCTTGCGCCGTTCGCCTCGACGTTCGCGCTACTCACGCTGACGCGCTCAGTCACTTTCGTTTGGCGATCGTAAACAAAGATGTCCATTTGCCCGTTCGTGTCCCCGGTCGCGAGATTGCTCGCACTCGAAGCGAACGCAACGTAGCGACCATCGCCCGAGATGCTCGGCTCTTCGCTATCGCCGTTGGCCTCTGCGCCAAGCAACCCAATGCTCGCACGCTCGAGACCTGCTGGACTCACGGTGTACACAAATATGTCGCCGCGACCATTCGCGTCACCAGTCACGAGATTGGATGCGCGTGATGCAAACGCAACGTGCGCGCCGGCGGCATCAATCACGGGTTCTGTGCACGCACCGTTTGCACTCGCAAGACCGTCTGGCGTTGCGTAGCGGCCGGCTAACGGAATTGTTCTTACGTATACCGATGCAATCCCGTTGTTTTGACATAAAAATGTAACCGTAGAAGTTGTGTTTGCGGCAAGTGAAGCGGTTGTGCATTCTCCGAGCCCCTGTCCGTTTGTGGTTGCGCTTGCACGGGTCCAGGCGGACTGGGTGGGCGCGTCGGCGTCGGCGGGAGCGTCAGCGGAAGCGTCAGCGGGAGCGTCAACGGAAGCGTCAGCGGAAGCGTCAGCGGGAGCGTCGGCGGAAGCGTCGGCGGGAGCGTCGACGGGAGCGTCAGCGGAAGCGTCAGCGGAAGCGTCGGCGGGAGCGTCAGCGGAAGCGTCGGCGGGAGCGTCAGCGGAAGCGTCGGCGGGAGCGTCAGCGGAAGCGTCGGCGGGAGGTGCAGTTGCGTCTGTTGGGGCGGTTGGGGGCGGTTGCGAGCAGCCCGCGAGGACCATCAAGCAAGCGAGCACGCGATAATTGTCAAGCAGCATGACATTGTGAATAGCAAGGCAGCCGGTGCACGCCTCAGCGTGAGTTGTGCCGCGCGCGCCCTTTACCTAGGAAGCGTCACTTTTTTGCCCGGTTGCACGCCGTGCGATCGCGCCCAGCCGCCTGCGACCTCGAGCACGTATCGAGATGCGCAACCAACGCCGCGTGAGGTTTCGGTGAGCGGAACGGCCCATTCGTACACGCCGACGATCGTGCCGTCTTCGTCGATGAAAATCATGTCGAGCGGAATGCACGTGTTGCGCATCCAGAACTCGTGCGTGCCTCGCTCGCGCAAGTCGAAGAGCATGCCTGATTTGTCACCGAGAGAGGTACGATACATCAAGCCCCGCGCGGTCTCTTCCGGCGAGCGCGCAAACTCAGCGCTCACAATCGTATCAACGCCTTCGATGCGAATCGGGATGACGATCAACGGGGTCGCGCCTAGCGCTGGTTGGGGACACTTCGATGAGGCTGCGGGGGCAACCGGCGCTGGCGCCACGCTCGCGAGCGGTTTCACACAGCGCACTTCATTTGTAACGGTCTCGGAAACAATTCGCGGCGCTGGAGCTGGTGGCTCACTCGGTGTCTGTCGACACCCAATCGCGCTCAGCACAAACGCGGAAATAAAAACAGCCGCGCAGGGGCCTAGGGGGGGGCGGGCGGCCTCACTGCGCGGCAACGTTGCGCCACAGTGCAGATCTCGAGCCAACGGATGCGGAGCGCGATTCGTCGTGAATCGCGCGCTCGTTGCGTTCACGCGCATTGCATGAATGAAAGCCAATCGCATCGCCTATTTCAACTTTGAAATCGGCGTGCCAGAAGCGCCAACATTGGCGCGTTTTGGGAACCACCCAGCTTGGTGCACTTTGCCAGGCAAAGGGCGACCTGCGACTTCTTCCGCGACACGCGCCGCCATCAAGATTGCGTCCGCATCCACACCTGTTGCTATTCCCATGCCGTCAAGCATGTAGACGAGATCCTCCGTTGCAACATTGCCCGCTGCGCCGGGGGCGTATGGGCATCCGCCCATGCCACCAATGGCTGAATCGAAATCGCGGATGCCGCAATCGAGCCCAACGAGAATGTTCGCGAGCGCCGTGCCACGTGTGTCGTGCATGTGCATTGCGAGTTGATCGGGCCCAAGTTCGGCGAGATAGGCGGTGAGAATCTCGCGCGTTTGGCGTGGCGTCCCTGCTCCGATCGTATCTCCCAGCGAAACTTGGTAGCAGCCAAGCGATAGCAGTTCTCGCGTAACGGCAAGCGATTGCGCGATCGGGATTGCTCCCTCGTAGGCGCATCCCCACACCGTTGAAACGTAACCACGAATGCGACGATTGGCGCGCTTTGCACCCGCGATCACATCTTTGAATTCGTCGAGGCTCTGGCGGGTCGACCTGTTCACGTTTTTCTTGTTGTGCGTTTCGCTCGCACTCACGAAGACCGCGATTTCAGGCAACGTCGTCGCAAGCGCACGCTCGAGGCCACGCTGGTTCGGACAAAGCGCACTAAAGGTTACATTTTCGGCTTTCGGCAATGCGCGACAAAATGCGTCGGCGTCGGCAAGCTGCGGAATCCACGTTGGCGACACGAAACTCGTCACCTCAATGCGTCGCAACCCGGACGCGACCAGCGCCTCCGCGAGACGCACTTTGTCAACCAACGGAACAATCGCCTTTTCGTTCTGCAACCCGTCGCGAAGGCCGACTTCGTACACCGATACGTCTGTGTTCACCGAATCACCTTAATGACGCATGAAGCTGTGGGAAAGTGCCCGTTTCGTAAAGCGACTACACACCCACGAGCCGAAGCTGCCGCCTTGCCGGAACCACACCTTCAGATAGCGGAATCGCATAGCGGCCGGAGAAACAAGCGTGGCACACACCCGTGCCCTCTGCGTTGCCGGCGGCAGCGTTGAGCATGCCCTCGAATGACAGGTACCCGAGTGAATCGGCTGTGACGTAGCGCGCGATCTCTTCGATGGAGTGATTCGACGCGATGAGTTCGCTTCGGGTTGGCGTATCGATGCCGTAGTAACAAGGCCACTGCGTCGGTGGACTTGAAATGCGAAGGTGCACTTCACGGGCACCCGCGTCGCGAAGCATCTTGACGATCTTGCGTGACGTCGTGCCCCGCACGATCGAGTCGTCGATGACAACAACGCGCTTGCCTGCGAGTGCGGGCCTCACCGGATTCAACTTCAAGCGAACGCCAAAGTGTCGAATCGACTGCTGCGGTTCAATGAACGTTCGACCCACGTAATGCGATCGGATGAGACCGAGCTCAAAAGGTATTTGTAACTGTGCCGAATACCCAATCGCCGAGGGCACGCCGGAATCGGGTACCGCGATCACGACGTCGGCTTCTACCGGATGCTCGAGCGCGAGTTGCTTGCCGAGTGCTTTGCGCACTTCGTACACCGGCCTTCCGTCGATTTGCGAGTCGGGCCTTGCGAAGTACACGTATTCGAAGACGCAAAAGTGAGGCGCCTCGGGCGCAAGCGGCCTTAGTGATCGCAACCCCGAACGATCGATCACGAGCATCTCGCCGGGATCGACGTCGCGAACGTATTCGGCGCCCATCAAGTCGAACGCAACAGGTTCGCTTGCGAGAACGTGCGCGTCTTTGGTGCCAGGCAAGATGCCAAGGCAGAGCGGGCGAATACCCATGGGATCGCGCACTGCGATGATCGTGTCTTCGGTAAGAAAGAGGAGCGAGTACGCACCCTGCACTTGCTTGAGTGCGTCGGTGATGCGTCCGACAAGCGTCGTCTCTTTGCTCGCCGCCACGAGATGAACGAGCACTTCAGTGTCTGAGTCGCTTTGAAAGATCGAGCCGTTGCGCTCAAGCGAAGCGCGAATCGCTTCAGCGTTTGTAAAGTTGCCGTTGTGGCAAACGGCCAGCGCGCCCAGTTCGTAGTTCACCGCGAGTGGCTGCGCGTTCTTGATGTGCGACGAACCCGCCGTCGAGTAGCGCACATGTCCAATTGCGATGTGACCTGGCAATCGAGAAAGCGATTGCGCGTCGAAGCAATCGTGAACAAGGCCCATCGAGCGATGCGCATACAGCTGGGTACCATCACTCGTCACGATGCCCGCCGACTCCTGCCCGCGATGTTGCAACGCATGCAACCCGAGGTACGCCATGTTGGCCGACTCGGAATGCCCGTAGACGCCGAACACGCCGCACTGATCGTGGAAGTGATCGTCGTCAGGCTCGTCGGCCTCTGCAGGCCGCACTTTCACGCTCGTCGGATCGAAAATCTGGAGCGGCATGGCGCAACGCTAGCGATCGATAGCCACGCTTGCCAGCACGATCCGACTTTCTTTGCGCCGGACATCTGCGGTTGGCGCGCTACTTCTTCGCGTAAGTCGCGGTGACGGCGAGTTTGTATTGCGCGTGCTGGTGATCGACGTCGGTCAACGGAGCATCGCCGAGTAGCTTTTTGACCGACTTTGCGCACTTTATTGCGGTCTTTTGCTTGACCGAACGATGACTGCTCGGCACGAGAACACGAACGCGCTTTTTTGAGAAGCTGACGTCGGCGACGTATTCGATGCTGCCCGTTGCGTCGTCAGGCAGGCAATCGGCCGATTCACGAACCGCTTTTGTAAGCGCTTCTTCAAGCGGTTTGAGGTGATCGCACTCTTCAGGTGCTGTTTTTTTCGACCCTTTGTCGTGACAAGAGACGAGGCGCACCTCTGAAAGACTTGGCCCCGCTGCGGACGACACAGCGGACGACATGCCCGCCTTGGCAGGCGTCGCGCCCGATGGTGGAGCCGCGCCAGGTGAGGTTGCTACGGTGTTCGATGAAGCTGTGAGTGCGTTCGACGTGTTCACTTCGGGCAACGGTGGGGTGGTCGGTCGTCGCCACAAATAGAGGCCGCCGCCAACAAGAACGAGGCCTGCAGCTGCCGCAGCAAAAACATGCACCCGCAGCGTCTTCTCGCCCGGCGGAATAGGGTTGTTCGTCACCGCCGTTGGACGGGGTGGCTCAGAGGGCGGCGGAAGGCTGTCTCGCGGCTCTTGCATCGGGTCAGGACCATACACCAAACGGTCTGATGTGCCATGTCCCCTGAACGGATGAGCTCGCACATCGCGCGGTAGCACACACGAAACTGGCCAGTTTTGTTAGTGTCCGCCCAACTATGTTTCCGCCGTACGAACTCGAGACCTTGCTCACGAAGTCTGCCGACCCGCGCTTTTTTCGGGCACGTCGCACCCAAAACTGGGTCTTTCTCGGCCTTATGTACGCCATGTTTTACATGGGCCGGTACAACTTCGCGGCGGTCAACGCACTGCTCGCGAACAAGTACGGATGGACCAACTCAGACCTTGGCGCAATCATTTCGGCGGGCAAGATCACCTACGGCGTGTCGGTCTTCCTCAATGGCCCTCTTGCCGACAAAATCGGTGGCAAGAAGGCCATCCTCATCGGCGCGGTAGGCTCGGCCGCCTTCAACGTCGTGTTTGGCTTCGGCTACCTGTTTCTCGGCCACGACGCCGTCATGGCTGCAGGCAAAGTCGTCACGCCGGCGACGTTCAATGCCGGAATGACGCACGCCAATGTTCTCGCGTTCTTCGCGATCGCTTGGGCGATGAACCACTACTTTCAATCGTTCGGCGCGCTTTCGATCGTGAAGATCAACGCTGCGTGGTTCAAGGTCCAAGAGAGAGGTTCGTTTGCCGGCATCTTTGGCATCATGATCCAATCGGGCCGGACCCTTGCGTTTGCAGTAGGGCCGCTCATCGCCGGCGCGCTGCCTTGGCAATGGGTCTTCTGGGTTCCTGCCGCCTCGCTTGGCTTGCTGTTTGTTCTCAACTCCAAGTTGGTCGAAAACACACCTGCTGACGCAGGCCTTGGCGAGCTCGATACGGGCGATGAGTCCGCTGAAGAAAAAGCAAGCGCCGGCGGTCTCGCGTTCGTCTTGAAGAAGGTCTTCGCGTCGAGGACGATGTGGATCATCGCGCTCTCCTCGATGATGATCGGTTTCGTTCGCAACGGCATTGACGACTGGTTTCCGAAATACTTTGCGAACGTTCACAAATCGTCGGCGATGCAGAAGGCCGCGATGATCCCTTACAACTTGGGAGCGCTTGCGATCTCGGTGCTCATTATTTTAGGCATCTTGAAACTCAAGGGTCGGATCGATCAGCGCAAAGACTGGACACCGATCACGCGCTTCACGACGGCATTTTCCGCCGTGGGCGTGGTTTTCTTGCTCGCAGGCATCGCCATGAGTCGCCTGCTCTCTCAAATGTCGCCAGAGCAAGTGCCCACGGTGTGTTTCGTGTTCGCGTCGGTGGGTATGCCAATCGCGGCGGTGTTCGGCGGGTTGGTATCGGGCAATCTGTCTGATGTCGTGTTCGACAATCGACGCGCGCCAGTCATCTTCATTGCCTTTTTCGGCATGGCTGCGACTGCGTTCGTGTTTTCAAAAGTCTCTGGCGGACCGTTCTTTGCGGCTTGGATGATGATTCTGATCTCGTTCTTCATTCAGTCTGCGCACTCGCTCGTGGGTGGAGCGGCATCGATGGACTTCGGCGGCCGCAAAGCTGTTGCAACCGCCGCTGGCCTCTTCGACGGCGCGCAGTATGTCGCAGGTGCAATCGTTGCGTTGATGTTAGGTAAGTTTCTTGACAAATTCGGATGGAGCGTTTGGGGCTATACGCTCGTGCCATCCGCGATATTAGGCGCTTCACTCATCGCCACCCTATGGAACGCGAAACCCGGCCGCGGTGGGCATTGAGCGCGGCTTACTTCAACGTAAACCCATAAGAGCCCGACATCGCGATCGAGGTCATGACGAGGCGCCGCGAACTCACCGTCGTCTCTGTTCGATTGAGCGTTTGGACGTTGATGATGCCAAGGTCAGGAGTCTTGACGAAATCGGTAAGCGCCGCAGCG
>JAHFDZ010000199.1 GCA_023248745.1 Myxococcales bacterium | reverse complement strand
CACTTGCGAACGCACTCGCATCCGACGGCGAAACGTAACGCGCAACATCGCCACCGACTTCGCGCAGCGCCGCAACATCGGAAGCCACAACCGGCACGCCGCATGCCATGGCTTCGAGCACCGGAAGTCCAAACCCCTCCAAATGCGATGCATAGACAAACACGTCGGCACCCGAGTAGAGCGCCGCGAGCTCCTCCTCAGGAACGTAGCCGAGCCAGCGAACACGACCTGACGGCGCGCGCGCCTCCATCGCTCGCAGGACCGCTTGATCCATCCATCCGCGACCCCCTACGACGATGAGTTCGTGATCAGGCGCAGTCGCGGCAAGCTCATCGAACGCACGAAGCACTGTCGCTAGATTCTTGCGTGGCTCGAGAGTCCCAACCGTCAGCACGTAAGGACGACGCAGCTTGTACCGCGCACGTACCGTTTCGACAGCTTCAAGGCTCGCACGCTTGCACGAAGGATGCGCGGCGCCAGGCATCATGACGATGCGCTCTTTGTTGATGCCGAGAAGGTCTACAATATCTCGACTCGACGCTTCCGAAACGGTTCCGACAAGCGACGCCGAAGCGATCGAACGACGAAGCAATGGCTCCATCAACGCGCGTTTTCGTCTTGTAAAAAAAAACGGCATGCGGAGGAGCGCAAGGTCGTGCACCACGACGACCGACGGACACGGAGAAGCAAACGGCACGACGTAGTTCGGAAAGAGCGCAACGTCTGCATGCGCACCCGTGAGCAAACTTGGTACGTCGGACTGCATCCAAATGCCGCGCGTTGCGGTACCGGCAACCACAAGGTGGGCATCCCACCGTGTCGCCAACTCTGGCGCCGGGAGATGATTCGACAGAAGAACAACCTCGTCACCTGCAGAGCGTGTCGCGAGAACCGCGTCCACCAAGTGCTCGGTGTAGTAGCCAACGCCAGCACGCGTAGGTCCGCAAGTTGTGACTTCGATCGCGAGTTTCATGGGTTACTGCGGCGATGATCCCTGCGTCGAGATAGGCAAGCAAGCGCGTTTACGTCCCGATCCGGTTCTGAAATATGCGTGGGACTGCGCGCGAGGCGTCCTTCTGCTAGCAACCCCAGGAACATGCTTCAACCACTTCGCCCACAACGCGCGTGGGCACGCAATGCAGTCGCGCGTCTTTTCTGTGTTCTTGCCCTTGCAACGCTCTTTCATTGCGACAGTGGTGGCTCAAACTCAACGCCACCGATCACAACAGCTGAAGGCGGACCCGATACAGGAACGCTCGAAGCAGGTGCTTTGGATGCGTCTGTCCCAGCGCCTACTCTTCGCGTGCTCTTTTTGGGAAACAGCTACACGTACGTCAACAACTTGCCCGGAGTCATCGCCAAGTTGGGCGAGGCCACGCAATCGGCCGCGCGGTTCGTCGTCGATCAAGTGGCGTCTGGTGGACAAACCTGGGAAGGCCACGCGGTCGATCCGGCCGTCGATACGATGCTGCAAAAGGGCTGGGACGTCGTTGTGCTTCAAGACCAAAGCCAACAGCCCGAATTCAACGTCGGTGTCAAAACCGCGATCAGCACGCTCGATGCGAAAATCAAGGCCGCTGGCGCCAAAACGCTCTTGTTCATGACCTGGGCACGAAAGTCCGATCCCAACGGATACCGCTTCACACAGGACGTCGCGATCGCGAACTATTATCAACGTCACGCCGAGGCAATCGGCGCTGGGGTTGCGCCTGTGGGGCGCGCATGGAGCCGCGCGGTTCGCGATCCGAGCATCGTGCTTCACGACGTGGATGGATCACACCCGAATGCCCAAGGCACGTATCTCGCCGCCTGCGTTTTCTACGCATCGCTTACAGGGGTCACTCCAGTAGGTCTTGGAAACGGAGGTCTCGCGGTCTCAGAAGAAGAAGCAACGCGGCTTCAGAAGATTGCTTGGGCAACCCTACCAAGCCAAACGCGGCCCGCTCCACCACTGCTTGGCGACTGGCCTCTCGACCAATCAACATCTGGCGATCCACTCGGCAACGACTTCGAGCGAAGCGACGCACTCGTGCTCGGAAGTAGCGAAGGTCCAGCGGCAACTCTTCCGCGCGCGACCGAATTCAGTGCGACTCAATTCGCAGCCATTCCTTACTTCGCAGGCGTCAATACATCGAGCATCACCATTGCGTTGCACGCAAAGCGAGGCGATTGGAGTGCGGCGTTGCCTTCAAAGCAAACCATCATCGCCAAGGAGCAAGGGTACGAGACGTACCAAACGGGCACATCTTTGCGTTTCCAAATTCACACAACGGTCGAGGTTGATCCATCGCCGCTCGAGTACGCGACAACGGCACTCACCGCGGGTTGGCATCACTTCGTCTTCACCTATGACGGTGCCAGTTACACGATGTGGGTCGACAAAAAGATGGTTGCCTCAAAGACGACGAGCGGCGCGTTGCGCTACTACACCACGCAGGGCCAAACCGTGCCGACGCGAGCCGTGACCATCGGCGCGGCGTACACTTCTACCGCGTTAGTCAACAACTTCACCGGCGCACTCGCAGGGTTACGAATGTATAGCGTTGCGCTGTCTCAGACCGAGATCGCCGGGTTGTAGCGCGTGCAGCGGCATCGTCGTTACACAGGCGGTGGACGCGTGCGCGCAAAGCGATCAAATATCTTTCCGACGGTTGTGCTCATCATGACGTGTCGAAGAGGCCACAACGGCGAATGGCAGTCGCCTGGAGATCGCGTACCCGAATACACTTCGTTGAGCGCGCTTGCGGCTTCGATTGCAATGCGATCGAGGTATTGTCGGCCGACGTCGGCGGTCGCGCGCGCTGGCGCTCCTGCGTAGGTCTCGCGCTCAAAGTAGCGTGCCTTGAGCGGAAATCCGCGCACGAGCTCTGGGACCGTCGCCTTCTCGCCCTTCTGCAGCGGAGCATCACCGCGCGCTTCGAGTTCGAGCTCGAGCGATCGCGGCGGAAGCTTGTCGTATGCAGCATCGACGTGAGACCCGGCAAGATGGAGAAGCATCGCGGTCTCGACCAAACCGCCGTGTGAATCTCCTTTGAGATCTTCGCGCGTAATGCCACCAATTCCTCCGAGCAACGAAGCGAGATCGGAGCTGCCCCCCGTGAGACGAGCAACGAGTAGAGAGAAGACGGAAATCATGCCGACGCCCGTTTTCTTCCATGCGCGCACCGCGCCCATTTCGAGCGCGAGGATGTGGCGTGGCCCACCATGAAAGTTACCGATCCACACGTGCTTGAACCCTTGACGGCCAAGGCTTGCGCCAAGCTCTTCTACGACACGCGCGACCGTACTCGGTTCAAAGTGAATCGAGCCCACGTGCGGCAATACATCGGTTGCCATCCACACCCAAGGCAAGCGAACGCACGTCAACTTCTCGTTGCGCAACTCTGCAAGCCGTTCGACCGCGCGTTCGAGAAGACCCTCTCCTTGGCGAATATCCGCGAAGAGCGGCAGGTGCGGCCCATGGACCTCGAGAGGTGAGCACGATACGAGCACGATGGTGCGCTCTCGATCGAGCGCCTGAAGAGCAGGTCCCGTAAGATGATGCCAATCAAGAAACGTGACGTTCATCGTGACTCTCCGTTCTGTGTACATTACACGATCAAGCGCGAGTTCGTTTGTCGCATATGCTGCCCGCGGTTTTGCTCCCCTTGAAACGACTCGCTGAGCTCTTCCTCGTGTTACTCGCCCTGGTGCTTCCATTCGAAGCGCCACTCATGCACGTCGGTCCCTTGCAGCTTACAACCGTAGAGCTCGTGCTCTACGCAACGCTCGGCACATGGGTGCTCACGCTTTTGGATCGTCGCCAAGGTCGCACCGCAACCCCGAGCGATCCGTTGCTCTTGCCTGCAGTTTTGTGGATTGTCGTCAACTGCATCGCGGCCGCACTCGCGCCGGTTGATCGCATCGCGGCAATCAAATTTGCGCTGAGAACCACCAGCGGTGTTCTCGTATTTTTCGCAGCGAGGGATCTCGCAAGGCCTCCCAAAGTCACCCAGCGTGTGCTCTTTGCGCTGACCGCTGGCGCGTTGCTCTCGGCAACGACTGCCGCGTTCGACTGGCTGCTTTCAAGCACACGCGGTGCGTGGCAGTGGTTCAACGCAGGGACGTTCGAATCGGTTGGACTAACGCGGGCACGAGGCGTTTTCGCGTATCCCACCATCGGCGCGATGTACTGGGAGGCCGCAACGCCCTTGATCGTGGTTGCGCCGACGTTACTTTTGCGCTCGCATCGCTGGCGATCCGCAGGCGTCGCAATGACTGCGGTGGCGGCTGTATTTCTCGCGATCGCTATTCACGCAAGCGCAACGCGATCGGCGCTCGTCGGCGCACTGGTTGCGTGCATGTTTCTCTTCGCGCTTGGCCTTCGCTTTGAGTGGATGCGTTGGTCAACAGCAGCCGTCATTGGTGTGCTCCTGCTCTCAAGCGCGCTCGTGGTGCTCGCACCCAATTCACACCGCGGACTTCGGCTCCTTTGGTGGCAAGACGATCAATGGCTTCGCGCCGACTATTCAATTTTGTCGGGGCCGACGCACGTGTCCGTTGGAGAAACGTTCACAACCTCCGTCGCTGTTCGCAACAGTGGCGCAGTCACGTGGCAGCACTCAGGCACCGCGCCCGTTTTCCTCAGCTATCATTGGGAGCCCGTTGGGCGCTCCACTGCAACGCGTGAAAACTTCGAGGGCCTTCGAACATCGCTATCGACCGATGTCGCGCCAGGTCAGACGCTCACCGTCCTCGCAATCGTACGCGCGCCCGAGATTGAAGGCGCCTATCGGCTGCGCTGGGATCTCGTTTCGGAACACATCGCGTGGTTCAGCGAAAAAGGAAACACAACGGCCGACCAGAACGTCGAAGTCGAACGTCCCGAAAAAGACAAAGATCGGCCACGACCCCTTTCTCATCCCGCAGTGATCTTTGCACCGCCACCGCCCTCGCGCGGTGCGCTTTGGCGAGCCGCGATCGCGCTTTGGCGAGAGCACCCGGCTATCGGACTTGGTCCTGACAACTTTCGGCGCCACTACCAACGCATTCTGGTACCAGCACCGGGCGGGATACCGTACACCGACACGCGCATCCACGCGAACAGTCTCTACTTCGAGACACTCGCGAACCTTGGCTTAGTGGGCTTCGTCGTTCTCGGGTGGATCGCGTTCGCACTAGCACGCGTTATTCTTCAGCGCAGAACTGAAGGGGCCTTTGTTCCACTCGCCTGCGGCGCAGCGTGCGGCGCATTTTTTGTTCACGGCGCGCTCGACTACTTCTTCGAGTTTACGCCGCTGCTTGGCGTGTTCTGGTTGCTTCTGGGGCTAACCGTTTTGGGCGACAAAAGTTCGGCGCAGTAGTGTCCGCTAGCGACTCACCAGTTGATGGGCTGGGGACCAGGAATCACGCCTGCAATATCGGGATCTTCGCCGTTAGGATCGACGACGCGATTGGCTTTTTCGAGCTTGCGTTGCGCCGTCTTCGACTCTTTTGCGCGCGCCTTTTCCAGGCGCTTCTTCTCTTTTTCGCGTTTTTCGAATGTTGTCGGCATGCCCGGCTCACAGTCCTTTCGCCGCGCGAAATTCGCGCAGGAACGTTCATACTACGCCGATCCGATTGCGATAACATCGCTCTATCGTCACGCGCACGCCAAAACGATCTTTCCGAGCGCTTTTCCTGCCATCACGTCACGGTGCGCTTGCGCAGCTTGGTCGAGCGGCAACTCGGTCGCAACAATCGGACGGAGCGTTCCGTTTCGGAGTCCTGCGCTGAGCGATGCGTAGGTGTTCGCGAAGTCGCTCGCGTTCATGTTCGTCAGCAAAAACGGCATGATCACCGCATCGGTTGTCATTCCCGCGCGAAGGTTCACTTGCGTCTCACTGCGGTTGCCGACCACCACCACGCGGCCTCCCAGCGCCATCATCTCCAGGTCACGTTGCAAGTTCGCATGCGCGGCGCTCTCGATGACGACGTCCACGCCATGTCCTTCCGTGAGCGCGCGTATCGTGTCTGAATACCCAGTCGATCCGTGATCAAGCACATGGTGCGCACCTTGCGCCTTCACGAGCGCAAGACCCGCTTCACTTCCGGCAGTGCCAATCACGCGCAAGCCCGCAGCCACGGCCAGCTGCACGGCACCAAGTCCGACGCCACCACTGGCCCCGTGCACGAGAACCCACTCCGGAGCGGTGGCGCGCGCTTTGTGGAAGAGCGCACGATATGCGGTGCCGTACGGAACACCGACCGCAGCACCTTGCGCAAACGACACACTTTCTGGAAGAGGAAACACACGTGTCGCGTCGCAAAGCGCAAGCCCCGCGTAAGCGCCCGTGAGCGTGCCGCAGAAAAACACGCGGTCCCCGACTGCAACGCGCGACACGCCTTGACCGATCGCGACCACCACGCCTGCGCCATCTTGGCCTGGCGTGTAGGGCAGCTGCGGAAGATTCGCGTACTGGCCGGATCGCACGTACGTATCGGCCGGATTGACCCCCGCGGCATGAACGCGCACCAAGACTTGACCCGCATTTGTAGTCGGGTCGGCTGTTTCTTCGACGCGGAGCACTTCGGGCCCACCGAAGTCGCGCACGCGTACCGCTCTCATGTTGCCGCCTTGAGAAAGGGTGCCATTGCACGCATGACTTGTTCGGGCTCTTCGATCGTGCACGCGTGGCCGGCACGTTCGATTGATACGAACTTTGTGCCTGGGATCTCTTTGACGGTTCGCTCTGTAAAAGGCAGCGACACGACCGCATCAAACTCGCCGCGAATCATCAGGGTAGGTAACGCAACGGATTGCAACTCTGACCCAAGCGCTGCCTGATCGATGACCCCTCGCGCGGCGCGTGAGACGCCAAGCGCATGATCGGCACGAAACCGCTGCTTCCATTCTTCTCGAAGGGCGCTGCGGGCGGGGTCCTTCAGAAATGCCTTTGCGAACATCGACGACATGAGCGAGCCCGTAACCGCTCCCATGCCAAACATGCGGCTAAGTGCGGGCACAAGCTTGAAGCCAAAATCGGTTTCCGAGCCGTGAATATTTGCCGTACCGATAAGGGTAAGCGACTTGATCAATTCGGGATGACGAACCGCGACGCGCATTCCCATGAAGCCACCGATCGACCACCCGATGAAGTGAACCGGACCGCAGCCTAGTTCGCGAATGAGCGCAACCGCATCGCTTGTCAGCCCATCCATGTCGTACCCACTCTCGGTCAGTTCGCTCTGCCCGTGCCCACGCAAGTCGAGCGAAATGCAACGGTACTGATGCTTGAGCTGCTCTATTTGCGCATCAAACATTCGGCCGTCGAATGCGAGGCCGTGCACAAAGAAGAGCGTCTCGCGACCTGCGCCGACGTCGGAATAGAAGAGCTTTGCACCGTTGATATTTGCATGTGGCATTGTAACGTTTCTCCGTATAGGTGTATATACACCTAACTGATTGGGCGCGCAACCTGGCCCTAGCCCTCTCGAGGACGAGCATCTTGAAATCTGACGACCCACGCATCGAGCGCATTGTCCAAAGTTGCATGCTGTTGCACGTACGCCGCGCCTCGCGCGTTGTGACTCAGGTATACGAGACTGCGCTTGCAGACAGCAACCTTCATCCTATGCAGTTTCTGCTACTCGTTGCCATAACGCGCGCGGGACCAACGCCTGTCTCGACCCTTGCCGATCGTCTTCAACTCGATCGCACCACGCTCACCCGCAACCTCACGGCGTTGGTCGATAGCGAACTGGTCACTGTTTCGGTCGATTCCGATGATCGCCGCTCGCGCATTGTGACCATCGCGCCGAGGGGTCGCAGCGCGATCGAAAAATCGTACGAGAGCTGGGAGGGCGCGCAACGGAAGGTAACGAAGCATCTTGGCGCAGACATTCAACCTTTGATTGCGGCACTCAATCAGCTGTCGGCGTTGAAGTGAGTGACTGGCCAACCGAAGCGTTACGTCCGTCTCTCCATAGCGCCCACAAGCAACTCATCGTCAACGCAACCTCGGTGAGCACCGTCGCACCCGCCGCACCGGGGCCCAGCAGCCGCGGAATGAGCCAGAGGTTGAGACCCACGTTCAGCACGACCATGAAAAACGCAAACTGCGAGGTATCGCGCGCGCGATCACGCGCCAGGAGGAAGTGCGTCAACCCGAAATTCAGATAGAGCAGCGGAAGCGCGAGTGACAAGACGCGCAGCGAAGCCGCCGCGCGTTCAAAGCCTGCGCCAAAGAAAAGTCGCAAGAGCCAAGGCGCGGTCGCGAAACAAGAGAGGCCGAGCGTGAGGCCGAGGATCAGGAGCAGCATTGCAAGGCGTCGCTCGAGTTTTCGCTGCGACGGCTTATCGCCATGCAAGCGCGAGAGTTTCGGAAAGGTGACCGCCAACAGGACAGACGGCAAATTCAACGTGGCCTCAAACAACTTGTACGCGGCTCCATACGCGCCAAGTTCGGCATCGCCCGTGAGTGTGCGAAGGAGAATCGCGTCCACGCGAAAGTAGAGCATCGAGAAGAGCGTTCCGAACCAAATAGGAAGCGACTCGCGTAAGACCATTCGTGCGCGTGCATCATCTTTTCGAGACTGCGCGAGAAGCGCCCATGTCAGCCCTTGCGGATGGAACTGGCGCAAGACGATCGCGCCGAAAGCCGAGCTCACGACACTTGCAAGCGCAAGACTGGCGCACAGGCCCGCGAGCGATCGGGTGATTAGAAGCCCTGCAAGACCCGAAGTCGTCGTAAAAAAAGACCGCGCGGTCGCAAGTCGCGCTTCGACCATAAAGCGCTCGTGGCCTCGATGAATTGCGCCGAAGTGATCGAAAAACGCGTTCGCAGGGGAAGCAACACCGAGCCAGACGATCGCGATGCGCGTCTCGCCTTCGGCCCCCCAAAGCGCAACGCCAAAAATGACGAGCCCATAAGGAACGAGCGCGCGCCCTCGAAGGGTTAGACCCGCGATCACAACCTCAACCCAATCGTGCGGACGTCGCGCGAGCGCGCGCGTTGTCCATGCGCCAAGGCCCAAGTCGATGCCGAGCACAAGCAACGCCGTCACCGTCGACGCAAACACGAATCGCCCAAACCGCACTTCACCCAAAAATCGCGCGGCGATGGCGAGGAGCAACATTCGCGACGCGCGCTCGAGGGCGAGAGAGCCACCCTTCAGCGAAATATCCTGCAAGAGGCGCCAGCGTTCGTGCCCCGCCGCAACGAGCGTCATGCGCGCAGGTCGCGCCATGTGTCGGTCAGTACGCTAGAAACCGTACGCACCAAAATCTGACCGTCGAGCGCCAAGTTCCACTTGCGAATGTACTGCAAATCGTGTCGCAATCGCTCTGCGATCGACACGTTGCCACGAAGGCCATTCACCTGCGCAAACCCTGTAATTCCTGGGCGCATACAATGTCGTGAGGCATAGCCCGGCACATCGCGTTCAAAGATCGTCACGCGTTCCGGCACCTCTGGACGCGGGCCGATGAGGCTCATGTCGCCAACAAGCACGTTCCATAGCTGCGGTAGTTCATCGAGCCCAGTCGGGCGAAGCAAGCGTCCCGCACGCGTGACTTCACAACGGTCGTCGAGTGTGCGTAATTTTACGAGCGTAAACGGTCGCTGCCCACGCCCGGCGCGACTTTGACGAAAGAGAGCCGGTCCACTCGAGTCGAGGCGAATCCAGGTGCCCAACGCCAGCATGAGCGGCGCGGTCGCGATAAGCCCGCACGCGGCGCCGATCACATCGAGCGCGCGCTTTGCACCCATCTGTCGTGGAGAGTGTTTCGCAACCGCGTGTTCGACAGGAGGCTCGATCGGTGATGGGTCTATACCGCGCCCGCTCATGACCGACCTTTGCATCTGGCGAGCAACCTGCAGTGCATCGTGAAATCGGCGTTCGAAGGTCGCGCGATCAAATCGCTTCGCCGATCGCTGCAAGCTCGCAGCGTCGAACGCTGACTCGGGCAAACGGTTGAAGCGATCAAGCGTGCTGCGAACGGCCTCTACTGACGCGCCATCGATCAGCAATCCGGTTTCACCATCGCGAACGATATCGAGCGCGCCTCCTTCAGCGCATGCCAACACAGGTTTGCCTGTTGCCATCGCCTCGGGCATGACCATGCCGAAATCGTCAACTGCAGTGTGGACAAGCGCGCGGCACCCCGCGTAGAGCGCATCGAGTTCGGCCTCATCGACGCGCGCGCGAAACGTTACGTTTGGCGCGGCGAGTCGTTCGAGCTTTTGTCGTTCCGGACCATCACCCAAGATGATCAAGCGCTCGGGCCGCCCTTGAAATGCCGCAACCGCCAACTCGACGCGCTTGTTGGGCACGAGCGCTGACACCATCAAGAACGGCGCATCTTTTGGCACGCGACCTGCGGCCGCACGGGCTCGCTCGAATCGCTCGGTCTCGATGGGAGGCTCGATCACAAGTGCATCGCGCTCGTAGTAGCGCTGAATGCGATCGCGCGTGAACGTGCTGTTCGCGATCAACATGTGCGGGCGTGCAGACGCTGCGCGATCCCACCGACTCAAGTAGTTGGCCGTTACGCCAAACGCCGCACGCCCAATCGCGCCGCCGGGAACGCTTGCCTCGTAGGTTGCGCGTGCTTCGCGCGCGTAGCGAAGTGTCGAGTGAATGTACGCTACATGCAACGCCGTCGGCGCTGCGCGCGCTCCGAGCGCAACGCAGTGGCTGCTGGAAATGACCAACGCATACCGATGAAGGCGAAACGACTCCATCGCACGAGGGAAAAGCGGCAGAAGGCCACGAAACCGTCCGCCAACCCAAGGCGCATGCGCCAACGTGTGAATCGCGGAAGTCTTCGCACGTCGGCTGGCAAGGGATGCCGAAAGACGCTTCGGGTCCCACGTAAGAGTAAAGAGATCGGCCTCTGGGAACATGTCGCAGAGAACTTCGACGACTCGCTCTCCTCCGCGCATCGACGTGAGCCAATCGTGAACAATAGCGACAGGCCCGTGCATCGTGGCGGATGAGCTTACCACGGAAAAAGGCCCGCTTGAAACGCGTGCGCGCGAGGCGACGGTCTCTCGAGACCTGGGCTTTCGTCGCCATTCGCGCGCGCGCAGCATCAAGCGCTGTTTGTGTTCGCGCCGAAGGTCGGCATCGTCCTTTCCCTTTCCGCGCCGAGACTCTACACGTACGAGCATGCTCCACTTGCAGAGGCACCCGTTCGGCGTCGAAGCGTTCTTTCGACGTTCGCTCGTTCTCACCTATGCAGTTCCTGCACCGATCCTCGCCCCACTCGCAGGACCTGGGCTCGAGCTCGACACGTACGACGAATGGGCGTTTCTGGCGATCGCGATGGTGCAAACCGAGGCGCTCCGCCCGAAGGGACTTCCCACTTGGCTGGGGCGCGATTTTTTTCTGAGTGGCTATCGCGTGTTCACGCGCTTCGTACGTCCGGGCAAGCAAACGTTGCGCGGCCTTCGCATCTTGCGCAGCGATACTGACCGGCAATCGATGGTGCGGTTGGGCAACGTGTTTACGCACTACAAGTATCGCTTGGCCAACGTCGAAATTACGTCGGACGAAACGCGCCTCGAAATTCGGACACGCACACCCCAACGCGAAGCCG
>JAHFDZ010000198.1 GCA_023248745.1 Myxococcales bacterium | reverse complement strand
CGGCCCCGCTTCGTAGCAACATCAAAGTGTTGCTACGGCGCGAATATTGTCAAGCATATTGACCAAATCCACCGTGTCGTTTGGAATCGGCGCCACGTTCTCATGTGCGCTCCCATCAGCGTCTGCCACCGCAATCGCGAAGCCGGTTCATGTGCAATGCAGGTGGTCCAGCACGACCCCGTTCTCGTCGGTCTGCGAGGCGTACCAAGCGCCCTGACCCTCTGGCTCTTCCAAGATCACCTCCAGGCCCTCGACCCGCGCGAGCTGGCGAACGTCCGCGAGCCAAGCGTTCAGCCGCGCGCCGTTCTGACGAGCCAACGCCCGGTTGTCGAAGCGGACGCCGCGCTGCCAGGGCAAATCCATCTCGTCCAGGTCCTCGAGGTAGCCAGCCACCTCTGAAAAGAACAGGTCGGCGTGCAACGCGATCTGCGCGCCACAACGGCCACTATCCCAACCCACCTGATCCACCACGACCGGGAGGACGTTGTCGGTGAAGCCGCGCTGCCGACGTCCGCCCGCGCTAGGCACCACGAGCGCGCCAGCGTCCGACACCCAATCCGATCCGGCTCTACCGGCGCGACCACCCACGAGGCAAACGGCGTCTCCGCATTGGATGTCCAATAGGTCTTCATGGTGTCAATCAAAGTTGGGGGCATGGAAACTCAAACGTCCCTTGCCCTTTGGTGATTCGGATCGTGTCCCCCGCTCCAAGGAGGTTTCGCCCTTGATGAAAGCCGACAGGCCGGCACGCGACGCATTGTAGCGCGAGGCTCTCGGGCTCCAGAAAGTGGACGTCGACCAGATTCATCGATCTCGGTCAGATCGCTTGCCGACGGTCGCATGCACTTTGCGCCATGTGTGACGTGGACTTAGCGACTTCGCAACTGTTCGAACATGGCAACTGAGGCTTGCGCGATCGCTATGGCGCGCTCGCGGATCGATCTTGGGCGCTCGCAGACAACCTCGAACACGCGGGCGACCTTGGCCTTTTCGAGTAAGTAGTCATCGCTTGTGGTCAGCGTGTCAGCGAGGCCGAGTTCAAGTGCGCGCGTTCCGTACCAGTGCTCGCCCGTTGCAACCGCTTCGATGTCGAGCGTGGGTCGCATCTCGTTGACGTAACGCTTGAAAAGGTCGTGCGTTTCTTCGATTTGTTCTTTGAGTTTTTCGCGACCTTCTTCGGTGATGTGGCCGAGCAAACTGACAGGACGTTTGAACTGACCCGCCGTGATGTCTTCGTAGTCAACGCCATGGCGCTGAAGCAAGCGATGAAGATTGGGCACGGGTGCAACGACGCCGATCGAGCCAAGGATCGCGAACGGTGCGGCCGCGATGCGCTGAGCCACGCAGGCCATCATGTAGCCACCACTCGCTGCGATTTTGTCAATACACACAGTGAGCGGGATCGCACGCGAGCGAATGCGTGCGAGCTGGGATGCCGCAAGGCCGTAGCCGTGCACCGCACCGCCAGAACTTTCGAGGCGCACCACCACCTCGTCGGTGCTTTCGGCAACTCCGAGGATGGCGGTGACTTCTTCGCGCAAACTCTCGACTTCCGTTGCGAGCACGTCGCCTTTGAAGTCGATCACGAAGACGCGACGTGCGTGAACGTCTCGATTTGACGCCGCTCTTTGCGCTCGGCTCCATCTTCTCTTCGTAGCGTGACTGAGCGCTGCTTTGAGCGCAGCGGCGTCTCGCACCCATCGCTCACTCACTTCACGAAGCGTGATGTGGGGCTCAGAACGCTGGCGAGCAAACACGCGCGCAAAGAGAAAGCTGATACTCGCAGCGAAAGTCAGAAACACGATCACTGCTTTGCCCGCGAATCCGAGCATGTCCCAAATGAGTGGCATCCGTACAACGTGTGCCGCAAACGCCTCTTTTCCGCAATCTACTCGTGCTTCCCGAGGTGCATCAGTGACCGGCAAAAGTGCTTAACGCCCTTTGAAGGTGCTCGAGGTTGTGCTCACGAGCGGGAGTGTTCTGCGCGCGTGACCGTTGCGAGAAAGCGCTCTTGCGAAAAGTCGTGCGAACCCCCGGAGGCGCGATCAATCCGGACCCACGAATACGCCCGAGGTTGACGTTCCGTGATCTCATGGCGGAATGGTCTTCCGCATCACAAGCTGAGGGCCTGATGGCATCGGCGTGCAGGGCCGGCGCACCATCTGACCTGTAGGTTTGTTCCTACTTTGTGCGATCAAATCGCAAACATTGAAAGAAATGACTGTTAATCGGCTTTGGTATCTGCTGAACGCAGCGAAGTGGATCGACCGTACATCGTAATTCTGTTCGACGAGATTGAGGACCCGCGCGTGGAGCGGACGCGGCGGCACAAGCTGACGGACGTGCTTTTGATCGCGCTGATGGGGGTTTTGGCGAGCCAAAAAGGTGGGATCAAATCGCGGAGTTCGCGAAGTTCCGCGAGGAAGAATTCAAAGGACTCTTAGAGCTACCGAACGGCACGCCGAGCGCGGACACGATTCGGCGCGTCATGTCGGCAGCGCGATACGCAAGCGGTGGAGCGAGCGCTGCGGTTGTGGGCGCAAGCGTTGTGCAAGTCGACCGAGGGCAAACAAGTTGCAATCGACGGAAAGACGATTCGGGGGAGTTTCGATGCGTCAGGGCAACCTGCGATTCATATGGTTCACGCGTGGGTGTGCGAGAACGAAATTCTTCTCGGGCAGCACTCAGCCGGTGTGAAGTCGAACGAGATTGCGGCGATACCAGAGCTCATCAACCTTCTTGACCTTCGTAAGTCAGTCGTGACGATCGATGCGATGGGATGCCAAAGGAAGATCGCCGAAACCACTATCGACAAGAAAGCTGACTATGTCTTTGGTCTCAAAGACAATCAGAAGGCGCTACACAAAGAGGTGCTGGCGGCAGCACGATGCGGATGCGATGGCAAATGCAAAACACTCGTCGCAGGACTTCTACGAAGCGGCCGACAAGGGCCACGGTCGCCTTGAGCACCGGGCCGTTTATTGCTTGCGTGACGTGAGTTGGCTTGCAACTTCGGGCGAATGGAAAGGCCTCAAAACACTGGTGCTTGTCGAGTCACAAGGCGCGCGACTCGGCGTCCCAACATCAAGCCGGCGCGTGTACATCTCGAGTCTCGATGCGCCAGCTGAGAAGTTCGCGTCATTGATTCGTAACCACTGGCATGTCGAAAACAAGCTCCACTGGGTGCTCGACGTCACGTTCGGCGAAGACCGCGCGCGCATCAAAAAGAAGAACGGCGCACAAGCGCTCTCGGCCCTTCGAAAACTCGCGATCGGCATCATCAAGCGCGCTCCCGAGGGCAAACGACCGACGAGCCAGATCGGCAAGATGCGACGCGTCTCTTGGTCGTTCAAAGTCCTCGTCGAGGCGATCCGATCCGGCATCGACGACCCACCAGCACGTGATCCCCTCATCACCTGATCCCCTTCATCACCTGATCCTGATCCTCTTCGTAGACCACGCACCGTCGTCGCCGTGATGGGGCTTCCCACGCCTTGGCGCGCACGTCGCCCGCCAGCTCCAACGCGATAGTCAACGTTCTTACCCGTCGCGTCGCTGTCATGCTACCTCCCGCGAGGTTGTGCATGGAAAGCCCCATCACACCTCCTCCTGGTTCAAAGCTGGCTCATCATCGACTCGTCGCTTACGAAGTCGCAGTCGAACTGCTTCTCGCGGTGCGCGCAGCACGCATCAAAGATGCGCACCTTCGCGATCAGGCCCTGCGCGCTGCGAAGAGCACGTGCCTCAACATCGCTGAGGCTTCAAGCCGGTCAGAATGTGAGGTTTTGCGAGCATTATGGCCGAGCGTCGGAGCTGGAGCGAAGTGGAAGGGGCGCTGGTCGCGTGAACCGGCCAGACAAGGCACGCGCGTTTGCGATCGCGCGTGGCGAAGCTATCGAAGCGGTCGCAGCTGTCGAGATCGCCGAGCTCGCAGGCGACGCTGAGGCGGGCTCGACCGACCGTTGCCTGCCGATCGCCGAACGCGTCGTCGCGTTGCTCACAGGCCTCATGCGGTAGAGGCCGTGCCGCTCGTGCTCGGGTTCGAAGTGGAATCCGAGCAGGATCAGGCGAGCCGATCAGGTGAAGAGGGTTTCGGGAAATGTGAAAAAAACGAGCGTCGTGTTGGGTCAACGGTGCAAGGTGTTGGTTTTGTTTAAGATTTAGATGCGCTGGTCCTGGGTTGAGCGCGTTCGCAATGACACGCGGGGCACTCTCGCTTACGATGCCGGACATGTTTCGCGCGAAGCTTCTTTCGGTTCTCCTCGTCGGTTCCGTCACGTCAGCGGCAGGCCTCGCAGCCTGCGGCGGCAATGAAGGCGCCCCAGTCACGCCCTCAAACAACACGACACCCACGGCAACGCCTACAGACGCCGCATCAACACCAGACGCATCGGTCGCAACAGCAACACTACCGCCCGTCGAACTACCCGCCAAGGTGACCTTTTCACCGGTGCGCGCAAGCGCGATGCTCGCCAGGCTCGCCGAACTGAAGCTCGATCCAAAGGCACTTCCACCACTAAGCAAGCTCACAAAGGATCAGCGCAACGGCGTGATGAAGCTTTTCCAAGAGTCGCTTGGCGTCTCTTGTAACGGTTGCCACGACGAGGGCGTCTTCAAGAACCCCACGCGTCGCAAGAACATCGCGCGCAAAATGTGGGAAGAATATGTCGTCAAGCTCGCCTTGAACAGCGGCGAGCCCCTCTTCTGCGACTCATGCCACCAAGGAAAAGTCAAGATCCTTGACCGAACTGACAAAAAAGTCGTCGCACATTGGATGAACGAAAACTTCGACAAGGGCCTCAAGCAAAAGAAGGGCGGCGAGCACAGCTGCAGCTCGGCCCAATGCCACAAAGACGACGATTATCAGTTCCTGGCGAAGTGGGCAGACGGCCTCAAATAGGGGGTCAAAAACCCGCGATTTTGCATAAACATGCAAGGACTTGAGCGGAAAGATCCGCATGGTCTGTTCTGCCGCAGAAAAGTGACGGTGTAGGTTTTCTTGACGATAGAACGCACGTTCAGGTAAGTTCATGCATCATGCAAGGTCTTACCAGCCGCCAACAGATGGTCCTCGATTTCATTCGCTCGTCCATCGTCGATCGTGGCTACCCGCCAACGCTCCGCGAAATCGGCGCCCGCATGGGCATTCGCTCCACCAACGGTGTGAACGATCACCTCCGAGCGCTCGAGCGAAAGGGCTATCTCACGCGTGAAGACATGAAGAGTCGCGCGCTTCGCCCCACTGATCTCGGGGGCAGCGCTGCTCAAGTGGCCACGCAACTCCCGTTCGGTGATGTGGCCAACGACGAAGACATCGTCGAGGTGTCAATTGTCGGTCGCGTCGCTGCTGGCGTGCCGCTGCTCGCCGAAGAGCACGTCGTCGATACCGTGCGCATTGATCGTGGCCTCGTAAAAGGCGGTCGCGAAGTGTTCGGCCTTCGCGTGACAGGCGACTCGATGATCGAGTGCGGCATCCTGAACGGCGACTACATCTTTGTTCGCAAGCAAATCACCGCACAGCGCGGCGAAATTGTGGTGGCGCTCATCGGCGACGAAGCGACCGTGAAGTACTACTTTCCCGAAAAAGACTACATTCGGTTCCAGCCCGCCAACAAAGACATGGCGCCCATTCTCGTGCGCGCGAGTGACTTTAGACCCACGATGCTCCTGGGCATCGTGGTGGGTGTTTATCGCAAGATGTGACGCCTTCTCGGCGTTTGTAACTCTATACGTTACTTTTCTTGCGTCGGAACATTGCTCGCTGTGCTGAGCGCCTTCTAAGATCACCGATAAGGGGCTTCGGCGCATGACGAGAACACTCACCACACTCGCAACGATCTGCACGTTTGTCGTCTTGTGCGCCTGCGGCACGTCAGGCGGAAGCGGAGCAAAGTGCAACGCCAGCGGCGACAAGGTTGGCATGACGACAGGGTTCGCTTCGACAACCGTCGAGCCGGGCAAAACGCTCGAAGTTTCCTCAAACCAACTCGTGTGCAACGGACAGTGCCCCGTCACCGGCCACGCGTGGACCGTGACACCAAAGGCGAGCGCGTCCGGCACGCTCACCGTCACCTATGGCGCGCACTGCGGACCCTCCAACGGTCCGTTCTCGAGCGACACCATCGGCACGTGCAAACTCCTGTTCTCGGGCACGACCGCACTCACCGACGCAGCACTTGCCGACAGCCGAAGCGCCGACTGCGTTGCGCTCTGGGCCGGTGTCAAACCCGACGACCCGGCAGACACCAAACCGTGCAGCGCGGGCTCGACGAACAACTTCATGCCGTACGTCACTTTTTTCAACAACGGTACCGCCGCCGTAACCGTTACAGGACCTGGCCCCGCGTCGAATCCGACTGCCAACTGCACGTACGTATCGACGAACTAAGGCCCAGGTCGACTACTCGGGCGCGACTTCTTCGGTCGCTGTAAGAACGTAGCCCTCTTTCTTGCGGATGCTAAGCAAGCGGGCAACGTGGTCGGCTGCGGCAGGAATCGACGGCAAGACTTGCGAGATGTTGTTGGTCACGATGCGCTGTCCGGTCACCAAAATGATCCACGGTTTCGGCGATTCGGGGTGGGTCAGTGTGTAACGCATCGTCGGCAATGGCGCTTCGCCAACGAGAGCGCGGCCATCGGTGCTCGCAACCTCGCGATACCCCTTCTCAAGCTTCTCTTTGACGAGCGTCTCGGCGGCCGGACCGCAGAGTTCGGGTGACGAAAACGTCTTGGTCCGCGTCTGCCCGGCGGTGCCCGTGCGCCCGAAAGTCAGTGTGTATTCGCCCGAAGAGAGCGTGATCTCCCAAAATTTGTTGAGCGATCCTTCGCTGAACTCGAAGCGACGTGTAGCCATAAGGGGCTAATCGCACGGGGGCTCGCGGCCGTCGAGCTCCCTCGCAATTTGTGGCCATTCACCCGGCAACGAATGCCGGGCCAAAAGGGTGACTTGTTTGCCCGTCTCACCGCAATCTTACAACGATGTCCAAGTGGGGGATGTTCGCCGAGGCCACATTGATTTATGGTGGCGCCGCCCCCCGGCTATGACCTTTGGGGTTTCGGCCAGGATTTCACGATAGGAGACGCACACGTGAAACGCTCGCAGCTCGCGAAGCTCTTCGTATTGGCTACTGCACTTGTTACTTTTTCGACCACGACTGCTGCATTCGCAGTCGATAAAAAGGCCGAAACCGCAGCAAAAGAACTGCAGAAGAAGGCGATTGACGAAGACAACCTCGCCACCAACTACGATGCCGCCGCAAAGAAACTGCAGCAGGCTGTGACCAAGTGCGCAGGCGACAAGTGCGAAAAGGCACTCAAAGGCGCACTCCACCGCGACTTGGGAGCCATGCTTCTGCTCGCCGGCAAAAAAGACGAAGGAATCGCAGCGTTCATTGAAGCGCTAACGATCGACCCCACGCTGGCACTCGACGCCTCCTACAAAACGGCGGCACTCGATCGCGAATGGGAGAGCGCAAAGAAGAAGGCGGGCGTCGAATCCGGTCCCGAAAAGCCAGAGAAACCCGAAAAGCCCGAAAAGCCCACCAAGCCCGTTAAGCCGACAAAGCCACCACCCGGCGAAGGCACCATCGCAGGCGATTTCCAGCATACGCCCGTCCCGGGTCAGGCCGTGCGTACGCCGCTCCCCATCTACGTCGAGTACACCGGCGAAGAAAAACTCTCCAAGGTCAAGGCCAAGTACAAAGGCTTCGGCATGACCGATTGGAAGACGATCGATCTCCCAAAAGTTGGCGATGGCTACGGAGCCAACGTTCCTTGTGCAGACGTCTCGCTCGGCGATTTTAAATATTACGTCCAAGGCATCAACACCGAGAACGAACTCGGCCCAACCTCAGGCGATCGCAACAACGCGTTCCACATTAAAATCGTCAACGAACTTGAAGAAGGAACGGCGGCGCCTCACTTGCCGGGCCAAGAGGCCCCCGCCCAGTGCAAAGAGGCGAGCGACTGTCCTCCTAACTTCCCTGGCTGTCACAAAGATCCAGCAACGCCCGGTTCGGGCGGCGACGTGCCCGAAGAGCTCCGCGCCGAGGGCGACGGCTGCGAGTTCGACAATCAGTGCAAGAGCAAGAAGTGCAGCGCCGACAAGTGCACTGCACCCGACACTGGAAATAAGTTCTCTCGTTTCTGGGTTGGCATTTCTGGCGATCTCTCGTTCACGGCAATTGCGGCAAGGGACTCGGTCTGCTCCCTTGACGCGAATTCTGCGCCACTCAATCCCGGCTATGCCTGTTACGACCCGACGACTGGCAAGGACTACCCAGAAACGATCGACCAGTCGAACGCGCTGTCGCCCAACCTCGGTAACAAAATCAAGAGCGGCGGCTTTGTGTTTGGCAACATCCGCTTGATGGCGTCGTTCGACTACGCGATCAATCGCAACTTCATGCTCGGCGGACGCTTTGGCTACGTGTTCAACACGTTTCCAGGCAAATTCGTCTCCACGAGTTTTGCCCCCGTCCACGTCGAGGTCCGCGGCTCGTACGCCATCGGCGACAACGCGCTCGGCAAGAAGGGCTTTGCCCCCGTGCTGCATCTCGGTATCGGCGTCAGCCAATACGACGGCAAGGTCACCGCAAGGGTCGTCGAAACCGATCCAGCCACCGGAGGCACCAGCGTTGAGCGCGATGTCAACGCGTGGCAGGTCACGTCACCATTCTTCATTTCAGCGGGTGCCGCCGGCCGATACGCATTTAGCCCCCGTGCCGCAGCAAGCATCGGCGTCAAATTCGTAGGCGCCATTGGCGGCGGCGGGTTTATGCCGAGCCTTGCGCCCGAGGTTGGCGTCCAATTCGGCTTCTAAGCGACGGGACAGATCGTCAAGTTATTTAACTACACGTTCTGTTTCGTTGCAACAAATTCCTCAGACACGCCATTGCAACGACCTCTGACGCCCTGCGCCGTAAATTTATGGCCGGGTGCTTGACCACTCCCTACCGGCGCTTCATATAGCCCCCGCGTTCGCGCGCTGGGGAGATAGAGCGCTCGAGGAAAACCAGGTCTCGGAGGCCCGTAATCAATGAATATTGCGACTCTTTCCAAACTCTTCGCCATCACGTCCGCCGCTATTCTGATCGGCGGCTGCAGCGGCAACCCATCGTCAAATTCGGACGAAGACGGTAACGACGTGAGCACCGAAGAAGCGCTCAAAGCAAACGTCACTCCAGGGACGTTCAAGCTCTACACAAAGGCGCACGCAACGCCCAACACGAGCTGCGATCTCTATACAAAGCTCGATCTGAAATCCGCGTTTTACTCAACCGCCGTGCTCGAAGAAGTTGTCTCCGGGTTCTGCGAAATCGCCGTCGTTCCCAACAAGCGCACCTATCGCTTGAAGCTCGACAGCACGAGCTGCGGAACGCGTGTCTACACAGGCAGCCTCACCAAGAGCGGCGTGCGTACAGAGATCAAGATCACCGACAACCGCGCGCGCACCTGCAAGGATCTCGTGTCGGCAAAGGTCATCGTCGAAGAGAAGAAGAACGGAACGACAACCAAGAAGTACAGCTATGACGGCGCCGAAGCGATTACCGTTTGGCCATCGGACGCAAAGACGCTCGTTGCGCAAACCAAAGGCGGAGGCTTCACGCCACAGCCTCCAGCGGGATCGACTTGTGCTTTTGGGGCACAAAAATACACGCTCGACGTCGCCACCAAGAAGGTCGCGTGGGAAGTGTGCGAGTTCAAAGATTGGAGCACTCCGCTCACGACCAAGTCGGGCACGACGACGCTCAACGCAGCGAACTATGCGTCCGTGATCGACGCGATCAACGAGGTCACCGTGAGCTCTTCTCCAATTTGCGGTGCTGACAAGCCACTGCTCACGATCTCGGTTACGTCGACAAGCCAAGGCACCAAGACGTACAAAGACAGCTTCTATTCATGCCAAGGCGATGGCACGTACGTCGACAACATCGACGGCGTGTTCTCAGCCTTCGGTGACGCAACCGGCCACTAAACGAACCGTCAATACAGTTGACAAATAGCCAATCGGCGAGGCTTCTGCTTCGCCGATTCTCATTTTTTGTGCTCGATCGCGTGAAGCGGATAGCACGCTCGGATCGGTGCACCGTATTCTATCGCCATGCCCGCTCGTCCTTCGTTTTCAATTGCCGAAAGTCACCTACAAAAGCGCTGTCAGCTCATGCGTCGCCTGATTCCGCAGATTGGCCCATGCGACCTCTTGCCGAGTGAGAACCGTGCACCCTACGAGTCACTCATGAGGGCGATCGCCCACCAGCAACTCAACGGTAAGGCTGCAGAGACCATTCTTGGTCGCTTCGTTGGCCTCTATCCAAAGGGCGTATTCCCTACACCTGAGCAAGTAATCGCCACACCCCATGCGCAATTGCGCGGCGTCGGCTTCTCAGAAGCAAAGGTCAAATCAATTTACGATATCGCACAGAAGACGTTGGATGGAACGGTGCCGACCAAAAGAGCGATCACTAGGATGACCGACGACGCGATTGTCGAACGACTCGTTTCGGTACGAGGTGTCGGACGTTGGACCGTCGAGATGTTGCTTATTTTTCAACTCGGTCGCCCTGACATCTTACCCGTGGACGACTTCGGCGTTCGCAATGGGTTCCGCGTAATCCGCAAGCTCGAAGCCATGCCCAAGCCAAAGGAACTCGCCCTCTATGGGGAACGCTGGGCGCCCCACCGCACGATCGCAGCTTGGTACCTTTGGCGCGCTGCCGATCGCGACAAGGCAAAGGCTGCAAAGGCAACGAAAACGGTAAAGAAGTTGGACGGTAAAGGAACATGACGACAGACGCTCTCTCGGAACCGCTACACTCAAACTTGACGGTCTCTGAAGGCCGCGATCACTACCTCGACGAAAATGGCTTTACGCTCGCGGGCTATGACGAGAAGTGGACGCAGGCTTCTTTTTTTGGTCTCAACTTTTCGATGCCGAATACGAAGCACCATCGCTGGGCAATCATGCGCCACGACCTTCATCACGTCGCAACCGGGTACGGCACCGATCTCGTGGGTGAGGCAGAGATCTCGGCGTGGGAACTTCGTAAGGGCTTCCGCGGTATGGGCCTCTATGTCAGCGCGATCATCGTAACTGGCGCGCTGTTTGGCCTCGTTATCGCCCCACGTCGGACGATCGCTGCGTTTCGTGCTTCGCAAAGCACACCCTCGCTGTTTCAGTCGAGCCTCTCGTACGAGTCGTTGCTTGCGATGAACGTGGGAGAACTTCGAGAAACCCTGGGAATTTCGCCAAAAGGCACAACAGAAATCCCTCGCAAATTGCACCCGAATGCACCTCGCCAAGCGCCTTCCGTTCCGCCCGTCAGAGCCTGACCTCGCGACAGGGAATCGTGCTATCTGCGGGGCGTCATGTCTCAAAACGACTCGTTTGCCTCCCTGTTCGAAGCCGACACCAAGTAAAGCGATGTGCGCCGCAACTTGCCGCGGACCGGTGAAACGATCGAGGCGCTCGTTGTCCAAGTGGGCAAGGACTCGATTTTTGTAGAGCTCGACGGCAAGACGCCTGCCTTCATCGACGCGAGCGAGGTACGCCTCGACGACGGCACAATTCCGATCA
>JAHFDZ010000422.1 GCA_023248745.1 Myxococcales bacterium | reverse complement strand
ATCGAGTTACAAATTCTGTGGCTCACAGACCGAGTCGATTTCGGGCTGTGGCAAGTCGCATGCGCCCGGACTCGGTGGTCCACGCGCGGCAAAGATCGTGCTGAAGCGCTCTGGAGTCCAAGTGTCCTCGGTCGACGTGACCGCGCAAATTGCGAAGATCTTCAGCTCGAAGTAGACGATGCGGCATGAGTAGCGTTTCGGTTCTCGGTAAGCGTGCGGACGCAGCGAGAGCGTTGAACCCAGACGTCAATCGCCAGGTGAAAATTCGATCGGGTAGACGACCGTCACGATGCCGCCTTCGGGCTTCGGAAACACGAGCTCTCTGACCGTATCGGTGATGCAGCGCAGAACGGTGGCGTCTGGCAAATCAGAACGGGCGTCCGATGCCGAAGATACTCTCCCATCCAAATCAATGACGAAGCGGACCGCCACGCGGCCCTTTAATGTGGGGTCCTTTCGCAGACCTTCCTCGTAACAAGTCCGGAACGTAGAAAAGCGTTTGCGAACAACGCTCTGGATGACATCGGCCGGCAGACGTCCATTCACGGCAGAGACTGCCGATCGCCGCCGAGACACCTCGGTGTTCGGCTTGGGTTGATTGCCTGTGGGCCGAGCAGGAGAGCTTGTCAGCGGCTTGTCGAACACCAGGGTTATCCAATCGCGTTGCACTTCTTTGAGTTGTGTCCCGGGCGTTGTGATGTCGTCTGGACACGTGATCGTTCCGTCGACGAACACAATGTGCCAGGGTTTCAGCGGTGGGCCGACTTGCACGCTGCTGAACATAAAGGGCGGGGTATCACCCAACATCACGTCCGAAACCTGATCGGCGATCCAGGTCACTACGCCCGGTTACGACGTCTCTCGCTGCGTCGATGGCCGCGGCTCATGGGACTGAGCCACTAAACTCTCCATCCCCGCACCCAGATCACTCACGTAGAGATGCCAAACATTGCCGAACGTGTTGCCACCACCGCAGAAGAAGGAGTGGCTCGGATCGAATTTTTCTTCGCCGCCACGATCGAAGCCAAAGGGCTTGCCACTCTTTGCGTGATCGAGGTGACTCGTGCCGTTGGTCGTCGCGACGGTCATCAAGCTTGTTGACTTGTTTCGAACGGTCGAGAACGCAAATTCGAATGGCGCCGCCTCAAGGTGGGCAACGTGATCGTTGACGTCGATCCATTTTCCATTCTGGCGAATATTGACGCGAAAGACGCTTCAAGCCGGAAGCCGTGCAAGCGTCGGATCATCCGCTGGTGATTCAGAATGCAACGGCGTGGGCACGACGGCCGGCGGGTTGGGGCCGCACGCTGCGAGCTCCGCAGCACAGAATAAGATGAGCGCTAAACGCGAGTGAACTCCCATGCACGGTGGCTTAGGACAGCTCCAACGCTGCTTCAAGATGGGCATCTCCGCACATCTCCACACGGGAAGGTTCGAGCTGGCGCAGGACATGGCCTTAGGCATGATGAGAGCCCGTCTTGAGGTCATAGCGAGCGACCGTTGGACAACGATGCCGTGATCTTACCCATGCGTGCCAGACGCCGTGGCCTCAGCTGACAATGCGTTGCGCGGGAGTATATGCGGTGCATGCACTCGCTTCGCCCAGCCAAGAGAATTGTCACAGGCCGAATTTTCATTTCGATTGCAGGAGTTGCGACCGTGTTCGTCGCATGCTCCGACGCTTCGAAGCCGGCGAGCGTCGAGGGCATAGTGGACGCACGGCCGCTTGATGAGACCACCCCAGCTACGGAGGATGCGTCAACGGACGTTCGAGATGTGCAAGTGGACAGCGCAACTGTTGTTCCCTCGCCCGCCCGCCTCGCGATCGGGGATACCCATACGTGCGTCATCTTGGCGACGGGTCGGGTTAAGTGTTGGGGCTTCAACGGCAATGGAACACAAAGCGCTACGTATCCAGGTGGAATGCTCGGTCTGGGCGACCTCCTCGAGCGTGGTGATGGTCCAGGAGAGATGGGCAGCGCACTTGCCGCAGTGGATCTCGGTGTTGGCAAAACGGCAACGGCAATCGCATTGGGCGCTTCTCACACGTGCGCCATCCTCGATGATGGCAAGGTGAAGTGCTGGGGGTTTGGCAGATCGGGCCAGCTCGGCCTCGGCGATACAAAAAAACGTGGCGCCGCCACCAGTGACATGGGCGATGCCCTTCCAACGATCGACCTCGGTGTCGGCAGAACTGCAACGGCTATCGCTGCGGGTTGGGAGCACACGTGCGCCATCCTCGACAACGGCAACGTCAAGTGCTGGGGTAACAATGGGCAAGGTTCGCTCGGTCTCGGAGACAGCGACAACCGCGGCGATAGCCCTGGTGAAATGGGTGACGCGCTCGCGAACATTAATCTCGGCGCAGGTCGAACCGCAAAGATGATTGGAGCGGGACGGCAATTCTCCTGCGCCATCCTAGACAACGACACGGTCAAGTGTTGGGGGCAAAACGAAGATGGCCGGCTGGGCCTTGGCAACACGAACTACCGCGGCGCTTTTTTGAGTGGCATGGGCGATGCGTTACCGGCGCTCGATTTTGGACCCGGCAAGACTGCAAAAGCGCTCGGGGTCGGCGCCGCCCATGCGTGCGTGATTCTTAGTGACAATACGGTCAGGTGTTGGGGACGAAACGCCAACGCGCAGCTCGGCCTCGGCGACACGTCCGCTCGAGGTAGTGGCGCTGGCGAGATGGGTAACGCGTTGGCCGCTGTTGACCTCGGTTCCGGAAGAACCGCGAAGGGCACTCCTGCTGTCGGCTACGATCACACGTGCGTCATTCTCGACAACGATCGCCTCAAGTGTTGGGGATGGAACGTGGACGGGGGGCTCGGGCTTGGGGACGCTACCGCACGCGGAAGCGATAGTTCTGAAATGGGCGACGGACTAAAGTTTGTCGAGCTCGGTGTCGGTCGAACGGTGAAGGCGGTGGCCGCGGGCATTCACACTTGCGCGCTTCTCGACAACGACAAAGTCAAGTGCTGGGGTAACAACGGTTGGGGCTCGCTTGGCCTTGGCGACCGGCGCAACCGCGGCGTTCTTCCGGGGGACATGGGCGACTCATTGCCCGCTGTGGAAACAGGAAACTGAGTTAACCGAAAAGCCGCACGCGCCAGGCGCTGCTCGAGGCCTCGAGTTGGGCTACAAGCCGACTTTGTTTCCGGTCAAATCGTATGAAAGCGGCCCTCAGCGATCAGGACGCGCACCGCGCCTGATCTCGTACAGTGGCGATCATCGCAGGTCGATAGCGGTGAAGAGCCCGTTCGATTTGCGGTAGAGCTCTCAGCACAAGGTCAGTGATTGACGATGCGCTCATATCACCGCCGCCGAGCATGAACGCGGCCACCTGGCTCTCGATCAAAGCACGCCTCTCGAGGTGATTGGTGCGGATGTTCTTGTCCTTTGTGAGCACAACCCACTGTTGCTTCCCAACGTCGCGCAGCCAATCAATGTCCTGCACGTTCTGCTGAAAATGATCGTCGTGTACTTCTTCGCAACAAATTTGAGAGCCTTGCGAACTCCCTGCATG
>JAHFDZ010000421.1 GCA_023248745.1 Myxococcales bacterium | reverse complement strand
CCGCATCTTGAACGCGCAACTCGCAGCCCGAGAGGGGCGCGACTTTTGACGGTGGATGGATCAGCACAGCCTTGCGCAATCCAAACTGGTCCATTGTCTTGACTACCGCATTCGCGCACTCGTGAGTTGAGCACTCCGAGTGCATACCCGAGGGGTGGGCGTGCGTGTCGATCCAAGGGCGCACGTTGCTAGAAGTCGAGGATCGCGCGTCGCCCGCGTCTGCCACTTTCGAGGTTGGAGGAGCACTGGTCGTCGCCGCGCAGGCCAACAAATACAGCGACGAGAGCGTAACGCCTTTTGCGGAAGCAAGCATTGGCCGAGAACCCCTAATGAACTTCATGTTTGTCCCCCACGGGCGCCCCAGCGGTGCCCTCGTTGTGGATGTCTGACGCACGTTCCGCCCAGGACCCTACGCACGCATCTGCGAAATGATCGCTTCGGAGGGCGAAAGGCGGACGGGTGCGCGGTGCATCTAACCCGAAGCGGCGGATCAGCGCTGCCGAGCTCGGTGACGGGATCGCGCCCGAACGATGAGGCCACGCTTAGATCGCCCTGCCCTGCCCGCCGTCGACAGGAATGCACGCGCCCGTCACCCAACGTGCGAGGTCTGATGCGAGAAACATCACGACGTCGGCGACTTCTTCCGGCAGACCGAAACGTCCCCATGGAAGATCGTCTTTCAACATCTTTTCGATCTTCTCGGGGTTCGCTTTCAAACGCTTGTCCCACGAGCCTCCGGGAAACATGATCGAACCGGGCGCTACCGTGTTGACCCGTATCTTATGGGGCGCGAGCGTGACGGCCATCTCCTTGCCAACCGCGTGAAGCGCAGCCTTGGCCGCGGCATATGGCGAGCTCGTGCACAATTCACGACCGGAGATTGAGCCGACGTGAACAATGCAACCGCCACCGTTACTTTTCATCCATCGCACAGCGTGCCGGCTGCAATCGAGTGCAGACTGAAGGTTGAGGTCGAGAACGCGATCGAAGTCATCTTCGTCGCAACTGGCGAAACCTCCGGTGCTGAGCGACCCTCCGGTGTTGTTGATGAGAATGTCGATGCCACCGGTTTGGTCAAGAAAGTGTTCGAGCGCGGATTTTGCGCCCACATGAGTCGCAAGGTCAGCTGCGAAGGGAAAAACCGTTCCGCCAATGTTACGAATAGTGGCGGCAGCCGATTCGAGGTCCTCTTTGCCTCGTGCCACAATGCCAACAACTGCCCCTGCTTCAGAGAGGCGCTTCGCGGTCGCAAGGCCGATGCCGCGGCTTGCGCCAGTGACAAGCGCGCGCTTGCCCGAGAGATCAAAGGTGATTGCCATCGCAACGTTATAGCGACGCGCGAGCGACGCTGACCGCAAGCAATCAGACGTTGCGACGGATTGGTTCATCTTCGGATTGCCATAAGTAGGCTTAGCTCATGCGGCTTTCGCGTTGACGCGAACCAAATGTGTTCCAAGGTAGGGCTCTTACCACCCAGGAGCACCCCATGGCGTTGAGCTACAAAATTGCCGCATTTGCTACGTTTTCTGGTGTTTTCTATGGCATGGGCTGCGCTGCCGAGCCTGCGACCACAAGCGGGGACGAGGCCATCGACCACCAGGAGCAAGGCTGGGATAGCCAAGACGGAAACCCCACCCACGCGACGCATTCGTACCTCACCGAGTACGCTTTGGATCAGCTCCAGGGGACCTACCCCGAACTCAAGACGTATCGCGATACGATCGTCTACGCCTCCAATCGTGAGATCCACGATGCGGTACTCAGCGACGCAACGCTCGAGCAACTTCGTCAAAACGTGGGCGGCAACAATTGGGGATGCGACCACCCTGAGTACATCTGGGGTTACGCAAAGTACTTCTACGCGAAGGGCGATAAGTACTCGGCATATTGGTACCTCGGCTGGCTGATGCACTTCGTGGAAGACTCAGGCGTTCCAGGTCACGCGTTCCACGTCTACCACCAGAGCTCGCCGTCCGATTGGGACACCTTTGAAGTGCAAGCGACGCAGCGGTGGAACCCAAGCTACAGCAGCATCAACAAGTCGAATCCGAATTACACCGATCCATCGAGCTACGTTGCGCTCAGCGCAAGTTGGGCAGCTTCGGATTTCACGTCGACGTATCCAGGCGTGACCTACTACCGAACGTTCTTCAGTTCGAGTCCGCTATGGGCTTCGAGCAAAGAGAAAACTTTTATCAGCAACCGCCAAGGACGCACTGCGACAGCGGTCAAGTGGGCGATGCAGGCGGCAATGGCGAACTGGAAGTGATCGCGGCCTAGCTTGTGCTCTTCACGTGTTCGATCATTGATCGCACCGTGTCGTCGAACGAGAGCGCTGATGAGTCGATCCGAATTGCGTCGTCCGCTTGCCTGAGCGGAGCGATGGGTCGGTTCGTGTCTTGATCGTCGCGACGCTTGACGTCTGCGAGGGTCTCTTCAAACGATGGCGCGTTGCCCTCCTTGGCAAGAAGTTCTGCGTGACGACGCTTTGCGCGCACTTCGGGTGCGGCTGTGAGAAAAAACTTGATGTCGGCGTTTGGAAAAACGACCGTGCCGATGTCTCGTCCCTCGAGCACAACGCCGCCATTTTTCCCGGCTTGGCGTTGCATTTCGAGAAGAGCATCGCGAACACCAGGATGCGCCGAGACGGTGCTTGCACCCATCGCGATATCGGGTGTGCGGATATCGGTTGAGACATCGCGATTGTCGAGAAAAACGCGCACTCCAAGTGACGAATCGCGTTCGAAGCGAAGCGCCTCTCGCGCGACAAGCGCCCGCGCGAGCGCCGTCACTTCACTTGCCTCTGTGGGGGCGTGCCCTGCTTCTTTCGCCGCAAGAGCGACCACGCGATACATCGCGCCCGTGTCGACCAAGATGAACGAGAGTGTCTCAGCGAGCCGGCGCGCGACGGTACTCTTACCAGCGCCTGCGGGTCCGTCGATCGCGATGATGGGCAACTTGGCCATGGAGCGGAGATACTGGAGGTCGGTTGCTTCTGCAATTGCTTGCGCGCTTTCCTCATCTCGCTAAAGAGCGACAACGTGAATACGCGCATTGCAACGCGCAGCGACGCAGACCTCCTCTTGCCTGCACTCGAAGCTTTTAGTCGAGAGGATGAGATCCAATGGAACCCCGGTTGCGTCTCGGGACTCGGCACTCTGCTGCAAGACGCAACGCTCGGCTTCGTACTCATTGCGGAACATGAAGGTCGATTGTGTGGCTACGCGATCCTCACCTACGGCTTCGACCTCGAATTTGGTGGACGCGATTCGTACCTAACGGAGTTCTATTTATCGCCAGCAGTCCGCGGGCGTGGGTTCGGCAAGCAACTCCTCGATGCAGTTGAACGGAACGCGCGCGACAATGGTGCAAACGCGATGCACCTCTGCGTGAGACCCGAGAACGTCGTCGCGATAAACACCTATCGACGCGCCGGCTTCGTGCGTGCTCCTCGTGACCTCTTCACAAAGACGCTTTGACTCACGGGCTGGAAACGTCAGCGCACGATGGAGTGCCACCCGTCGGGGCGT
>JAHFDZ010000197.1 GCA_023248745.1 Myxococcales bacterium | reverse complement strand
GAACTCGTCGACAAGCACGGCTTTCGGCGCGTCGATTTTAGCGGGTAAGCCCACCCGCTGCGCGATCGATAATCCACGTCGTTGAGCCTGTTGCGTTTCGAAGTGAACGCAGCGGCGTTTCGTTCTCGTCTCCATACGCGGCCCACGCACGTTCTAGCGGCTTGCTTTTCTCGGACCCCGAAGCAACCACGAACACGTTTGAAGCGTTGAGCAGCACGGGGAAGGTGAGCGAGAGGCGTGCCTCTCGTCCTGGAGCAGGCGCTACTGCGGTCACAAGTGCTTGGTGTTCTCGCAACGCAACGTCGTGCGGAAACAAGGATGCCGTGTGGCCGTCCGCACCAACACCCAACGTGAGAATGTCAAGTTGCGGAACATTGTTGGGGCCCATCGCAACACGCGCACGCAAGAGCGATTCGTAACTTTCGGCTGCGCCTTTTAGGTCGCTCAGGTCCGCTTGCATGCGCGCAACGTTATTGCGGTTCACCGGGATCTTCTGAAGCATCGCTTCATCCACCATGTGGTAGTTGCTTCGTGAATCGCTCGGCGGCACCGCGCGCTCGTCGACCCAGAAGAAAAGCACCTTGGACCAATCGACGTGCTTCGCGAGCGCAAGGCGCGCATACGTTTCACGAGGTGTTGTGCCTCCGCTTAGGGCGACGCTCACAAGTGGCTGTGTGCGCAGCTTCGCTTCGATAGCGGCCGCAATACGCTTGGCCGCAACGTCTGCGATTTCCATCGCGTCCTTACACGCGACAAGCTCGCCCCAAACGCTCAAGGTGCTCATTCGTGGTTAGCCCTTCTTGATCGCGTGCCCACCGAACTCGTTGCGCAGTGCCGCGAGCATTCGGAGCGCGAACGAGTTGTCCATTCGGGACGAGAAACGCGCGAAGAGTGAAGCTGCAATCGCAGGCACAGGCACGGCGTGAATGATCGCCTCTTGCACCGTCCAGCGACCCATGCCGTTGTCATCAACCCATGCCTTCAGCCCCTCGAGCGAAGGATTCTTTTCGAGCGCACGTTCGGCGAGCTCTAGCAGCCAGGAGCGAACGACCGCACCCTGATTCCACAGCTTTGCAAGTTTGTGCAAGTCGAAGTCAAACTCGCTCGCCTGAAGGAGTTCGAAGCCTTCTGCGTAAGACTGCATGAGCGCGTACTCCATGCCGTTGTGCACCATCTTCGCAAAGTGCCCCGCACCCGCTTTTCCGAAGTGACCGTAGCCTCCCTTCGGTGCGAGCGCAGCGATGATTGGCTCGATATGATCGTAAGCGCTCTTGTCGCCGCCAAGCATGAGGCAGTACCCGTTCTCGAGTCCCCACACACCGCCGGACGTTCCAGAATCAATCCAACGCAGTTTCTTTTCCGCAAGTCGTGCGGACCATTGCATCGACTCTCGGAAGTTGCTGTTCCCGCCGTCAACGACGATGTCGCCAGGCGAGAGTTTCGCCATAAGCGTTTCGATCGTCGTCGTAAAAGGAACGCCGCCCGGAAGCATCGTCCAACAGATGCGCGTACCGTCAAGTTTACTGACGACATCTTCAAGGGACGTCGAACCTATCGCTCCCTCTTTCACGAGGGCCGCTACCGCCTCCTGGTCGCGATCGTAGACGACCACGCTGTGTCCGTTTCGTAACAATCGGCGCGCCATATTGCCGCCCATGCGCCCGAGCCCAATCATCGCGAGTTTCATGTGGAGCATCGTAAAGAGAAAGCCCCCTCAAGCGATACCTTTCCGCATAACCCGCCTTTCCAGCACCCAGCGCGCAACGAAACTCCCGCAAAGCGAACAATTCCTGCGCCCTCACCAGGGGTGGGGCGCAAATATTGTAACGCACGCCCGGCGAAGCCGAACCCAGCCCCCAGAGCCCCAGCACCTGCCTACCAACGAGCAACGAGCGCCGCCCAAAGCGAACAATTTCTGCGCCCTCACCCCGGGAGGGGCGCAGAAATTGTAACGCACGCCCAGCGAAGCGAGCGATCACGCGTCCCCGCTGGGGGAGCGCGAGGGGGGAAGGCTTCCTCCCCCCTCGCACAAAATAAAAACTCAACCTTCCGACCCGCCCGTCGTTCTGCTCAGTCAGAGAGGCACCGCATGAGCAAGACAGCTGAATCGAGCGTTGAACACACACAGGCCGCTGCCCCAGCAGCTCCCGCGAGCGAGCCAAGGCCGCGACGGCCCCGCGGATTTGCGGCCATGGATCGCAATCTCGTGAGCGAAATCGCCCGCAAAGGCGGCAAAGCAGCACACGCAGCCGGAACCGCACACGAGTTTACAAGCGACGAAGCGCGCAATGCTGGTCGCAAAGGTGGGATGGCCACCCACGCAAAACGTCGCACCCGCGACGACGACAAGACGGGGACCTAGGCAACCCTCGGCGCGTGAATCTGGGAGAGAGACGCGCGCAATATTGCCCTACGACGAAAGGTGGAAGAAGCTCGGTCTGAAATGGCGGAGCCGCTTCCACCTGTCGTCGTTGCCCACCCTCACATTGAACTCGTTCATGGGAGCCCGTTTATTCGTGGCTCGCGCGTTCCAGTTCGCAGGCTTTGGTCATGGTTCCGCAAGGGATCGAGCGTGGAAGTGATCCTCAAGCGCTACCCGACGCTAGGACCCGCACGCGTGTTCGACGCGCTTTCGTTTGCGTTCGACAATCAAGCGCTCGTCGAAACTGACCTGGCACGCGAGCAGGCCGCGCTCAGCGTTGAAGAATCAAAAGCACTCGATCCGTCCAAAATGTCACAGCTTGGATTACCTTTCCCCAAAAAGTAACCGCTATCGATCGATTATGTCAGCGCTGAAACAGCGGCTGCGATGTCCGAAGCACGGAAGACTTCGGCCAGTATCGTGCGCATACGTTGAGTTGCGCGGCGTGCTGCGGGCGCCACTCCCGACATGAGCGCAAAGCCATGCACCATGTCGCTGAACTCCTCGTAGTAAACCGGAGTGCCCGCAGCTCGCAGCCGCGCCGCATAGGCCTCGGCTTCGTCACGCAGCGGATCGAGACCTGCAGCGAAGATAAGTGCCGGAACGTTCGGCATCGGATCGGGTGCGAGGAGCGGCGACAATCGAGGGTGACGCCGATCGGGATTGGGGCCTGCGTATTGAGCGAGGTACCAGTCGATCGAATCGCGCGTGAGGAAGAAGCCTTCGCGTAGCGTTTCGTGCGAGCGATGTGCGAAGGTTGCATCAAGGCTTGGATAGATAAGCATCTGCAGCGCAGGTCGAAACGCGTCACGCGCGCACTCCTGCGCGAGAAGCGCCGAGAGGCTACCGCCCGCACTGTCACCCGCGATCGCAACGCGAGCGGGATCGAAGTCAAACGACTTCGTCTGAGATTCGAGCCAACGCCAAGCCGCTAGACAATCATCGGGTTGCGACGGGAACTGGTGTTCTGGTGCAAGGCGATAGTCAAGAGAGAAGACGATTGAACGAGAAGACGACGCCAGATGACCCGAAGACACGTCGTACACGTCCACATCGCCGGTCACCCATCCACCGCCGTGAACATAGAGCACAGCAGGTGCTTGCGGACCGATGCCACGAGGAACATAAACCTTTACGCGCAGCTTCGATGCAGGGCCGTCAAAGAACACCGTGTGCACGTCGACATCGCGCGGCTGCTCCTCAGAACAAAGAGCAACGGACCGCGCAACATCGAGGCGCGCCTGTTCCGGCGTCAGCGTCGAAATTTGTGCCATGCCTTGCAGCTCGGCCATTCGGAGCATCGCCGCGAGATCAGAACTCACGCGACGACCATCCACCGGATTGGCTCGCCAGCCGGCGAGGAGTTGACACGCGAGCGGCGAACTAAACAACCGCAGCGCCAACCTACGTTCTACCTCAAACCGCAATTTTGATAGCGTCTCAGCCACCAAGTGCCTTCGCAACCTGATCAAGGACGTCAAAGAACTTTGCGCGATCGTTCTTCGGCAAACGCTCAAGCACAGCTCCGAACAACTTTTCGTTGCTCTCTGTGATCGCATCGACGGTTCTACGTCCCCGAGGCGTAAGACGGATATCGGTCTGACGACCGTCTTCGGTGTCTTTCTTCCGCGTGATGAAACCTCCTTTGCGATCGCGATCGCTTGGGTTCTCTAAGCCAGCAAGGTTGCGGCTCGCGGTTGAGGGATCAATACCGAGAACCTGCGCAATCGCCGAGGTCGACATCGCGCCTCGCTCTGCGATGACCAGCAAGGTTTCGGCTTGTTGAGGAGTAACGTCACCCGCGCGCGCAGCATCACGACTGATGCGACCAAAACTGCGTGAGAGCACAGTAGAGACGCGAGCGAACCTTTCGTGGTCGGCCATGGGAGTTGTCTGTACTCTTCAACTTTCGTCTCCGAGTCAAGTGTGCTTCGATCGGAACACTGATTTCGTCTGTGCGACAATCTTGTGCTAGGGCAGTCATCTGTTCCTATATGTAACTTTGACCGCTCGCTTTTTCGGTGAAACCACCACAAGAAATTGTGGGAAATTGAATGCGCGCGAACGACTTTTCACACGACCCTACAATTGCTCACTCGACGCGCGCGCTTTAGCGTCTCGCTCGACGGAGGCCCATGTGATGACCACGAAAACGATGCCAGGGGAGCCGATCGAGGGAACGAACTCGACGCGCATGTTCAACAGCGATCTGATCGAGTGGTTCTCTCGCATTCATCCTGCGACAATTTTCGTCGCGTGGCTTCCGGTGATCGCATGGGCGCTCTTTCGAAGTCGGGCGCACTACGCATTGCCATTTTTTTCGATCGCCGGTTACGTCGCGATCGGAACGCTCACATGGACGCTGGCTGAATATGTGCTCCATCGCTGGATCTTTCATTGGACCAACGAGACGAAAACCGGAAAGCGCATTCACTTTCTGCTTCACGGCGTTCATCACGATTTTCCAAACGACAAAGATCGTCTCGTGATGCCACTTCCCACGAGCGTGCCGCTTGCCGCCATCTTCTACGGCTTGTTCGCCCTCGCAATGGGGCACGCCGCGGCGCATCCGTTCTTCGCCGGCTTCGCGCTTGGCTACTTAGCGTACGATGGGACGCACTACTACGTGCATCACTTTCGGCCAACGACGCGCATCGGAAAGTACTTGCGCAAGCACCACATGATTCATCATCACGCCGATTCTGAAGGCGGCTTTGGCGTCTCTTCGCCACTTTGGGATCTGGTCTTCAACACGATGCCAAAGAAGCGCGGCAAAGAAGCCTAACAAGCGCCTTCACGAACTAAAGCGCAAGCTGCGCGACTTTGAAGTTCCATTGACTGAAAGTTCGCTACTCTTTCGAAGCGATGGCTTCGCCCAGCACGCCCCCACCATCCGAAATTGGCCACGTGCTCGTGGAGCGCTACGAAGTGCTGCGCGAACTCGGCAAGGGTGGCATGGGCATGGTCTACCTGTGCCGCGATCTCGTGACCGGCGATCGCGTTGCACTTAAGCGACTCAAACATCCCGACGGCGCTCCGCATCGACCGGAAGAATATTGGTGGTTTCACCAAGAAGCCCGAGCGGTCGCAACGCTTGATCATCCGGCGATTGTGCGCGCACGCGACTTCGGCATGCTTCCCGACAACTCGCCGTATCTCGTGATGGATCTGCTTCCTGGCCGCAGCATTCACGAGTGGATGCACACAACCCAAATGGCATGGCCCGTCATTTGGATGATGGTCGATCAAGTGCTCGCGGGACTCGGACACGCACACGCCCGCGGCATCATTCACGGAGACCTGAAGCCTTCGAACGTGATGCTCGACATGTCAAACCCATCGGGACCTCGCGCATACGTGCTTGATCTCGGACTTGCGTGGCTTCGACAATACCGCCACGACCCTCGGCTCGACGGAACGCAAGCACCCGAAGTCGCGCAGCACGCTGGCGCTGGCACGGTGGGTTGGGTCGCGCCCGAACAGATTCGAAAACTCGCACCCTTCGTTGGCGCGCCAACGGATTTCTACGCGCTCGGATGCATCATGTATCGCGTGCTCTCCGGCAAAGAGGTGTTCGAGGGAACTGCACAAGAAGTATTGCGCGCGCACAAGCGATCGCCCGTCCCGCTCCCAAAGCTCGCCGAGGGAATCCCCGCAGAGGTTGGCGCTTACATTTTGCGACTGCTCGAGAAAAAGCCCTGGGCACGTTACGAATTCGCAGCTGACGCGCGCCGTGCGTGGGCGGCTGTGCGTCCTGCTGGCGCAAAGCCACTCGAAGACTTGGTGACGACGCGCAGCGTGAGCACCGAGCGAGTCAAAGCGCTCGCGCCCGGTTTGCTATCCTTGCGTGCGGCACCACTCGTGGCTCGCCAACACGAGCGTGCTGAACTTTTGCGAATGCTCGACGACATCATTGCCTCTCGCACTAAACAAACGATGGTCGTCATGACCGGCGAAGCAGGTGTCGGAAAGAGCCGCCTTGCAGAGTGGCTCTGCGAGCACGTTCACGAGACCGGCAAGATGCTTCCCCTGCGAGCACGATACGGTCGCATCCCAACACCGCTCGACGGCGTAACTGGAGCAATCAGCACGTACTACGGGCTCGAGAGCGCAGACCGCATCATGGTTGAGCAAACCTTAATGAGTCGTTGGGAAGTCACAAAAGACGACGACGAGGCGCTCACGTGGGTTGCAGCAACCGCTGAATGGTTGCGCCCAAGCTCATCGGGCGAGTCGCAGGCAATCGGTCCGACTGGCAAACGCTTCGTTCTCGATCGTCCAGAGCTTCGTTGGGTCGTCGTCAGGCGCCTCATGCAACGGCTAACCAAAGATCGGCCGGTACTTCTGTGGCTTGATGATCTGCATCTTGCGTCGCAGAACACCTTCGAAATGATCTCTCGATTGCGACTCTCTGCACCCGAAGTGCCGATGCTCTTGTTGATTACCGCGCGGAGCGAAACTCTCTCAACAGACCTCGATGCCTCGCTGCGCATGGAGACATTGCGCAACGAATGGTCGGGGACGGTGATGGATCTCGAACCGCTCGGCAACGAAGAGACCGAGATGCTGCTTCGATCGACGTTGCCACTTGCAGACGATGCTGTGCGGCGAGCGGTCGATCAAACACGAGGCAATCCACTGTTCGCCTTGCAACTGCTACATGCGTGGGCCGGCGGTGGTTACCTCAAGCTCGAAGACGGTCGATATCGCGTTCCAGCCGACGCACTCCAGGGACGCGCCATCACGACAGCCGAGCTTTGGGACGAGCGCATTCGCGGCATCCCGATCGACCTGCGGCTTGCTGCCTACGCAACAGCGGCCCTCGGCGACGACGTTCGTGGCGAGGTTCTTCGTGCACTCATTGCGTCGCTTGGCATGGAGGTCAACGACGCGCTTATCGCACTCACGCGATCGCAAATTCTATTGGCGGCACAGCACGATCAGTTCCGTTGGCCGCACGCACTTTTGCAAGAGCACTTGCTCGAGCGCTTGAACGAACGCAACGACGCACCCGCGATCTATCGCCTTGCTGCAACGGCACTGTCAAAGCACCCAGCCGTTTGGTCGCGTCGTATCATGAAGCATCGCGTGACCAATTTTCTCAAAGCGGGGGACGACGAACCCGCTGCGCGACTCATGTTCGAGTTCATTCGCGCTTCATGGGCTCGCGGGCGCGATACAGCGGCAACGCTTCGTGATCTCGAAATGCTCAAAGGCCGCGTCACAGGAACAGCCGCCGCAGAGTACTCATTGTGGCGCTCCGAAGCGTTGCGACACATCGGACGCCTCGAAGAAGCGCGCGACCAAGCAGAATCGGCACGCGCCGCATTTGCGGGTGTTGGCGACGATGCGCGAGAAGCACATGCGCTCAGGCTCCTCGGTCACATCGCGTCCGATTTAGGCACGCTTGGCGTAGCGCGATCGCAATTGCAACTCGCACACGCGCGCTTCAAGAAGCTCGGAGACGAACGCGGGCAAGCACAATCTGAAATTGTACTCGGCGAGATCGATTATCTCCTCGGTGATCACGTAAGTGCGCGCGATTTTTTGAAGGACGCCGTTGATCGCTGCACGAGGGTGGGCGATGCGTTGGGTCGCGCGCAGTGCTTCATCTTACTAGCACTGATCGAGCTGTCGCTTGGGCGCTCTCCACGCGGGCGCGAACTGCTTCTCGGCGCGCGTGGCGAGTTCGATGCCATCGGCTATCGACTGGGCATTTCACAATGCGACATTGCGCTCGCCCATACCGATCACCGCGCGCTCGATTTTGCACGAGCACGCACGCGGGCCCTCAGCGCACGCACAGCTTTTCGCGAACTGCAAAATCCGCGCGGAGAAGCCGGCTGCGAGCGCCTGCTTTCGATGATCGCATTCGACAGCGACGACTTCGAAGCAGCACGTGCGCACGCTCAGGTCGCCTTGCGCATCTACGAACGCCTTCACGATCCATGGGGTCGGTGCGAATCGACGGTGCTGCTTGCCCATGTTGCTCTGGCTGAAGATTCATCCAACGCAGCAACTTTGGTTCAAGCGAGTCTCGAGATTGAGCTCGACGACGCAGAGCCGCGTCAGCACCGTCATCTGGCCGCTGCTTGGCTTGCGTACGGCGAAGGTCGCAACGCGGACGCGGCAACCGAAATTGATCGCGCACGGTTATGTTTTGGAGACACGAACCGAACGGGCGATCACACGCCACAATTGCTCGCGCGCATGGCAACGCTCGGATGGAAAGGGCAGGCCGCGGCTCGCCTTAAGGACTGGGTTAGTCAGCTCGACGAGGAGACTCCGTCGTCGCAAATGGGCGCGCCGAAGCGCGGACAGATGGGATAAGGCGCGTCATATTGTTTAGCTATTTCAATAGGTTAGCGCTCTTCTCTTTCGCGATGGCCGCAGAGAGTGCTAGGTTCGCGCGTCATGAGCACCCCGCAAGATCCCGGCGTTCGCCGCAAGCAAAAAATTCGCCGAACCAAGAAGCTCGCCGCTTGGCGTGCAAAGAACGCAAAGAAGGAAGTCGTCGCGAAGTAATCGCAGCGCCCTTCAAACAATACGACGCGGCTTCGTCAATGCGAGCCGCGTTTTTCATTTTGTTCGCTCTAGTTCGCGGGCGCATATGTCAACACGCTTTACTTATCAGCGCCAGCGGCTGAGCCCATCGGCGCGCATTAAGAAAAACTAACCCGAGGTTTCCTCAGGTCATTGGTCGCTCTCTGTCTGCGATCCAGTGTGCTCCACATGAGGACATACATATGCAACTCACTCAACTAACACTCACGGCGCGCGTTGGACTCAGCGTGGCGATCATCGCAACGGGGATTGCACTCGCGGCAGGCGCTGGCTGCAGTAGCGGTGCATCGACGGCGACCTACTGCAAGAACAAGATCGGCTGCGAAGGCGTCGGCGACCAAAAGCAATGCGAAGACACTGTTGCGAAGCAGGAGAAAGACTGGCCAACGGACTGCAAGTCGAGAGTATCTAGCTACGTTACGTGCATGTCATCGGGCACGAGCTGCACGATGAAAATACTCGCTTCACCCGCAGGCGATATGAACTGCGCCCAGGTAGTGCGCGAATACACCACTTGCGCCACGCAAAACCCCGTTAGCGTCACGGGCGGCAGCGCGGCGACAAGCGATGCCGCGTACTGCAAGCTACTCGTCGAATGCGAGAAAACCACCATACAAACCAAGTGTGAAGCTGACCAAGCTGAAGCGCGTGGCAAACAGGCCGCAGGCAGCTGCCGCGAAGCGTACGAAGCGTTCAATAACTGCGTGCGCGCTAGCATCTACTGCGAGAGCAGCACTCTCAAATCGTCGGCCTGCACGGCTGAAGCCGAGAAGTGGCTCAATGCCTGCACTCAAACGCAATCCGATGCGGGTTAACCTAGAGGGACTCATCCCCCACAACGCCAAGGCTGATCGCCAAGATCAACGAACGCCAAGTCGTGAACACTAGCGGTCATTGTTCAGGTCCTTGACGAACGCGTTTGTCACGGGGCCAAACTCGTTGTGTCGAGGTGACCTTCGTCCTTGCTTCTCGATCGCCTCAACGATCTCGCCGCACACGCCAACACGGTATCGAAAGACGCGCCCCGCGCACGAGGCTCGCCTCTTCTTTGTTCGCACGCGCCGAAACGCTTGGTTGCCCGTGCCACCGACCTGTGCATATCGTGAACTAAGCGGTTACGTTTGGTCCCCGACTCATTGTCTGCTCGTTGTTTGGGGCTACGTGCATCGCAGGAGGCAACTACACGTGCGACTTACCCAATTGACACTTACGACTCGCGTAGGACTCAGCGCAGCGATCATCGCAACCGGCATTGCACTCGTTGGCGGCGCTGGCTGTGGCGGCGGCGCATCAGCGGCCACCGTTTGCAAGAGCAAGATCGCCTGCGAGGGCACCGGCGACCAAAAGCAATGTGAAGACACGCTTGCAAAGCAGGAGAAGGACTGGCCGACAGACTGCAAGTCGAAGGTATCAAGCTACGTCACCTGCATGTCGTCGGGCACGAGCTGCACGATGAAAATATTCACGTCAGGAGCAGGCGACACAAATTGCGCAAAAGTGGTGATGGACTACACGACGTGCGCTGCGCAAAACCCCGTTAGCGTCACAGGCGGCGACGGCGGTACAGGTGACGCCGCGTACTGCAAAGCACTTGCCGAATGCGACAAGACCACCACGCAAGCCAAGTGCGAAGCTGACCAAGCTGAAGTTCGCGACAAATTGCCATCAGACTCAAATTGCCGCACGGCGTACGACGCGTTCAATGCCTGCATAGTGCCTCTTTACGCCTGCGTGAACGGCAACTTCAAAGTGCCAGACGGAAGCTGCGCCTCCGCCAGCACAAACTTCACCAATGCCTGCTTCCCTACGCCGGATGCGGGCAACCCCTAAGAACTACTCGTCGCCGCAGCTACCTGGCTGTTCGCCAACGTCAACGCGCGCTGGTTGTGACATCAGCGGTTCATTGTTCAGGCCCTTGACGAACGTGCTCGTCACGGGTCCGGACTTGTCGGTGTCGAGGTGCCAGTGATTACGATGCGCGCTGTTGTAGTTCGGCGTGAGGAGGTTCTCGAAGATCTTCGATGACGCTGCCTCGCAAAGGATGCTGTACAGCTTCGCGCTCATGCCGGTTTGCTTCGCCATCGCCACATCGCACGTTGCATCGGTCGACTTGACCCAGTCGGTCGTCGTGTTGATGTCGGCCGACGTTCCGTCAATAAACTTGACGTATCGAACGTCGATGGCGCGGCCCCACGAATGGTTCGAATAGCCGTCCTTCGTGCAGTCAGGCTCGGTGTCGTTTACGCCGCGACAGAAGTTGGTTTCGCTCCACGCGCAGCAGCATCGATAGCAGTACGATCCAAGTGAGCCCACGCTCGCTACGCCGTGCTTCTTGAGCACAGCCGCAAAATCGTAAAGCGTGAGAACAAACTCGCAGGCAATTGGATCGCCTAGAGGATTCGAAGTCGTCGTCGCGTTGAAGCCAACGCCGTTAATAGACTTATCGGTAACGTTGACCGCATCCACGACACCGCGCGCGGTTGTCTTCTTGTAGCCAATTCCGCGGGTAGTCAGCTTGTCGTAGCAAGTGCCTCCGGCGTCGACGACGACGACGTCTGCGAGAGCATCCCCAATTGGCTTCGCGTCGGGTGGCGAACTTGCATCGAACGATGCATCGGGCTGCGGTTGGTTCGCCTGAACGCTTCCATCCGGAACCGAAAGTGGATCACCGGTGACGCCAGTGCCGCAAGCGCCGATCCAGACCATGCACGCGATGCTTAGGCGATATTTCATTTGC
>JAHFDZ010000420.1 GCA_023248745.1 Myxococcales bacterium | reverse complement strand
CGCGACGAACTGTTCACTCGCGCGAAAGACGGCGTCGCGCAAGTCAACGCACTCGCCAAAGACTTGGCAGTGCTGAACGGCAAAATTCAGACGGCCACCGCAACAGGTGGCGACGGCGCTGATCTGCAGGACCAACGCGACCGACTTATCGAAGACCTATCCGGCTACGTTAACGTCGAGACGTTCACGGACAACTCAGGTCGATTCGTCGTTCGCGGCGGTGGCGCCACACTTGTCGAGGCAAGCAGCTCAGCCAGCCTCGCGGCAGTCGCAGACGTCGCCGGCAACATCCAGTACACGCTTCAAAGCGGCACTGTCTCGATGAACATCACAAACTTCGTCACCGGCGGAACGCTTGCTGGTCTTCGTCAAGCGCGTGACACAGACGTCGCAGCCGCACTCGGCGGACTCAACCAACTTGCGCTCGATCTCGGCACCGCCATGAACACGCAGCACGCAGCGGGTTTCGGCCTCGACGGCGTCACTGCGCGCAATCTCTTTCAAGTCGCGCCGACGGGCACCGCAGGTACGTTCGCAGTCGATCCCGCGATGATCGGTCAACCCGATCGGGTCGCTGCCGCTTCGAGCGCAGGCACCCTCCCTGGTGGTTCCGACAACGCAATCGAGCTCTTCAAGATCTCCGACAAAAAGGTGATCAACGGCGCAACACGCACGCCGGCAGAAGGTTACGGCGACTTGGTTGGCGACGTGGGTATGCGCAAACAGGCCGCCGATCGCGAAGCCTCAACGCGCGGTGCAATGACCGAACAAACCAAGACGCTACGCGAGAGCGCGCGCGGCGTTTCGATGGATGAAGAGATGGTTTCGCTCTCTCGCTATCAACGAGCCTACGAAGCGGCCTCAAAGTTGCTTCAGACAGTGGACTCACTGATCGAAGGCTTGATCCGCGACATTTGAGGCTAACTCATGGCAATGCGCATTTCCGACAACATGACGATTGGTTACCTCACGCGCTCGAACGCACACTTGCGCAATGAGTTGACGGCCAACGCGCGCAGGGCCTCGAGTGGAGCGCGCATCAACTCACCGTCCGACGATCCCGTCGGCGCCGCACGCCTCGCACGCGTCCAGGCAGGGCTCGATCGCTCAACCGCATACAAGAGCGCAATCAGTTCAGCGCGCGAAGACGCCGCCGTCGCAGAGTCGGCCATCTCGGGCGCGCAAGACGTCCTCAAACGTGCACAAGAAATCGCTCTGCTCGGATCGAACGCTACAACCACGGCTCAATCGCGCACCGACATGGCCAAAGAAGTGGCGCAGCTCAAGGCGCAAATCCTCAGCGTCGGAAATCTCAAAGGCTCCAATGGTTATCTATTCGCGGGCACGGCAAGCGGCGTGGCACCGTTTACGCCCGCCGGCGCCTTCATCGGCAACGCCAACGGACGCAACGTTGAAATCGCATCCGGTGTGACCGTTGCTGTCAACGTGAGCGGCGCAAAGGCCTTTACGGTGGCTGGCGGCCGCGACATCTACACCGATCTCACAGCACTCGAAACGGCGCTCAATACCAACAACTCAGACGCCGTCGCCGCCACGATTCTTACAATCGAAGCCGGACACACACAGCTCTCCGCGGCCCGATCCGATGCAGGCCTCATTCTCAGCCGACTTGACGTCGCCGAAGAGGGCCATGTCTCATCTGACCTCACGCTTTCTCAGGCGCGCGCCGACATTGTCGACGTCGATCCATCCGAAGCCTACACGGCGTTCTCCAACACCCAACGTGCCCTCGATCAATCGATCACGGTGACGCGCAACATTCTCAGCATCCTCGCAAGCAACAAGCTGCAGTAAACGCACGCTTTTTTTCCGCACCGGCGGCACGTTCGGTGCATCATGTAACGGCTGAGGCGCCCATGCTGCTACTGACCCGCCACGTTGGCGAACGCATTATCATCGACCAAAATATCGAAGTCATCGTTCACAAGATCACGCGCAGCACCGTCAAAATTGGCGTCAAAGTTCCGCGCGGCGTGGTGATCATGCGCGGCGAAGTATGGGACGACGTGGCACGCCAAAATCGAGAAGCGATGGAAGCGGTCTTCGACGAAGAAGCGACGTTGAACGCTGCGCTCTCAGGCGAAACCGATGGCGAGCCCGAAGCTCCGCGCCAAAATGCCCCAAACTTTGTCGCACCGCGTACCGTGCTCGATCAGCAAAGGGCGGCGCTCCGCGATGCAGCCCGAACACCTGAAGCTGCGCAACCATCCGTCACCATTGAATCCGAGCCGCAAGGCGCAGTGCCCGCGATCGAACAACCGGGCCAACCCGCGGTCTGGAACATTGTTCGCCGCGGACCTCGTAGATGAAGGCTGCCGATCATCTCGAAGCGAACATTCGCGTCCTCATGATGAGCGATCGGCTCCGCATCGCAATCCGAGAAGCCGAGCCGCTGGGTGAAATAGTCAAGTTAGCTGACGGAAATCCTGCAATTAAGCTTCAAGAAGGCGTCATTGGCGTTCCGCCAACGTATGCCGATACGTCCCGTTTGCTCGGCGCGATCACGCAAGGGCCGAGCACGGTGGTTCTGGTGTTCGGCCTCGGTGTGGGCCATGTTTTGCGCGCGCTTCGCGATCGCGTCCAATCGCCCATCATCGTGTTCGATCCTTCTCCCGGCCTACTTCGAACCTACTTGCAGCAGGGCCCGTGCGATCTTTCGGGCCTTTACATCGTCGCGAACATGATCGAACTCGAAGCCACCTGGCCGGTGCTCGCAGGCGACGTGCAGCACTCACAGTTCATCGTCACTCCTGGCTACGCCGAGCTGTTTCCCGAGGAGCTCCAAACGGCGCGCCAAGCCATCCAGTCGACCGTCGAAGACACACAGATGATCGAAAACACGCGACGCGCGCGATATCCAGAGTGGATCACGCACGCCCTTCAAAACGTTGCTCTCGCAACGCGGTACAGCCCCGCGCTTGCGCTGGCGAAGAAATACGAGAGCGTTCCAGCGTTCATCATTGGAGCCGGGCCCTCACTCGATAAGAACGTTCATCTGCTCAAAGAGGCCGCTCAGAAAGGCATCGTCTTTGTGGTCGATGCGGCGGGCAAATCCCTCGATCGGCTTGGCGTCGTTCCGCAGTTCGTCGTGTACCTCGAAGCGATGAACCTCACGAACGTGCTCTGCAGCCTGTCGTACTCCGACAAAAGCATCCTCGCGGTTGCCATCACGTCGCACCCCGAAGCGTCCGCGACCTATCCGGGGCCTGTGATGCCCTTTCACGAAAACATGTTGGCCGTTCATTGCATCGGAGAGTTCCTCAACGTCCCAACGTGCTTCGTCGGCGGAAGCGTGTCGACGTGCGCGTTCTCGCTCGCGCAGCAGATGGGATGTTCGCCCGTCGTGCTTGTCGGACAAGACCTCGCGTACACGAACAACAAGACGCACGCTGACTCATCCGCGTTCGGCGGATCGACAATTTCTCTCGATGCCGATAAGGGCCGAATCACGTACGATTGGCGTGAGAATCTCGTCAAGATTCGTGCGAGCTCAGGCGCTGACATTGGCGGTCTTCCTCCC
>JAHFDZ010000196.1 GCA_023248745.1 Myxococcales bacterium | reverse complement strand
AACTGCTGATGTCGATCGCCGGATCAGCCTTTACGTACTTGAAGCCCGGGCGTGCCTTGAAGATTTCGCGCAGGCCCTTGAACCACATTTTGTATCCGCTGTCGTCGATCGTGTCGTGCTTCTCGCCCGCGGCCCAATCCGCCATCATGCCGTTGACTGAGCTGATGACAATTTTGTCTTTCTGAACGCCGCCTGCGTAGAGGCGATCGTATTCCGGGTAGCTCGTTCCGCTGTTGGTTGAGGCGCTCGAGAATGCCATCGTCAGTGGAAGGTAGAGGCGCGAAACTTCGGAGGATGGAACCGTGTTCGTCGCCGAGCCAATGCGCGCGCGATCCGCGTCGATCGTGCTCTGCTCGGCCTTCATCGCGGTCTTGCATTGCGAGAGCGAAGGGTCGAACACGTACCAGATGCTGCTCTGAAACTCTCTCGCCTCAGAATCGTTCGCGGTGCACTCCTTGAGGATGCGGCTTGTCTGCGATGAATAGCTGCTCGACAAGACGCCGAGCGACAGGCTGCTACGACGGGACATCGACTTCGGAACAACCGAGGTCGATGTGTACGTGTACTTGACCTTGATCATCTCTTTCGATGACGACGAATTGTTTGGGTCAATCACCTTGACGGTCGTCTTCACGAACGTCGCAGGATCGATGGTGGCAAGCTCACGATCATTGACACCAACGTCGGACGTGCGAAGCGCACCGAACGCCGATTGTGTTTGCTTTCGGATGGTGTTGAGGATCGACCACTCGGACGCGTACTTTTCGACGTAGACGTACCCCTCGAACTTGAGCGTTCGCGCCCGCGCGGTAAGGCTCGTGAGATCTTCCTCTTGACTGTCGTCCGACGCAACCTCGCCAGAGCTACAAGCTCCGAAGGCGACGAGCATCGCAGGCAATGCAACCCATTGGCGGACAGCGAGTTTCCCCATTGACGTACCTCTCTTGAAATTTCTGCGAAAACCCGCAGTTTGCGTGGCGGGTCGTAGTTCAACCCGGACTTACTTGCGACCAGATTGCGCGCCCATATGGCACGATGTGCGATGCTCGCAATATTGTCACTAGATGACGCATTTGTATTTGTGCAAAGCGCAACAAATGCGACGATCGATGGGACTATCGTCCGATTTATTTACGGATGAGTTTCACGAACGTATGCGGCGCACCTTGACCTACAGCATCAATGAGCTAAGCCCAGCAACGCGGAACGTGGGAGCGGCATATTCGTCTTTTTGAGGGCAGAGCACATGACTATTCGATCATCAGTTTCGTTTGTTGCGGCGGGTTTCGTGGCTTTCGGTTTGTTTGCGTGCGCATCGGCAGGCACCGCGGCGACTGAGCCATCGAGCGATGAAGAGGTAACCTCTTCTGAAGAAGCACTTCGTTCGAGCTGCTCGACCGTTCGCTGCATGGCCGGCACGCACTGCGTAGTGAAGAAGCATGTTGCATCGTGCGTTCCAAATGCTGCCGCGAGCGAATGCACCACCGATAGCGACTGCCGACTCGAAGCGGACTACTGCACGGGTTGCAACTGCCTCGCGCTCTCTCCAAGCGAAAGTGTTCCTGCGTGTTCTGGACCTGGCGTTCGTTGCTTTGCCGATCCTTGTATGACCAAGACTGCAAAGTGCTCTAGCGGTCAGTGCGTCGCTCAATGAGTTGAACCGACGGCGCTGCACTTGGCGGCAGCGAGGCGGAGTGCCGCGGCTTGGGGGACCGTCTAAACGGTCCCTATTGCCAGCTGCAGATAAAAGTTTGAAGGTCGGATGGCATTGACGACCAGCCGGCTGGTGCACGTTTGGGCGTTGTCTTGCCGTCGCACGATTCGATCAGGCCTTGGTTGTCGATGACTTGCGATGCGCCATTTTGACTGAGCTCAGCAGCCACCACGGTGCCCGAGAATTTCGCGCCGTATTGGTAGAAGGCGCTCGCGACAATAAAATGGCGTTCGTTCCATTCTGCTGGAGCGTAGGTTTCGGTGCACTCTGCTGGCCCTTCGTCGGACTTGATGGGCATCGTGAGCGTTACAAGGGCTTGCCCGAGTTTGCTCTGACAATTCGCAACGGCGCTTCGACGAGAGCTCTTTGGGAGGCAAATCTCTGGCAAGGCAAGGACGGCGACAAGAATGTCGGCGGCGGTAGGTTGCTAGGTGCCGAAGTGCTTGCTCGTTTCAGCAGCCTCGCAACGGGGCACCTCCGACGGCACTTGCTGTGCGTGAGTTTTTGGCGCAGCGGCGGGCGGCCTTACTGGAGTGCACGAACACAGAAGAGCCGTTCCGAGAGTTGACCAAAGCCCCGTTAGCCGCAGCAAATTTGGCATGCGCGCGATGGTACGACTTCTGCGCGTACTTCAATCACAAGAATCGGATGGCCTTCCGCTTTGGTCGCGATGACAGTTCTCTCATGTCGGCACGCAAAGAAAATCACTTCGACCCAGAAACAGCATGGCGAGCTGTCGCAAATCGCAACGGGCAGTACGACGGTGCATTTGTGTACGCCGTCGCGAGCACTGGAATCTATTGTCGCCCGTCGTGCCCCTCGAGGCGTCCTCGGCGAGAAAATGTAACGCTATTTGCGACAACAGAAGAGGCAGAGCGTGGTGGGTATCGTGCGTGTCATCGCTGCAAGCCAAAATCGGTTCCGACCGTTGACGTTTGCGTCGACGCAGCGCGCATATTCATCGATGGTCACCTCGAAGATCGCGTCACGCTGAGTGTTCTTGCGACACGCGTTGGACTGAGTGCGTCGCACTTGCAGCGCGTATTCACTGCGCGTGTTGGCCTCTCGCCGATGGCGTACGCAAAGGCTCGCCGACTTGAGCGTTTCAAGCGTATGTCGACAAGCGAGTCCGTAAGTTCTGCGCTCTACGATGCGGGGTTCGGTTCGTCGCGCGCGCTCGATGAAAACGCGAATGCATCGTTTGGCATGTCGCCAGGACGGTACAAGCGAGGAGGCAAAGGTGTAGAAATTCGATACGCGACTGCCGCATCCAGGCTCGGACGTGTGCTCGTGGCCGTCACCGATCGCGGCATTTGCGCAGTCCTTCTCGGCGATGACGTTGCAGCCGTCGAGGCGGAGTTGAAGCGTGAGTTCTTCGCGGCCGATATCAAGCGCGACGCATCGATACGTGAAGAGGTCGCAAGGGTCGCCCTTTGTGTTGAGGGCCGCGCGTCAACGTTTGCGATCGATTTGCGTGGCACCGATTTGCAACTGCGAGTTTGGACAGCGCTGCAAGCAATCCCTCGCGGCGAAACGCGATCGTATGCCGAGCTCGCGCAGGCCGTGGGCAAGCCCGCAGCTGTTCGGGCGGTTGCGAGTGCATGTGCAGCCAACCGGCTCGCCGTCGTCGTTCCATGTCACCGAGCGGTGCGAAAAACGGGAGAGCCGAGTGGCTATCGTTGGGGCTTGTCGCGGAAAGTTCAGTTACTTGACGAAGAGCGGGAGCGCCTGAAATAGAACACCACCGACGCTTCGTTAGAATGGCACGAAGCGATACAGGGTAGGTCACGCGTCGAGAACGGAAACCGAGCCGATGTAGTCGGTCTTGCCAACATCCACGCCATTGTGGCGGAGGATTGCGTAAGCCGTTGTCAGGTGAAAGTAGAAGTTCGGAAGGGCGATTTCGACCGCGTAGTTTTGGCCAATGATCTTCTTGCCAGGCATGAACGGCAACGTGACCCAGCGCGTACCCGCAGTCTCGAAATCGCCTGGCGTGAGCGTATTGAGATAGTCAACACACTTTCCGATGCGCGCGTGGAGCTCCTCGATGGTCTGTTCCGTGTCGGGGTGGGCAGGTGCCTCTTTCCCGCTCAGGCGAAAGGCCGTGAACTTTGCGGCGTCGCAGGTGCCTTGAATTTGCTTTACGAGCGGATACTGATCGGGCGCAAGACGGGCGGTGAGCAGCGTGTTCACGTCGAACGCTTTGGCCTTCGCGTGGGCTTCGGCTTTGGTGAGCCAAAGGTCAAGATTCTTGAGCATCTTGGTGAGCTGTGGAACGGTCGCTTCGTAGAGGTTCATCGTGAGCTCCTTAAATTGGAGCGGGATTATGCCTCCTTTCGCGGCCGAGTAGGCCCCAAAAAGTTTGTTCCCTCGAGCCGACGAACGATTGGGCTAAGCTGGCCCGCGATTGCGTTCGTTGTTCATTGGCCTCGGCTTGATTGCCACGCTTGCGTCAGCCAACGCGACGGCTCACGACTATTGGCTAGAGCCAGACCCGTCAGGTGTCGCCGGTTCGCGTCGTGTACGCCTTTTTATGGGCGAGTCACTCGCAAAGGAAGAGGCGCGACCGTTCGCACCTTCGGCGTTTTCGAGTTTCGTTCGAGTAACCCGCGATCGCTCAATCGATGTGTTGCTTCACGACGAATGGGAAATCGTTGTTCCTTATGCGTCGTTCCTCCTTGTCGCGGGTCGGAATGCGCGCATCCTCACGCTCGGTGCCGAAAAGTTCGAGACTTACCTTCGTGAAGAAGGACTTGATGCCATCGTGGCCGATCGGCTAGCGCGCGGCGAGTCGGGTCGTGTCGGGAGAGAACGATACACAAGGTATTTGAAGCTTCTCGTGGGTCCGCGATCTCAATTGCTTGCGAAGCGACACTTTGACCAGCGTCTTGAGATCGCGCTCGAATCAGACGCCGGCGCCGGCCCCGTGCAAGCGACGATCACCTTCGATGGTGAGCCCTTGCGTGATGTCGCCGTCACGGCGTTTGTGCGTGGCGCGAAGAGTACAAATGCGCAAAAGCAACGCACGAACCTCGACGGAAAGGTCACGTTCGATCGTGCAAGAGGCCTCTGGAATATTCGACTCGTGCACATGCGCCGTTGCTACGGATGCGTCGATGCTGAGTGGGAGAGTTTTTGGGGATCGTTCGTTCTCGAGTTGAAGTAGCTCTAGGTTGCTCCAGGTAGTCGCCAAATGGCGCGGCGTTTGCTTTGGTGAAAATCATGAAACAGACGGCGACGCTCTTCGTGTGTACTTGGGCGATTTCTTGCGGTTCCTCCGCGATCGCTCCTGGTGGTGGGGGTCTGGGTGATGCCAGTACGGCACAAGACACGGGCACTTCGATCGCGGGCCCAACGGGGACGCCCCAGGCGCTGCACGACGTTTCGGTGCTGTGGCCGCTTCCGACTTCGGTCAATCAAATTGACCTTCTCTTGAGCCCCACCTCATCTGGGGCTAAAGGTGAGTTGCTGCCTGCGGCGATCTTTCAGAAGATGCCACAGCTCTCGCCGGCCGTTTATGAACGCGAGAAAGTCCGCGTTGTTGCACTTCGCATTGATCCTTGTTTTCGCTTTGGGACGAGCACTGAATGCAGCAATCAACTGCGGCTCGTCATGCAGCCTATTGATACGACACAGGGAAAGGTGATCCCGCAAGACGCGGCGGTTCACGCTTTCTACTCGCTCACACGCGAGCAGCTAAAGACGCTCGCTGCTGCGATCGCGGGTCACAGTCGCGAACCGACACGCGCGCTTGATGTGCATCCCACGCTCGCGAACGAGGGGCTCGATGGAACGTTTGCGACGAGACTTCGCGCACTAGTCGGTGAGTACGCGGGCGCATCGAATCTGGTGCGCGCGACTTTCATGCAACGAACGAACAGTCGCCAAGGTACGTGGGTGTTTGGTGGTTTCGAGATTTCTGGAAATAATACAACTGACATTACAATTGAGACCATGGGCGTAAAGACGCAAGAGTTCACAACGGTTGGGTTCACCATCCAAGGAACGGCGACACCTGAGCTCAAGGCTGCCGACAACCCCAGTCTCTTTTTCAACGAAACCGCCGTGACGGCTGCAGGTAGCGACAAAGCGCAAGCCGCGTACGACGGCGTTTTGCGGGTGCTCAATCCCGCAAAACACACGCCCGAGACTATCGATTGCGTGAGCTGTCACACTGCGACGTCGTCAAAGGCTATTGGCGAAAAGCTCCGTGGGTTTTCCGCCGCCAACAATCCGAACGTGTACAAGTCGACGTTTGACCTCGCAGTCACAACCAACACAAGCGGACCCGACAAACTTCGCGCATTCGGATACTTCGACACTCAGCCGATGGTTAGCGCACGCGTCGCGAACGAGAGCGCGGCGGTACTCAACTACTTGCAGACCGAAGTGTTCAAGCCCTAGCGATAAAGGCTTCGCCGTGCGCTCATCAATGTTGCGACTGCAGTGACGAATAGGGCGTACGGAAAAATGGCCGGTCCCATGAGCTCTACGGCCATCACCGTCATCGCAACGGGCGACTTAGCAGCTGCACCGAATAGCGCGACGAGCCCCACACCTGCGCCGACTTCAATGGGAATCCCGAGGAGGTGAGCAAGCGCACTTCCCATTGCTGCGCCGATAAAAAAGAGCGGCGTCACTTCACCACCGATGAAACCGGATCCGAGCGTGATCGCAGTGAATGCGATCTTCCAAGCAAAAACGCTTGGACCTTGCGGCGCTGTGAATGACCGCCCAATGACGGTCGTCCCGATCCCGAGATACTCGCTAGAGCCAACGATTCGCCATGCGATGACGATGAAGGCACCGCCTATTGCAAGCCGAAAGGGAAGTGTCTTGATGGTCAACTTGCCGAACTGTTTGATGCGCCTGATGCCTTCGATAAAGACGAGTGCTGTCAGCCCGAGTGCAGTTCCGATGAGAACCAACTTGCCAACGAGTGAGAACGTAAGCGTGGCTACAGTAATTTGAGGATACGAGGCGTGATGCACGCCAAGTGCCGTCGTGACGCGATCGCCGATCGCTGCGGCGACAAGCGATGCGGGAAGTAAGCGCAATTCGCGAACGCTTCCTCGAACAACCTCGATCGCAAAAATGGCGCCTGCGATGGGCGTCCCGAACACCGAACCGAAGCCGGCTGCAACCCCTGCAGCGAGCACGTGCTGGCGATGCGACGGGTCGATTCTGAGTCGGTGAAATGCGGTGTCGGCGAGACATGCTCCCATTTGAACGCCCGTGCCCTCGCGCCCCGCGCTTCCGCCGAAGAGGTGCGTGAGAAGCGTTCCGGCAAGCACCATGGGCGCCAAGCGGAATGGAATTGCCGGACCGCCCTCGGTGCGGCGTAAGACGACGAGTTCACTGCCGCCCGCAATTTCTTTGCCGAAGCGATCGTAGATCAAGCCGAGCGCGAAGCCGCCAAGTGGAAGCAGGTAGACGATAGTTGAATGACTTTCTCTGAACGTGGTGACTCCCTCAAGCAGGGCAAGAAACAACGCCGATGCGCAACCCGCCATGGTGCCGGCGAGTGCGATGACGATGGCCGTCAGGCCGAAGTCAGAAACCTTCATCGCAACGTTCCGAAGCGTGCTTCAAAGGCGCGGTGAGTGGCCAGTTCAGGTGCGTCGCCGGTTGCGAGTTCGCGCGGTGAGTAGCCGCTGAATAGATAGTCAACCTGGATGGCGTTTTGATCGTGCGAGAAACGCGCGCGCCAGTCCTTCACCGCGATGAGGATGCCGCGTTCGTCACGTTTGATGCGGCGATAGGCGTGTGGCTTTGGCCCAAGCGCCAGCGCTTCGTCAATTCGGCTCCGCAAATCAAAACCCGTGTGCTCTTTCACAAACGCCGCTTGAGCCTCGGCTTTCGCTGAAAATGTAACTAAATATGTTTCAATTGGATCGTTCGGCCTCTCGAGCCACCCTTGCGCCGCGTCCGGAAATGCGTCCGCGTACGCCACGTAAGGTTTGATATCGAACACTGGCGACCCATCGAGTATGTCGAGGTCTGCAACGTGCAGTGTGAGTCCTTCGATCGAAACAAGACGCACTGCGCTAAGGCCTATCGGATTGGGCCTATACGGTGAACGGGTTGCAAATACACCGCGCCGTTTTTCGCTGCGGGGTGGAAGTACTTTGGGGCGCCAATCTTCGTTCAAATGAAACCAGTAGAGGACCCAAATGCGATCGAAGCTTGCGAGATCGCTCAATGCGTCCTCAAGTCCTGCATTGAGCTCGATCGTCCCTGGTGCGCCGCCGCTCGCGATCGGCTGACGTGCAGCAGAGGCTCGTTCGCTAAGCGCGGATCGCACGATGCCGATGGGGTGCAAGCTGAGAGAGGCCACTTGAGTCATCATCTCACCGCTCGTTGCTTGACGTTCCAATTTCAAGGCGAGACCCTCACGTTATGGACTTGTTGATCAAAGGCGGGCTCGTGGTTGATGGAAGCGGTAGTGAGCCCGTGCACGCTGATGTGGGGATCGACGGGGATCGCATCGCTGCTGTGGGATCAAAGTTGCCCGTTGCGAGGCGCACGATCGATGCACGCGGATGCGTTGTGGCGCCCGGATTTGTTGACATCCACACGCACTACGACGGTCAAGCAAGTTGGGATTCCGAGTTTCGCCCTTCGTCTGTACACGGCGTGACCACCGCGGTGATGGGAAGCTGTGGCGTCGGATTCGCGCCCGCACGACCCGCCGATCGCGCCCGCATCATTGCTCTCATGGAGGGCGTGGAGGACATTCCTGGAGCAGCACTTGCCGAAGGGATCAACTGGCGTTGGCAAACGTTTGCAGAGTACATGGATGCTCTCGATAAGACACCGCATGTGATCGATTTTGCATGCCATGTACCGCACGACGCGTTGCGCGTTTACGCCATGGGCGAGCGCGCTGCAGCGGGCCAAGTCGCTTCCGCAGACGATCTCGAGAAAATGAGCGCCGAGCTGCGAGCGGCACTGAGGGCGGGTGCGGCCGGATTTTCAACTGGCCGGTCCGACAATCATCGCGCAACGGATGGAAGCGAAACACCGGCCGCTGACGCTGGCAAGCGAGAGCTCGAGGCACTTGCGCGTGTATTCAAGGAAGTTGGCCACGGGGTCCTTCAGATTGTGAGCGACTTCGATATGGCTTCTGGGCCAGAAGCGTTTGATCCCGAGTTCGATCTCATCGAGGCCATGAGTTCTGCAAGCGGTCGTGGCGTCTCGATCTCGATGCTTCAGCGCGTGGGCGACATCGATCAATGGCGTCGCATTCTCTCGCGAACGGAGCGGGCGGTAGCATCGGGGCATCGCATGCGAGTCCAAACGGCGCCGCGAGGAATTGGCGTCATTCTCGGGCTCGAAGCGACGTTTCATCCCTTCATCGGGTTTCCTTCATACAAAGCCGTGAGCCATCTTCCTTTGGAAGAGCGCGTGGTTCACCTGCGTCGTTCCGACGTGCGTGCTCGCATTCTCTCGGAGACGTCAGAGCCAGTGGCAGGTGACGGAAGCCCGATTCCGCCGCTTGCGGATCAGCTGCTCGCGAAACTCGACTTCGTTTCGATGAGCCTCTTTCGTCTCGGTCAGAAGCCCAACTACGAACCAAACCGTCAGACGTCGATGTACGGCGAAGCACTTCGCGACAACAAGACGCCGCTCGAGGTTGTGTATGACGCACTGCTTGAGGACGACGGTCACGCCCTGCTCTATTTTCCGATTTACAACTACGCGGGAGGCAACCTCGATGCCGTTGCCGAAATGCTGCATCACCCGCTTTCGTTGTTCGGACTCTCTGATGGTGGCGCGCACGTGGGGACGATTTGCGATGCGAGCTTCCCGACGTTCCTGCTGATGCACTGGGTGCGTGATCGCAAAGAGAAGAAGCTCCCGCTCGCGAAGGCGATCCACATGCTGACAGGTGCAAACGCCGCATGGATGGGATTTCGCGATCGAGGTGAAATCGCGATAGGAAAGAAGGCTGACATTAACGTCATTAATATTGACGAACTTGAGTTGATGAGCCCTTGGCTCGCGCGTGACTTGCCGGCTGGAGGAAAGCGCTTCCTTCAAGATGCACGCGGCTATCGCGCAACTTTAGTAAGTGGCATTGTTGTCGCCGAGAACGGAAAGCTCACAGGGGCCCAGCCCGGACGTCTTGTTCGATCGCGTTGACCCTTAAGTGCCAGCATCAACGGACCGCAGTAGTTGCGTACTTGGAGGCATAGCGTGATGCGCAAGATTGGCTTTTGGGCGATTCCGGCGAGCGTGCTCGCTGCAAGTTGTGGTTCCGTCCCGGAGACGGGATACCCGTGCGCACAGGACAAGTCGTGTCCTGCGCCCTTGCAGTGCATTGCGGACAAGTGCGTCAATGGCGTTGCCGACGCTGCCGCCGCCGATGGGTCAACGGTGGATGCGACCATTGACGCAGCCGCTGACGCCGCAACAGACGCGCCCATCACGGTTGACGCAGGTCCCGACGTTACGAAGACGGATGCGGCCGCAGACTCGAGCGTTGATTCGGGATCAATAAGCGTATCGGTAAGCCCTTCAACGGCGACGGTTGCGGGCGCGAAAACGCAACAGTTTACGGCAACCGTTGCGGGCTCCACCAATCAGAGCGTCACGTGGTCGGTGGTTGAAAACGACGGTGGGAGCGTCACGAGCACCGGTTTGTACACCGCGCCGTCGAAAATTGGCACGTTCCACGTGGTGGCCAAGAGCGTTGCCGATTCCTCGAAGTCAACCGCAGCGACCGTGAACGTTTGGTACGGTACCTTTACTAAAGTGGCGGGATCACTGTCCGTGTCACGCGGCCAATTCTCAACGCCTGCTCGCACCGTCAGTGCCGCGGATGGGCGAGTGCTTTTGATCGGCGGAGCCACCACGAGCACGACGTCGGCGGCGCTCGATATCTATTCGGGCACCAGCCTCACCACTGGCGTGTCGCTGACGACGGCGCGCATGCTGGCTGGCCTCGTCTTGGCGGCGGATGGGTCGGCGATCGTCGCTGGAGGTTATGGAGTGGCGACTTCCACCTCTCCTCTCAATTCGATCGAAAGGTGGAACGCAACCAGCGCTACGTGGAGCATCGTTCCAGCCACCCTGACGGTGGCGCGCGCGAAGACTCAACTGGTACGCACTTCGGACAATCGCATTTTCGCGGTGGGCGGAGAGATCAGTTCGTCGTCGAATTCAAACGTCATTGACGTTATGGATCCGGCGCAATCCTACTCGGTAGCGAGTGCGGGTGTGATGCTGTTGGCACGCAGCAATCACGTGGCCGTCGGTCTCGACGATGGACGAATTTTCATCGCGGGCGGAGCAAACGGCGGCACGATCGCGACAAGCAGCGAACTCTTCAAGCCGGGCGCAAGTGGCGTAGCTGGTTCAAGCTCGTCTGGTCCGAGCATGTCGAGTGGTCACGTGCGCGGTGGCGTCGTTCGGCTGTTGGACGGCACGTTGCTCTTCGCAGGCGGCTGCAGCGGAACGACAACGCCATGTTCAATCGGCGCAACAGCGTCTGAAATTTACACGCCGGCAACGGGTCAGATTGGCACCGTGGCGGCGACCACTGGAATGAACGTTGCCAGTGCAGGACACTCGATGATTTTGCTCGCGAGTGGTCGCGTCTTGGTCGTCGGTGGCGCCGACGGGACGAATACGCTGAACCGCGCCGAAGTTTACGACCCATCGACCAAAGTCTGGGCCATCGTCGGCTCGCTCACCGATGCTCGATACGATGCGGCGATCGGTATGACTTCTGATGGCAAGATCATCGTAGCGGGCGGACGCACCGGACCTTCTGCGACGTCGACCGCGCTAGGTTCCGTTGAGATCTTCGATAGCGGCAAGGCGAAGATGTGCAAAATCTGTCAGTTCGACGGTTCGTGCATGACGCTCAAAGACGGCACGCCATGCGACGACGACGGAACGACGAAGAAGTGCAGCTCGGGTGCCTGCGTTCCGTAGTCTCACTTCGGGTCCCATTTCTGGGATCGGCTCTCCCAAAACCGAACGTGCCGTCTCGATCGCGATTGCGCGAAGTGCCATCAATTGCTGCACTTTCGGCAACGTCAGGTATGGCACGAAAGT
>JAHFDZ010000195.1 GCA_023248745.1 Myxococcales bacterium | reverse complement strand
CTGTTCTGGAGCGCATCGAACTCGCCGGACGCGCACGCCGTGGTGAAATTGATCTTCCTTTGTTACTTTCTGTCGACACCGACACCGTGAGTACTTTTGTCGAGCCGCTTCGCGAGTCAAACGATACGCCACCCGTTGAGGCAAGGCTCGATCTCGACAAGCACACGGTCGTCGCCGAAAGGGACGGTCGCTACCTCGACGTCGACGGCACCGTCGCTGCCATTTACAGCGCGGCCCGCAGCGCGAATGATGGCAAAGTCGCCCTTGCGATGCGCGCTTTCAAGCCGCAAATATCCGGCGCAGCGCTATCCAAAATTGCCATCGACACCGTTCTCGCCAGCTACGAAACAAGGTTCGGTCGAGGCGGCTCCTACGCACGCCGCGCCCGAAATATCGAGGTCGCAGCGTCGCGCATCAACGGACTCATGCTTGCACCCGGTCAAATGATCTCCTTCAATGAGGTGGTCGGCGCCCGGAGCGAAGAGAACGGGTTTCAGAAAGCCGGCGAGATCTTCCGTGGCGAAATGATCGAAGGCGTAGGCGGCGGCACTTGCCAAGTTGCTTCCACGTTGCACGCCGCGGTGATGTTTGGCGGACTCGACATCTTAGAGCGCCTTCCCCACTCGCGCCCGAGCGCGTACATCCCCATCGGACTCGATGCGACGGTCGTCTACCCTGCCGTTGACTTCAAGTTCCGTAACCCGTTCAAATTCCCGGTCGTCCTTCACACCCAGGTGAACACAAGCTCGCTGCGTGTCGAGGTTCTCGGTGGCGAAAAGCCCGTGGCCGTCAGCTACAGCTCGAGCGTGCTGGGGAGCAAGCCCTATACGCGCAAGATCGTCGAAGACGACAACGTCGAAAAACCGGTCACGAAGCAAAAAGGTCTGCGTGGCGTTACAATTCGACGCGCACGTGTGTTGAACTACAGCGGCGGTGAGCATCGCGTCGAGACCACCGTCGACACGTATCCACCAACGATCGAAATCTACCGCGTACCCAAAGGCTTCGACGCGAAGGAGCTGCCTCCTTTGCCAGAGACAGCGGGTGATGAAGGATCGGGGTAGGGGTAGTGAGCTCGCAGGGAGCGCTACTTAATAACGTTCGGCGATTTTCGGTTGTTGCAATACGCGATCGAAAGGCCGCCAGCGCGCTTGCATTCGATGAAGTCCTTCACGCGCGTATTGAGCGTCGAGCGGCAGGTATCGCCCCAGTCGGAGCGACCGTAGACCGCAAACACACCCCGCGCTTGGATGGCGTCGGCCGACTGGCCTTGCATATTCGAGCTGCTGCTGCAGCGACTTGCGACCGCGCTGGAGCTCGACGCAACCGCCTTGACGACTGACGCACTCGCGTTCTTCAGCCGGAGCGACATGTTCTCGAGATTGCCGTCAATGCTCAGCAACTGTTGAGCGGTGAAGCACTTCTTCTGATTCGAAGGCGTGTGCCCAAGGCTGCCGTCTGCACAGTGGTAACCGGGAGTGTCCACAATTGTGATCTGCGCGAGACCGATCCCTTTGCTCGTCTTCCACGACAGGCCCAAGTCGGCGCGCGTTGGATTCGGCGTTGGGTTGGGCGGATCATTCGTCTGTCCGGTGATCGCCGCGTTGTCGCTGATCACCCAGGGATTACCCTTGGACTCGTTGCACACGACCGTTTCACCAAAGCATCGGTCAATGCCCTGTTTTTCGGCCCAATCGCCTGCCTTGCGAATATTGGCCCGACGCTCCGTTTCGGACACTTTTGCGCTCGGCGAAGTTGACGCGCTGGAACTTGAACTCGCGGCTTCGTGTCCAGGAGCCGCCAATGCGACTCGCACCGAAAGCGGGTGTTCTTTCAGGTCGGTCGCAGGTCCTCCACCCGTCGCGAGCGCTGCCGTCACCGGGACAATCAACACCACGATTGCACGGTTGGTGCTTTGCGCCGCATCCGGTGTCCCGTCGACCGCGACACGCACTCGAAAGCCTTTTGGCGTTGCCTTGTGGAACACGAAGCGGAGCGGTCCGCCGCTGATCGACTTGGTGAGCGTTTTGGTCACGAGCGTCTTGTCGGAAATGTCGGCCCAACTCTGGAGCGTTGCGGGGCGTGCATAGCTGCAAGCGGTGAACGCAAAGACACCTTTTGTTTCACCCATTGCTTCGATCATCACGTCGAGCGGTTGGTCCACGCTAGCGGGTAAAGACACAAGTGCCATCGGACCCGTCGAGTTGTGCAGCTTGAGGTCAACCGCGGCGCCTGTCTTGAGAGAATTTGCGGCGTCCTCGCTCAGAAGCTTGATGTCACCGCCAACGACCGAGCCATCCGCTGCCTTCGGAATATTTTCCTTCTTTGCCAAGTAGCGCAACACCTGCGCGCGAGTCTGCGGCGCATCGCAATCGAGCGCGCTCGCCTTGGCAACACCCGCCCATCCGATGGCGCATAATGTAACAACTATAGTACTATTTCGAACCATGCGAGTCCTCCCCATGACGATCGAATCCCCCACGCCGATGGACGGCGCATTCCGGTCAGAAGTTGAGCTCAACAGAGCGTTCTACTGCACTAGCGTGCAGTATTTTGCATGCCCTTAGTTTGACGAACGCCTCGATCAATGACAATTCCTACGGGATGCGCGCGACCTGCCGAACGATTGCGCTCGTGTTGCTCACCAGCAGCGCGACATCCCTCGCAGCAAAGCCGAAGCCGATTGTGCCTGAAAGCGCATCGGGAACGACTCGTGTCGTCGACGAGCGAGCAAGGCGTCATGTCGCCGCCGGAACGCTTCGTGATGATCTCAGCGCACCGGCCGAAACGCCCGAGCTCACGGCATTGCACGCGGCCGAGCGCGAAGTGTTCTTACCTGCACTCGATCCGAATCGCTCATCGCTTCCCCCAAGTGTCCATTCGCCAGTACGCACCGACGACAACGTTCCAACGATTGACGATTCGGGACTTCCGGCATCGGCCGCGACAACGCCCAGCGCACCGCCACCCGTAACGCGCCCCGATTGGACTGCGAAGCTCGTGCTCTCAGATTTGCCCGTTCGCTGGGACGCTCGTCTTGTGCGGTATCTTGAGTTCTTCAAAAACGATCCACGAGGCCGCAACACCTTCAGCGTTCTCTACAAGCGCTCAGGTCGATATCGTAACCAGATACAGTCCATTTTGCGTAAGAAGGGTCTACCCACGGACCTTCTGTTTCTCGCGATGATGGAGTCCGGCTTTCACAACACCGCCCGCAGTGCAGCGGGTGCGGTTGGCATGTGGCAATTCACGCCGGCCGCCGCGCACTCCTATGGCCTTCCAATCGACAGGTGGGTTGACCAACGCCTCAACTTTACCCAAGCGACCGAAGCTGCAGTCGATTACCTCGCCGACCTGAACCAGCGCTTCGGCACTTGGGAACTCGCGATGGCGTCGTACGACATGGGTTACGGCGCGATGACCGCCGTCATCAAGCGTTACAATTGTAACGACTATTGGACACTTTCGCATACCGAGAGCGCTTTGCCTTGGGAGGCAACGCTGTACGTCCCAAAAATCGTCGCGGTTGCCATCGTTTCGCGCAACCTCGAAGCGTTCGGATACAAAGACCTCGCAACCGACACGCCCATCGAATTCGACGAGATTTCGGCTCCCGCAGGAACCTCACTTGCCACCGTCGCGCAGGCTGCGGGTGTGCCAGCGCAGGAGGTCGTCGCCCTCAACACCGAGCTGCGCGCGCAACGTACGCCACCGGTTCTGACCAAACCGTACATGGTCAAGATCCCGAAGGGACACGCCAAAGCGTGCGAAGAGAAGCTAGCAAGCGTGCGCGCGAAGGAACCGGTCGAGACGTACACCGTTCGCTTCGGCGAGACGCTCGACAACGTTGCCGAAGAGCGCGGCACGACGACCGCAAAGCTCATCGCCCTCAATGGCATTGCACGTGGCGAGAGCGTTAGCGGAGGCAGCGTTCTTCTTGTCCCGAAGGCAAAAGAGGGCACTACAAGTGACAAATTGGAGCTCACCGAGCGGCCTCGCATGGTGGTTCCCTCGCGTGAGTTCAGGTTCGACGACAAGCGCCGCGTCTTCTATCGCGTGCTCACGGGCGACACACTCGACGCCATCGCCAAAGCGTTCGACGTGTCGACCAATGATCTTCGCAAGTGGAACGAAATCGATCCCGCGGCCCGCCTGTTCGACGGCATGAGCATGCAAGTGTTCGTTGGTAAAGACGATGAACTAAGTGACGTTCGCTACCTCGAAGAAGGTGAAGTCCACGTCGTCGGCATTGGATCCGACGCGTTCTTTGCAAAGCTCGAGAAAGAGAAGGGCTTCAGGCGAGCCGTCGTCGTCGCAAAGCAGGGCGAAACGCTCGAAAGCATTGGAAAGCGCTACGGCGTCACGCCAAAGATCATGGAACGCGTGAATCAAAAGAGCCGCAAGGACGCGCTCGCCGCGGGCACGAAGGTGATCGTATATCTACCCGCAGCAAAGGCGACGGCGAACGCGAAGCCTCCAGCAGGACCTCGCGCGCACTGACCTTGACGGTCCCGCTAACTTCGAATTCCGCGCGGCACGCTCACGACATCGTTTGCGACAAGCCAACGCTGTTGATGAAGCACGCGGTCCACGTCTTCCTTCGTAACCGCGCGCCCCGTCACGTTTCGCGCAAGCACTTGCACAATAAACGCAAGCTCTACGTCGCCACCTTCAAAGGGATGCTCGAAGAAGCGCGCCACCGCCGCGGTTTCAATCCCGAGCGGCTCACCACCAAGGCGCATCCCTTCGCGCGCAAGTGCATCGGCAAGCACCGCACGAAGGTCCTCAGCGCGCTCACTCAACGAGGGCAGATACGCGTGCGACACGTCCTCGAGATGAAAGCGCGAATCAAAAAGCGCGTGCACCGCGCCTCGCGACTTCCACAACGCGAGTTCGCCGCAATAGGTGATCGCGATTTGCAAATCGAGCACGTCGGGCCGTTCCCAGGGAGCACGCCGCTCAAGGTGCACGCGCGCGACAAGCTCTTGCACATCAAGCGGCAAACAGAACGCGTCACTCAGCACAAGGAGGCCGCCCGACGCGAGAACGAACGGTGACGCATCCGCGCTCTTCCAACGAAGGGCGGCGTGCTCGCGCGAAAGCGTGCAGTCCACGACCACGAGCGCCGCATGCTTGCGCGCGCCTGTGAGGTGCGCACGTGCCAAATACGGAATCGGGTCGAGCGTTCCGTCCGTTGCAACGATGACTGTGGCTCCATTCGACACACGCCGCTCAATGGCCTCGTAGGCCAGGCGTTGCGCTGGCGAATACAGGCCCACCGCCGAAGGGCGTGCAAGCCGATGTGTTGCGGCCTGATGGCGTCCAGCCTCGAGCGAGAGTGCGTGTTCCTTTTGCTCAATCACGCCCTCCGCCGTGGAGAGTGCTTCATCGCGCTGTCTCCGATCGGCGAGCAGACGCGCCGTACTCGCACGCGACTCAAGAAGAAGCACGAGAGCATCGGTAAGCGCCCTGACGACCAAGACTTCCTCAAGAAAGAGCGAACGTGGCCTCTTTTCGGCAGGCAACCCTAGTGCGCCAACCACGACGCCATCCGCGATCGCCAACGTGAGCGACTGCAGATGGTGTTCGTCAAGCCAATGCAGCGCCGACCTTAGCTCCGGTCGCCGAACCTCATTCGCCTCGAGAACGTCATGCCGAACCGTTCCAAGGGGCTCCGACAACGCAATGGCAATAACATCTTGAGGAAGCACCAGCGGCCGCGCGTGCAAGTACCCGGCGCGATCAACGGTCTCCGTTGTCGCCGGCGACATTGTGAACAGAGAGGCTTGGCGAGCGTCGTACGACAGCATGTCAAGCATCTTGACGAGTGCAAGTTCCGGCTCGTGGCTCGCAAGCTGCTCTGATGCACGCTCCACGCGATCGCGAAGTCGTCCACCATCAGGCGTCATCACGCGCTCCGCTTCGCCGCTCAGCGCACCGACAGCGACGCCGACCAACGCGATCGCAAACGCAACGGTTGCGCCACGCGCAGGGTATGCCCCGAGCAAGAGCGACGTACCCAACGCAACGATCGACGCGAGCGCGAGGACGGCAAGTACACGCCGAATCCAGCGCGCACTGCGTGCGTACTCCGTGGTCGTCACGAGCACGAAGATAAGCGGTGACACCGCAAATGTTGCCAAGCGAAACACCCACACAAAAGACATCGCCGGAGCCGCAGCGCAAGCAACAAGAAACGCGACCGAAAGAAGGCCTATCGCGAGCTCGGGTCTTGGCGAAACCCCAAGTTCAAGTCGATGCGTCGCTCGCGTTTGTAGCAGGAGCAACGACAACGTGAACGTGGTCGCTCCGCCGATGATGAAAGACAGAAGAACGGAGTGATCGACGAGGGTCGCAGCGGCAATCATCAAAAAGACAACCCTTGGGATCACTTTGGGCATCGGCAGAGACGCGCGCGCAATGCCACCCAGCCCGCGCAACTGGTCAAGTTCGTTGACCCATCCGTACGCCGCAAGTGCTAGGGCGAGTTGCGCCACCGTGCCTCCGAAGCGCGACGCAGGGCTCACAAGTGCGGCGGCAAGCAACGCTCCGTACCGCGCATACCGAGCGAGGCCCGCCTTGGGCGATCGCGCGGCCAAGAGCACCAGCACGAGTGCCACCGCAAAAAGCGCAAGGCCCTGGGCTCCTGGATACCCAAGCATCCGCGTTTCAATCGTCACCGCGTACGCAGCAGGCGCAAGCCACGGCAGGTTTTGAACAAGCAGGCGGAAACGTTGGCGCAAGCCATCACGCTAACCCGAGTGCCTCAAAGCCGCCAAAGAGGTGCAAATTGAGCCGATCGGCCACAACCAAAGAAGGCGCCACGTCTTCGAAGGGCGTGTACGCTGGCGATCCGATGGCCTGCCGCGAAAAAAATCCACTCCTCGCTCTAGCCTTGCTCGCTCTTCTCGGATGCGACCGAGGCGCAAAAACCGATCCCAACCCCGCCGAAGCAACTGCTCCTCCGCCAACCGTCGCCACAACGGCAGCTCCTCCGGGCGCAGATACCAACGCGGCGCCCCCCGCACTCTCGGGAGCGCCACCAGGAACGTCCACGGTAGGTTTGGTCGCACGTCCGGTCATCACCGACGGAGGCAAGTTACCAATCCCAACGGACGCAGGTGGGGTGGTGCCGCCCCCGGTACCCACCAGCACTTTCGCCATTCCACCGATCCCGAGCAACTTGAAGCCGCCCGCAGGGTTTCCGTCCGCGCTGCCGTCAAACTTCCCCGCGTGGCCAACGCCTCCGAAGAAATAGCGCGGGGCATGAGACCTGACTTCGCACAAGGCTATCGCCTCTCGAGCTCATGGCTCTCCTGGCTTGCCATCGCACTCGTCGTACTTGCCACGCTTGCGTGCTTCGTTGTTACGTTCAGAGTCCGCAATGACGGTGTCGCTCTTGTGGGTGCAATCCGTCTCTCAACGAGCATCATCTGGTGGGGCGGAGCAACCGTACTTATGGCCTTCGCGCAAAGCGCGCGCGTGCTCCACAAGCTTTGGGGAGAAGGACTGTCGACGTTGTTGCAACTTCGAGCCGGGCGGCGCACCGCTTGGCAAGCTTACCTTTTCGGCATGGTCGCACGGCTCTGCATCGTCGCACTCCCGCCCATTGCGCTCGTCGGCATCTTTTCGCTAGCGCTGGCTCCTTCGGATCACGGGCGCATCGTTGCAATGCTTGTCGCCTGCCTCGTTTCCACTCTGTTCTTCTCAGGAACGCTCGCATCGGTGGCAATGGCCGCGCTGGGTGGACGCTCGCGCGCAGGTGGCTATCTTCGATTGTTCGCTATCTTGACCATTCCGGAACTTGTCGGTTCGAGTTTGACCGTATCCAAGGAGATGCGCGGGATGCTGTCTGTGCCATCCGTGCTCTCCACGTTGGTGGACTCGATTGCGCACGGCAACATGTCGAGAATGCTGACGGCTTCATTCGTCTTGGTCGCCGTGAACGTTCTCGCCATCGGGATAATCAAACTCGAATGGACACGCGTATTGCGCGGAGCGACGTAAATGGCGCTTTTGCGATTCACGAGCTCCGGGGCAAAGACGGCCACTGGCCCCATCCCCAAATTCTCGATCGCGTGGGACGCTGGCGTACATGTCATCGTAAAGTGTCCTGACGGTTCTCCGACCGCGCTATTTGGCGTGATCGCGGGCACGACGCCTGCCCGTGGATGCGTCACGACCCTCGGTGAGGGTGTCTCTTGGACTTCGTTCGCTCACGTGCCGTCTGCAATCGCCTGGCCGCAAGATTTGTCGGTAGGCGAGGCGCTCAGAATCGCCGCCACGGCGCGCGGGACACTGGCTTCGGTCAATTTTCTTGACACTTTCTCACTCGAGCACCTGAGCGATGTGTGCCTACGCGATGTGGATCCTCCGACAGTCCGCGCGATCGCGTTGCTCGAAGCGCTTCTCAGCCCATCGGTGCGCGTGCTCTTGCTCGACGAAGGCCAACTCGATGGGCGTGTCGCTCCTGATCTCGACGCACTCCTGCATGAGCGAGCCGCGGCAGGTGTAGCAATCATCGCCGCAAAATCAGAAACGGGCGCGATGACCAAACCAACCAGCGAAGTTCTGTTGCGGGAACAAACCACTGGCGTCGTACGCATCGACACTGACGACGTCGACGCACTCGCTGTGGCTCTCGCGCAGCATTCCGGGCTGCGCATGCTTCGTAGCAGCCCCCGCACACTTTGGATCGACAGCGCAACGCCAGAGACCACGCTGCAGATCGCGCACTCGGCGATCGCACAAAGCGGCATCGCCGTTGATCGCCTTGAGGTCGTGCAATGAGCCTCTGGTCGCGGGTTCTAATTCTCCGCATCGTCAAGAGCTTTTCCTTTTGGGGGTCCATCGCGTTCGCGCTCGCGATGGCGGCGGCATCAAGAGGTCACGGGGGCGCATCGAGCGTCCTCCCAGGTGGCGTCGGCCTATTTGTACTTCCTGTTGCACTATTTTCAGCCATCAGCGCTGCAAGTGAGCAACGCGGCGTCCGCGGACTCATCGCCTTTCCACTCGGCTTCGGGAGGTCGCCAGTGCAAGTCATCCTCTGGACTGCCGGCGCGCTCATCGTTTTTTGTGCCGCCCTCTCGGCGCTCCTTGGCCTATTGGTCGCCGTCATTGCACACACCGATACGGACCCGCCACTGGTGCGCGACGCAATATCGAGCGCGTGGGCGCTCGGTGTTTCGGGTGGGGCATACGCAAGCCTGTTTCTGCTCGGTGGCAGCTACGGCAAACGAGGAGGAGGCGCCCAATTTGCGCTCATGGCGGACTACCTGTTCGGAGGGGGAAATACGGGCGTCGCGCGCTGGCTGCCCCGTGCGCACGTCCAGCGCGTGCTCGGCGACGAGTCCCTTCTTAGCTGGTCGAACAGGGCCTCAATGGCGGCGCTATGGGGCATTGGACTCGTGTTCTTCGTGCTCTTGGCACTACGGGCAACACGTCTCGGCAGAGCCGCGCTCGAACGTCAAGCGACCTGACGAAACAGCAGCTCCGGCGCCACGACGGCTCCCCCGATTGGCTCTCTCAGCCTCGCTATTCGCCAAGGACGAATGCGCGCACTTGCCGCGTCATGTCGAGCGCACGACCCTCGAGCACGAAAGAACCATCGCTCTGTTTCTTGGAGCTATGAATCTTGACTCGTAGGGTTGGACCCGATTCACCATTTTGTCCCACAAGTTGACCATCAATGCGCGAACCTGGCGGCGAAGGGATCGTTGACCGAATGACGATGGCATCACCAGCCAACGACTCGACCGCGGCGGTTCCGCCCTTCTGCCAAATGAGTTCACAAAGCGCCATTACCCGCCTCGCTTTCCGCGCCCCATCTCCACACGCGCCTCGCGCTCAGCAGTCTTGCGGGCCAAGTCCTGACGCTTGTCGATTGTTTTCTTGCCCTTCACCAACGCGAGCTCCACTTTCACGCGCCCACCCTTGAAATAAAGTTTGAGCGGAATCACCGTGTAGCCAGAACGCGCGACGGCCTTCGCGATCGCTTCAATCTCGCGCCTATGCAGCAGCACTTTGCGTGGCCGCTGAGGCTCGTGAGGAAAGGCGCTGGCTTGAGGCAGTGGTGCGATTCGAAGTTGCCTAAGCCAAACCTCGCCGCGCTCCACCAACAAGAACGAGTCAACCAAGTCGACCTTTCCGGCGCGAAGTGACTTCACCTCGCTTCCGAGGAGTGCGAGGCCACCTTCGTACGTTTCGAAGGTCGTGTAATCGAACGTTGCCCTTCGATTCTTAACGATGAGGGTCTCGCTTTGCTCCTTTGCCGCGTTCATGGCCCGCGCATCATCGTCGCTCTGCGTCATGATACAAGAGGTCAATGTCGTTTCGCCCGAGAGACCCCAAAACGCCGGCGATTGTCGCGCCCACCATGAAGAAGTGGTCGCTCACCGAAACCCGCGAAGTGGGGCACTTTCGTATTTTCGCGGTCGACAATAGCGACCTCTTTGATGGCGACGGGAAAAGGCGCGGCGACGTCTACACGATGCGTTGTTCGAACTGGTGCCACGTCATTCCCATCACGCCCGAGGGCCAAATCGTCATGGTCTGGCAATACCGATTCGGGAGCGACGCGTTGTCGCTCGAAATTCCGGGCGGAGTCATCGATGAAGGTGAAGAGCCGATTGTGTGCGCCGCGCGAGAGCTACTCGAAGAGACTGGTTACGCGGCGGGATCCATCGAGCCATTCGGAAGCGTTCAACCGAACCCTGCATTTGCAGGCAACCGCCTCTACAGTTTTATCGCGCACGATGTTACATTTTCCGGCGAAACGGCCTTCGATCCACTCGAGGAACTCGAGGTCACACTGGTCAACCAAGCTGACATTGCCCAATTGCTCGACGACGGCGTGATCGAGCACGCTCTCGTGCACTGCGCCCTCGAACGATTTTTGCGCATGTCCAGATTGGGCAGGCTGGACAGGAGGTCGTGAGCTACATGCGTCCCTCACCTCTTCTGCCTACAGCTCATCTCTTCGTGTGTGCGAACGCGCGACCTCTGGACGATCCGCTTGGTCCGGGCTGCAGCGCTGCAGGAGAAGCACTTTTTCTCGAACTCAAACGCGAAGTCGCGCGGCGCGGGTCGCTTGCGACGATTTGGGTGACCAAAACGCATTGCCTTGGCATCTGCCCAAAGCGCGGCGCAGCATGCGCGATCTACCCGAAAAAACAGATCGTCACCGAGGCGGAGTCAACCGATGCAGCGCGCCTCGTTAGCAGCGCACAAGGAGAAGCACCATGAACGAGCTCACGGCAATCGTGGCGCTGGTCGAAGAAATGGAAGCGTTGCAATCCGAAAAAGTCATCACCCTTGCGCGACGCCTTAAGCCCGGTCTGACGATGGAGGACATTCGCAACCCTCACGACTTTCCCGAGCTAGATGATCACGATTGGCACTACGAAGATGGCATCCTGACGGGCATTCAATCGGTCTTGATGGCCTTGCGATCACGTGAGCGCGAAAGCACGCGATGAAAAACAAAGGTCCAAAGACGAAAGGCCCCTCGAGTGACTCACCCTTTGCGGGCCTCGCGCGCCTCAAGAAGGAACTCGCCGAGAAAGAAGCGAAAGAAAAAGAGCAAGCGACCATCAAAGGCAACGCCGCGCAAAAAAAAACGACACAGCCCTCAAAACCCGCAAAGGCCCAAGTCTTCACAGCCGAAGAAGAAGCGCTCGCGTTTCATCGCATGATGAGCGGGGTCAAGGTCATTGACCAAACGAACCGCCGCATCCCGGCGTCGCAGAGTTCGCTTGAGCGGAGCAACACAGCCGACTTTGCCCATCGCAAGCTCAATGAGCCG
>JAHFDZ010000007.1 GCA_023248745.1 Myxococcales bacterium | reverse complement strand
CTGCGCGCCACAAGTCATGCCGCGCTCGCAACCCTTGTGTTTTGCTTGCTTGCGGGTGCCGTGTACACCATCAACGATCTTGTCGATGTCGAGGCCGACCGCATTCATCCCGTCAAGCGAGAGCGGCCGATCGCAAGTGGCGAGGTCCCCGTGGGCGTTGCGCGCGTCATGGCGGTCGGGCTCGTCGTCGCGTCACTCTTCGCCGCGTGGCGCCTTAACGCCATGTTCGCGTTGGTCGCGTTGGTCTACTTGGTCGAGAACCTCGCGTACTCATTTAGGCTAAAAAAGATTGCGTATCTCGACGTGGGGCTCATTGCCTTTGGCTTCGTTCTCCGCGTGCTCGCCGGTGGCTACGCGACGTCCGTTCACGTCAGCGGATACATGCTTGCGTGCACGGCGCTCCTCGCGCTTTTCCTCGGCTTTGGGAAGCGAAGGCATGAGCTTGCGCTCGAAGATGCGGGCAAGCAACGCGCCGCTCTCGAGTTCTACACCGCCACGGCACTGAACATTGCACTTGCGATTACGGGTATTGCGACGGTCGCGGTCTACATCGCTTACACGGTCGATCCAAGCACGCGCGCCGCCTTCCACACGGACTGGCTGTGGATAACCGCGCCCTTCACGGTCTACGGGATTTTCCGCTTCCTTCAGCTCGTGTCGGGCAAAGCTGGCCGCGGTCTCAAAGCAGAATCGCCGACGCAAGAAATGCTGCGGGATGCACCCTTTGTGTCCAACCTTTTGGGCTGGGTGGTTGTGGTTGTGGTCGTTGTGTACCGCCTCAAGCCACATCCGTAGTGCTCGCATGCGATTCGCTCGATGACGATGCCGTTCATCGATAAGTAGCTATCGTTCGAACGTTCGAATGGGCTCTTGGGCCGAAAAAACTTGGCCCGGCTCGTCGCGATTCTCTATCCGCGAATGAGAGCCCCGCGCGCGTTGCGCGGTGACGGAGGTCGTCATGAGCACAGAGATTGAGCGGCGTGCACCAGGCGCGATTCGCATTCCCTTCGAAGCACTCGTAGAAGTCGGCGGGGCCATGGGGCCCGGATTCGAAGCGCAAGCGGTGAACGTGTCTGAAGAAGGAATGTTGTTGCGAACGGCGTACCTGCCCGAATTGGGCCAACCGCTCACGTGCAGATTTGACGTGGGCGCTGGGGAGCCGATTCTCGCTTCCGGCGAAGTGGTGTGGATCAATCAGAGTGGCAAAGGCGGTGAGTTCGGCATTCGTTTTGCTGATCTCGAACCGGAGAGTGTCACGACGCTTCGAGGCCTTTTGGGTCTTGATCGGGCCGGCGACGAGTCAGCAGAGCCGGTCGCGCTCATTGGGTCAAAGGTGCGATTGCACATCGGAGGTTTGAGTGCCCCGATGCGCGCGCGCATTCGCGACGCGAAGGACGACGACGTTGTTGTCGGCAGTGAGTTGGGATTTTTGCAAGTAGGTAAGAGTCTTGACCTTGAAGATGTCGACTCCGGAAAGCGAAGAGCGGCGCGTATCGATACCGTACAAGTCGAGGTCGATTCAGGCTCGCAAGTACCCCAGCTCGTGGTGCGCTTGCGCTACGCCGACTCTGTTTCGATGGCTGATCCGGATCGTTCGTCAATGGGATTGACCAACGACGAAAAGCCTGAAAGCAAGCCACAAGACGACGACGACATCGACGTGAAAGGACTGCGAAGTCCAGTCGCGCGTGCGTTCTCAGCAGCGCACGACAAATTTGAATCACTCTCAAAGCGGGTGGCAACAACCGCGAAGCTCATGTGGAGCGACCGCAAAGCAAACCGTGATCGCAAGGAACAAGACATGCCGCGACGTCAAACATCACCTGCGCCCAACGGAGTGCTTCAGACTGCCGGTCGACGTGTTGTGAGAGGCGAGAGCGCCGTGGCGACAGACGAAGTCGATCCGGGATGGGTTGGCTCTCTTCGTACGCATCGCAAGAAGATTGCGGTCGGTGGAGCGGTTGCGATTGGCATCATGATGACATCGTTCGCTTTTGCGAAACCGAAGGATGAGACGCCGGTAAGTCAGATCGTGGCCGCGGAAATCGAAAAAGGCGTCGAGCAAATCGAAGCGCAGAGCCGAGCCGCGCTTGCGGATGCGCAGCCACCACCGGTTATGATGCCAGCTGTTGGTATCAGCGGGAGTTCAGGCGGATTGGCGTCAGATAATGAAGCGCCGCACGCCAAAGGATCCAAGGTCACGCCGTTCAGCAATGGTCCGGTCAAAAAGGGCAACCTGCTATCGATCAAAATGGACGGGCCTATCTCCAGCATCCAGGGCGCGCAACAACCCACGGGGTTTGTGGTGCACATTCCGGGTCGCAAGTCGACGGAAGCGGCAAGCGCGCTCGCACAGCGCGATTCGCGAATTGCGGCAATCAAAGTTACCAATGATGCGAAGGGGGCCGAACTTGCGGTGACCTTCAAGGATGGCGTACCGAACTATCAGGTACGAGCGCGCGGCGATAAGCTCGAGCTCGTACTCGCCACGAGCAAGAGCGAGAAGAAAGCCGCCAAGAAGGGAAAGAAGCACCACAAGGCGAAGCACGCGAACGAGTGACGACTCCAACACCACCGTCCGATAGCGCGCGTCCTATGCGGCAGCTTCCTCCTGGGGAGCGGCTGGGTGGGGGGCGCGCTGCCTATTTGGTATTCGTGTGGGTTGCGAGTTTCGTCGGCAGCGGCATCACGTTTGGCGTCGTCATGTCGATGATGGGGCGAGTTGCTCCGTGGATCGCGCTGCACGCAATCGGCGGCTTTGTCGTCGCGCTTGGGTTGCCGTTCTTGCTGCTCGAAGGTTTGCTGCGTCGATTGCAGGTGCCGCGCGCAGGTGTGACCGCAGAGCTCTTTGCGTTGTTCTCGGTTGCTGTTGCGTCGCTGTTTCTAGTGGGCGGGGCCTCGTTTACGAGACGTTCGCTGCGGCTTGAAGGCGAGAAATTGTATGATCTCGGTTACGTTTCAGCGGCCAAGCCGTTTTTTACGTTTGCCGGCGTCCGCCTCGTTGAAGTTCCGCCGGTAGAGCCGATAGTACCAACGGTTGACGAAAGAAGTGTCGACGCGTCCGCGCCTGTGGTGGACGCAAGTGTTGCCGAAACTTCGGTTAGTGCAGTCGACGCCGGCAACGTGGCGGAAGATGCGGAAGACGTGAAGCCTGAAGCGGGCAAGTTCGATGGAGGCAAGAAGGTAGCGGCGCCTGCGCGCGCACCAAAGAAGTCGCTCGATGAAGCGTCGAAGCTCGCAAGCGTTTCGCTTGGCCGCGTTCTTGTGCGCAAGGGGCCGCGAACGCGCGCCGCAAGTGCAGTGCTTGTGGACAGCAGTGGTTTGTGGATTGCGACGGATGTGGGTTTCGAAGGTGCTGAGGATGTGCAGCTCGAAGCGCGTGGTGAAGTTGTACGTAACGTTGCATGGCTGGGCACACGCGACGGTGGCGGAGTTGCGCTTTTGCGTGCCGACTCGCTTGGTGCTCAGCCGCTCAAGCTGAGTCCCGAGGCAATTACGAAGACGGCGCTTAGCGTCGCCTATCTCGTGCCAACGAATACGAAGAGTCCTTTGTGGTTTGAGGCGATGGTGCAGTTAGTTGACGAACGTGTTGTTGCGAAAGTTGATGAGGGTGTGTCGAGCTTACTTTCTGCGAGCGGCGGCTTCTTGGTCGATGGTCGGGGCGAGTTACTTGGCGCAGTGAGCACGCGCGAGAAGCAGGGCGACTTTGTCGAAGTGGTCAACGCAGCGGACGTTCGGGAGCTTCTGCACTTTTCGGACGTAAAGCGGAGATGGCCCTAGATGCGACGCGAAGCCATTTTCGGCAGCATCTTGACGATCCTGTTTCTCATCGTCGCGACGGTGACACTCGTTCGCAACGGTCAACCCATTGTCGTAACGCGAACGGTTGCAAAAGCGACCACGCCCATTGTGTCGAGTACGCCGACGAACGTTCCTCTGCCGAGTGACTCAGCCGAGCCGAGGCCGAGCTCACCCACGCCGTCATCGTCACACGCCGATGGAGGCGCGAAGGCTCCAGTACAACCAAAGGTGGAATTGCAGCGCGCCGTTCGAGTCTCCGCACTTGGGTGGGAAGCCGCCGCTCCGGTGCTTCTTGCGAATCGCGGGTACAAGGCGATGCCGCAGAGTCTGTTCTCGGCGCGCGGAGTAAACGTTGTCGTAAAGATTGCGGACGGTCTCGCTGACGTCGAGAAGCAGATCGCGCGCGGCGGACAGGAGGAGGCGGGATGCGACTTTGCGGTTGTTCCGCTCGCGGCGGTTGTTGGGGGCTACGAGCGCACACGTGCGCTGGCGCTCGAGGTGATCTACGCGACGGCGTGGTCGCGAGGGCGAGAAGGTTTCTTGCTTGGCAAGCACGACAACTTGTTCGAAGGGTCCGCCGACCAAGCGAAAATGTTTGTTTCGGGTGGTGATGCGTCGACGGCACTGGCGCTCTTTGTTGCAGATGCCGAAGGGCTCACGCTAAGTAAGGTTCGTCAGACGCCGCAGCTCAAGAATGCGGAGTTTGGTGTTCAGTCAAGACCATTTACGGCTTTGACTTCAGCCGAAGGGCCCAATCACCTTGTGTTCACGACGGTCGAAGCGGCGCGTTGGGCGCCTTGGGTCGTTGTGGCGCCGCGCGCATTTGTGGAGCAGCACCCGCGCACGACTGCGTTGTGGATTGAGGGTCTCGTGGCGGGTCTCGGTGAGCTCGCGCGTGACATACATGTGGCCGCTCAAACGCTGGCGGGCATCGATGGATCGGTTGAACCTGCGTCGCTGGTCGAACGCTTTGGGTACATGCGCTACGCGACGCTTGCCGACAATGCACGGCTCTTCGAAACAGGGTCACCGTTTGGCGCTTCACTTCGTGCACTTGGTTTGCGATTTTTCGACTTGTTTCATGGTGTGGGAACTTTGGGCGTCTCCTTGCCAGAGCACGATTGGCTTGACGGAAGCTTTGTGTTGACGATGGTGCAGAAGAATCCGCCAGAGCCATCCGATGAGCGCTTCGCGATCGTTTCGTCCGCGGAGGTAAAGCATGCATTTTACATGCGATTTTCGGAGAAGGTTAGTGACGAGGCGCTGATTGCCGAGGCGGGCCTGCTCGCGGAAGTCTTTCCACGAGGGCGGTTTAAGATCGGCGTGAAGAAGGGCATCAGCGCGAAGAAGATTACCGAGCGGGCTCGGGACTTATATGGGATCGATCCGGCGCGATTCGCGACGGGGGAGGTCGCGGAGCGGGCGGCGGCGTCGATTGAGGTGCTCGTGCCTCGGTGAGGCGGCCGAGCACGTGACCGGGCATTGACTCGCTTCCCGGGCGCGGCGCAGAGCTTTCTCCTCCCGGCTTTCCCGGACTTTCGAGAAAAATCAACGTTGCGTAGAAAGAGCCATTTTATTTTGAGGTCAGTTTAACGACGCACCCATAAATTCTTGGTGTTGGCATCACCATGCCCCGTCGATTGTCCCGCCCATCCATCCTCGTCCCGAAGCGTACTCACAAACTGCGCGCGCGCAGTTGACCCCGCAAGACCCGTGCCTGCGAGAAGTCCCGCAAAGAGTGCCTCCGCGATTGTCACGATTCGCGTCGCGCTGTCATTCGGACAGCTAGCGCATGCCCCGTCCCTTGCGCGTTGCTCGCGCGAGGGCCGTGCGACTCGTCGCTGCCAGGTCCCACCCGGATGACTCACCACGTTCGAGCGCCGTAAGTCCCACGTACGCGATCATCGCCGCGTTGTCGGTGCAGCTTGCGATATCGGGTACGAAGGCCCGTACGCCCCGCTTTTGTGCCTGCGCGAGTACAGTTTCGCGAAGCTCTCGATTGGCTGCGACACCTCCGCCGATGACAACGTCACTGACGCCTTCGCGCGCCGCAGCGGCAAAGAGCTTGCGGGTAAGCGACGTCACAACCGTTCGTTGAAATGCGGCGCACAGGTCGGCGAGGTCCGCTGCAGAGGTTGGCTTACCGTGTCGCTCGACATGCGACGCAACTTGCGTCTTGATTCCCGAGAAACTGAACTCCAAAGAGTCCTTCGCCTGCATGGGAACGGTGAACGAATATCGAGAAGGGTTGCCGGCCTTCGCCAAGCGGTCGATCGTCGGTCCGCCTGGGTACCCAAGGTCAAGCAACTTGCCTACCTTGTCGAACGCTTCACCCGCTGCGTCGTCGCGCGTGGCTCCGAGTTCGACGATATCTTCCGGCTTTGACGACTCAAGCCGATAGAGCCCGGTGTGACCGCCGGACGCGAGAAGGCAAACGTAAGGAAATTGCGGTGTCTCGACGCGCAGTTCGCTTCGCTGCAAGTAGGCGGCGAGCAAATGACCGACCAGATGATCGACGCCCACAAGACGTTTTCCCGATCCCCACGCAAGTCCTTTGGCGGCTTGTACGCCCACGAGCAAGGCGCCCACGAGTCCTGGGCGTTGCGTAACCGCAATACCGTCAAGTTGATGAATAGTTGTCGATGCGCGGGCGAGCGCTTCGGAGACCACAGGCTCGATGTTGCGCAAATGATCCCGCGACGCGAGTTCGGGGATGATGCCGCCATATTGAGCGTGGAGGTTTACTTGCGAATGAACGACGTCGCTGAGAACAAGCCCCGTGTGATCAACGACAGCAGCGGCAGTTTCGTCGCACGAGGACTCAATTCCTAGAACGAGCATGGTCCTGGCGCGCGGGTCAGATAATAGATCGCAAAGAGTGACGTTTCGGGCGTGGTGCGGGACGTGTTGAGATCAAGCGGCGCACCCCGCATGATGCGCAGTTCAACGTCGCCGTTCTTGAGCAGCGAAACGACCGTCAACGTGTCGGCATCGCGCTGGGCCGAAAAGCCACCGTCGACCGCTGGAACGAATGGCGCTGTGGCATAAATAATCGACCGCTCGTCGTCTTCGCCGAGCGACATCGTGGAGAGTTTATCGTGCCATACCTGAGGGATAGGTCGTAAAGCAACTTTACGAAAACGGCCGTCGGATGTCGAGATAGTTCCCGGGCCATCTTGCAATCGAAGCGTATCGAGCGTGAGGCACGCCTTCGTTCCGACATCGGTTCCGTTGCGCACAAATCGACTCTCGAGGACGGTGCCTTCGTAGTGATCATTGATGGTGTCGAACCGCGCCAGGTCCTTGCAGGCGACCAATGGCAACGTCACGAGGGCCAAAAATGCAAAGAACGGACGGTTCATAGCTTTTCGAGAATTGTAGCTGCGCGCGCGCGCACCTTAGGTTCTGGATCGCTTACCGCCAAGAGGGTTGCGAGCTTTCTTGCCTGTGCGTGGTCAAGGGTCGATAGCGCCTGAAGCGCCGCATCGCGTACGATTGCGAAAGGATCTTCTTTTGCGGATCGTGCCAAGGTTTGCGCGATTTCCTCTCGGCGGCCGCCGGCGTGCTTGGCAAGTGCAAGCGCAGCGAGACGCCTTATTTCCCACCGTGGATCGGACGTCACCAGGCGTTCAATTGGCGCTTCCGCAACGAGCGGTAAGGGCGCGGGCATGCTCTCGATGAGAAGCGATGCCGCTTCAGAGCGAACGGCAAGACCCTTGACGAGTGCGTCCGCCGCATCGCGATTTTCGGTCGCGCGCGTGAGTAGCCTGTACGCCGCAGCGCGCGCGTTAGACGAGCCTGAGTTCGTGTGCTTTGCAATGCTACCGCCGAGCTGGGCAAGGGTTTCGCCAAGACGCGACTGGAAGGCGGCGTCCTCTTGGTGTGACGCTTCGTCGAGCAGCGCGAGCGTCGCCTCGGCGTTGGTGGCAGCAAGTCCCTTTGCGCAGGCCGCAGTGAATGCAGCGCGATGATGCTGGAGCAATCGAGGCAAGGCCTCTCGCGCAGAGATCGAATTGGGAAGCGCGATTCTTGCGAGTTCCGCAGGCGAATGGAGTTCGATCGAAGTGAGAGCGGCCGAGCGCAATCGTGGCAGCAGCGGCGTTACTGTATCGTCTGTGCGAAGCGCTTCGGAGAGTGCTCGCAGACTTGCTTCTCGATCACCCATGACGAAGTCGACAAGCAGGCCGTCGAGAAGCGAACTGCGAACGCTTGGTTCTGTTTGGGCATAAAGGCCGAGAAAAAGAGATCGGACGATCGGGTCTTGGTGTTGCGAAAAGCGATTCGCAAGCTTGCCGAGTTTGGCTGGTGTTCGCGCTGCGAGCCCAAGTAGCGCCGCGATGCGAACGTTCTTTTCAGCGCTGGGGTCGAGTGCAAGTTCGCCCAGTGTCGAGACAGTTTTATCATCTCCTAAGAGGCTCAACCCGACCGTTGCGATCGCGCGCACCTCTGTGTTCTCGTGCGTCTGCAACTTCGTAAGGAGCGGCATTGCGCGTCGATCGTTGCTTCGTGCGACGGCCCACGTTGCGGCCGGAAGGATCGCTCGCGTTGCGCCTTCGTGTTTGCCATCGAGCTTGCCGGCGAAGAGCTCTTCAAGTCGTGGCAGCAGATCGGGCGACGCAAGCGTTGCAGCCGCAGCCATGGCCTTCACGCGAAGTCCCTGATCAGCGTTGCTTGTCGCATACGTGAAAAGAGGTACAGCGGCGTTACGATTGCTCACAAAGCCGAGCGCCTCGATCGCAGTGCGTTGCTGTCCGCCTTCGTTGTCAAGAAGCGCATCGAGCAACGGTTTGATGGCGCGTGCCCCAATGCTTGCGAGCGTATTGCGTGCCGCCATCGCGTCTGTGGGCGAGCCAAAGCGAGCGCGTTGCACGAGCTCGAATGTGAGACTTCCGTAGATGTCGAGCAGCAACTTCCGATAGAGAAGTTTGCGGGGGTTGGCGATCGTGAGCGGCAGCAGATCTTGCTCGAGGGCCTCGAGCGTGGCGTTGCCCATGTGAATTTGCATCGATGCGCGCGCTGCGCGTGCGACGAAGTCTTCGTCAGGTGAGGAACGGACGACTTGCCGAAAGAGACGATCAGCGTCGTCGATTTGACCCTTGACCAGGAACAGCTCGGCGAGCTGAAAGTACACGGGGAAGAGTCGCGCATTCTTCGCGAGCGCGGCACGGTAGGCAAAAATTGCCTTCTCGTCATCGCGCCGCGCTCGATACATGTCGCCGAGTCTGCGATGACCCTCAGCGTCTTCAGGATTGAGCTCGACCGCTTTCGCGGCGTAACGGATCGCGTCGTCCTCGCGAAACAGCTTGGTCGCGTATTGTGCCATGCGTTGATACGAATCGCGCGCGAGCTTCGGATCGAGCTTCACGAGCTTTTCGAGGACCAGAATCGCTTGGTCGAGCTTACCCGTCTGTGAATACACGCGTTCGAGTCCAAGGAGCGCGTCAGCATCGCCAGGCACAAGGTCCGTTAGTTTTTTGAGCGTGCCTTCGGCTTCCGCAGGACGCTTCAGGTAGTTGTATACTTCGGCGAGCGTGCGGCCCGCTTCGACGTCGCCAGGCGATGCTGAGAACAGCGCCGTTAGCGGGGCGATTTGCGACTCGAGTAGGTGTTCAAGTGACCACAAGAGGACGAGGCGCGAACGAGCTTCACGGGCGAGCAAGCGATCTTGTTTGTCTCGCGCGATCGTAATCAACTCGAGGTATAGATTGCGCGCCTCTGCGTATCCCTTGCTGTGTTCGAGAGCAGCGGCGAGTTGCTTTTTATAAACGATCGATTTTGGATCAAGCGAAACGGCTTCGCGAAGCGTGGCCACACCTTCGCGGCCCATATCGTGTTCGACGTAGACCTCTCCAAGCGCAGCGAGTGCCAACGCGCGAGGCGTAATGGCGGTGAGGATGCGCTTCCAGGTTTGAACTGCGAGGTCTTTTTTGCCGTCCTGAAAGTAGCGATCACCAAGATCCACAAGATGCGCAGGGTCGTTGTTCGACATTTGCGCAAGCCGTTGCAAAATGCGTAACGATCGATCGGTTTCTTCGATTTTGCCGTAGAAGTCGGCGAGTCGCGCGAGGTTGTCTTCGTCGGTTCCAAGGCGCGATTCGAGGCCGGTGAGCTCGCGCAGCGCCTTTTCACGTTCGCCTCGTTGCAGCAGCACTTCGCACAGTTCGAATACAAACGTGGGGTTATTCTTTGAGGCGCGAATCAGGCCTTCGTACTCGCGAATCGCCTCATCGAGTTTACCAGCAGCCTGCAGCAATCGCACCATGCGCACGTGCAGGTCGGTGTGCTTCGGGTTGACTGCGAGCGCCTTTCGGTAAGTTGCAATTGCGCGATCCGCGTCGCCTGTTTCGTCGTAGAGGCCACCAAGCAATGCGAGCCGCGCAAAGTCTGATGGGTGCTCTGATTCGAGCAAGCGAACGAGCTCAGCAAGTTGCTGGCTCGCGCGATAGATTTCCGCGATCGTTTCAAAGATCTCAGTGCGCACCGCGGCGTCGGCTCCGGCTACCGAGAGCCCACGCTTGAGCGCTGTGAGTGCCTTGTCACGCTTGCCCGCCTTTGCGAGTGCACGTCCCCAATCTTTAAGGGCGGGTGCGAGCGCACGGTTGTCGCCTGAAGCGGCCGAGACAAGTCCTTCGAGTTCGGTTGCGGCACGCTCGAATTCGTTGCGATTGTAGAGTTCGCGACCAAGCTCCGCTTTGAGGAACAAGTTGCGCGGCTGCATCTTGACGAGAGAGTCGTGAAAGGTCTTTGCCGCCGTGAAGTCCTTGAGATCAAGGACGATCGTCATCAGCGTGCGCACGGTCTGTTCGCGATCGACGGCGGCGCTTTGCTTTTCGAGCGCTCGCTCGTAAGCGGTGCGTGCGTTGCCGAGGTCGCCACGATCGTGAAAGGTGCGTGCAAGCGCAAGGTGCCCCGCGGGATCGTTGGGCTTTTGTGCGATGGCCTTTTCGAATGCTGCCTTTGCTTTGTCGATATCGCCGTCGAGGCGATAGAGGCCCGCGAGCGCGAGGGTAACGGTATATTGATCGTCGCCGGTTACGTTAGAGCGCGCCAAAAACTCAGCGATGGCCTTTTCGAGATTGCCATCACGTTCGCGATAGAGCTGCGCGAGTCGCTGCAACGGAAAGGCGGCACCGGGCTGTGCGAGTACGATCGCCGCATAGCGCGGGATCTGGCCTTTCGCGTCAGGCGGTGATGTGGGTCGATGCGGGACTGCAGGTCCCGGTGGCCTTGCCGGTCCTGGTCCGAGCTGTGGGCGAGGCCTTGGCCTTCGCGAACCCGCGTTGAAATCGGCCGATGCTTCTGCGACGAGCAGCGCGAAGAAAGCAACGCCAGGAACCACTCTTGCGAATAAGGAACGAGCACGCACAAGACAAAGTGTAGCGGAGGTTTGGCCGCTGCGTGGCCGATTGCAGGAAATCGTGTTCGCGGCGAACATGGCTTGGATGGACCTAGAAGTTCGTGCAGTGGGACTCTCCGACGTTGGCATGCGCCGTGAGCGCAATGAAGACAGCATGCTGATCGACGATGACCTTGGGCTATTCGTCGTCGCTGACGGAATGGGGGGCGCGTTGGCGGGCGATCAAGCGTCGCAGTTGTGCGTCAAGACGATCCGCGAAGTGATGACGGCTCAAGCGAAAGTTGTCCGCGACCTCGCGAGCAATCCAAGCCCTGATCGACGCGCCGCCGTCACAAAAGTTGTCGAGGAAGCAATTGTAACTGCCTCTGCACGAATCTTCGAAGAAGGACAACGGACAGCCTCCAAGCGCGGCATGGGAACGACGGCTTCATGCCTCGTGCGTGCGGGCCAGGTTGCGGTGATTGGTCATGTTGGCGACAGTCGCATCTATCTGTTTCGCCAAGGCAAGCTTCACCGCCTTACCGAAGATCACACGCTTGTTGAAGCGCAAATCAAGGCCGGAGTCCTCAAGCCTGATCAGGTTCACCTGAGTCCTCACCTCGGCGTGCTCACGCGCAGCGTAGGGTCTCAAGCCGCTGTGCAAGTCGACACGCTTGTCCTCGACTTGCTTCCAGAAGACGTCCTCCTCCTTTGCTCGGACGGTCTTTATCAGTACTTCGAAGACAGCGAACTCGAGGCTGCATTTCGAACCGGGCCCGTTCAGTATCTTGACCAATCACTCGTGCGAAGTGCGAACGTTCGAGGCGGTGACGACAACATCAGTGTCGTCGTTCTTCAGGTCGGGAGTGCAGAGTCCGACGAAGAGACCCAGGCGCTCATCACGCGAATCGAAACTGTTCGCAAGCTCGCCCTATTTGCGCACCTTACGTACAAAGAGCAGATGGCGGTTCTCGGCGTTGCGCGTGAGCGTGGAGCGTCAACCGACGACGAGATCGTGCGGGAGGGCGGTAGCGACACCGATTTGTATCTCATCTTGAGCGGAAAGCTTCGCGTCGAAAAAAATGGCGTATCGATCGCCGAGCTGCTTCCGGGCCGGCACTTCGGCGAAATGTCGTTGCTCGAATCGCGACCACGTTCGGCGACGGTTCGCGCCATCACGCCAGTCCGAATGCTTGCGATTGCCCAACGAGACATGCTTGCGCTCATGCGCCAAGATCCGATCATCGCTGTCAAAATTCTATGGGTGCTCGCGCTCGGTCTTTCTGATCGCCTCAGGTCGACCAATTTGGAACTCGTTGATCTTAGAAGCGAGCCAAACTTGCAGGTAACCGAATCGCCATTTGCAGACGATGAGCGCACCGAAGTCATCAAACGTCCAAAAATCTAAGCAAATTTACTTTGTCAATTTGCGCGCGTAGACGAAGGCTTCGAGGTTTCCCTTCGGTCCAGCGATGGGGCTGTCGCACGTGCCCTCGATTTTGAGCCCGTGCGCCCTTACGGCGTCGATCGCTCCGTCGATCGCGGCTTGCCTCACTTCAGGATCGACGATGACGCCGCGGCCCTTGGCGACCTCCGCCCGTCCAGATTCGAATTGGGGCTTGATGAGCGCCAGCAAGGCACCGCCGGGCTTGGTGCATCGGACTATAGCGTCAAGTAACTTGCCCAAACCAATGAACGAAGCGTCGACCACCGTGAGATCGACGCTGCCGCCGATGGCTTCGGGCTCGAGAGTGCGAGCGTTCGTGCGTTCGAGAACGTGGACACGTGCATCGTTTCTTAGCTTTTGAGCTAGCTGGCCGTATCCAACGTCGACCGCTGCGACCGAGGCTGCGCCGCGCTGAAGCAGGCAGTCGGTGAAGCCACCTGTCGAGGCGCCTACATCGAGACAGCGTAGACCAATGACGGAAACGCCGAGCGTGTCGAGCGCGCCCTCGAGTTTGATTCCGCCGCGAGAAACGTAACGTAGCGAGTTTCCAATCACTTCGACGGTTGCGCTCTCAGAGATGAGCGTTCCGGCCTTGTCTACGCGACTGCCATCCACTTGCACGCGCCCCGCGAGAATAACGGCTTGTGCTCGAGCGCGTGACTCACAGAGGCCGCGTTCGACCAGCAAAATATCGAGTCGCTGCTTTTGCACACTTCTGGTGTACACGAGCACTCAGCGCTGATGAATAAGAGAGGCAAGCGCCCGAACGGCTTCGGGCAATCGCGGGCCTGGCCGGAGCACAGATTCGTCGCGCAAGTCGAACACGCGTCCCTCGCGCACGGCCCTGATCGTGTTCCATCCCGCGCGGTCAGCGAGCTTGCCCGCGTTGTCCATTCCTTCGGCAAACGCGTTAACGATCACGTCGGGGTCGAGCATGACAACGTGCTCGAATCCCATCGTGGGGTAGCCCGCTCCGGCTGTGACAGCGTTCTTTGCTTTGGCGAGTCGCAGCATTTCGTCAGCAAAAGATCCGACGCCAGCGGCGACGATAGGGGTCGCGCCGTATAGGAGCAGTACGCGCGGCGCAGTTGTGGCGTGGATCGCTTCGACGTTGGCGCGCAAGCGGTCGTTCAGTTTCTTGACGACTACGTCAGCGTCGCTTCTATGGCCCGTGCGATCGCCGATCCCGCGCAGCATCTCTTCGATGTGCGCGAGACTCTCAGTCTCCGGAAAGTACGTTTCGATGCGCATGCTTTCGAGTTTGTCGACAAAGTTTCTTCCAAGGGGACCGCGAGCGCCGGTAACGAGTGTAGGCGCGAGCGATAAGATCGCTTCGAGGTTTGGATCGACGTAGCCACCGACTTGTGGAAGGCGCAAAACGCTCTCTGGATAATTGCAATAGCGAGAGCGTCCGACCACGAACGAGCCCGCACCAACAGCGAAAAGAGATTCGGTCGTCGAAGGCGAAAGCGACACAACGCGCACACCGTTTGAAGCGACGTTGCGTTTGCAAGCACCCGCAAATAGAACGCAAGCGGTTACAAACTCTCGGCGCTGCACAGGCTCAGACTAACGTGCGCTTCGCGCGAGCTCGTGCAAAGAGCGCAAGGCCCACAAGGAGGCAAGTCGTTCCGCGCCAAGGTACGGGCTTTGACGGATCGGCCATGCTGCAACCCGTGGTGTTGGTTGTGGTGACGGGTGCCGCCTCGATCGCGGCGAGGCAGATGCCACTACGACAGCTGAAGCCCGAAGGGCACACGCTGTCGTCGGCGCAGTCCATCGTGCACAGAAAAGGTTTGCCGGCGGATTCGGCGGCACACAAAGCCGAGTTGCAATCATCGTTGTCGACGCAGGGGTCGCCAATCTCACCCTTCGGTGCAGCCGTCGCTCCGCCATCGGGTGCCTGCGGCTCTGCGTCGGGTACGCTCGAAGGGGGCCCCGCATCGGAAGGCGGCGGTGCGAGTGTCCAAGCGGGCACGGAGTATCCGCCAAGCGTTGCAGCTTGCGTCGCACCCGAAATCAAGAAGTCACGTTGGTGATCGACTCGCTCGTAGATACTTCCGACGCATTGTCCGTTTGAGGATCCTGCGCGCGCCGCGACGCCAACAACCTTGGGCGTTCCTGCCGAGAAGGACACTTGCTCGTAGGCCCCGCCACCAGAATCACCCGAACACACACCGTCGGCACCGATGAACTCAGTCTCTAAGAAACCCGATCCACTCGGTGCGGTCGTTGTGTTCGCCCAACAGTCGAGGACCGACAGTCCGCGCAAGCATGCAATGTGCATGTTTTGAACGATGTGCCGCGTGCCTGATGTGTCCGTATCGGGCGCAGTGAGGCCGTAGCCAATGGCGGTGTAGTAACTCGAGTAAATTTTGTACTCAGTCAAGAAGTGGTCGATCGCGGGTGCGACCGGTGTTGCGACGGTTGATGGAATGCTCTTCGACAGAATGATCAACGCAACGTCGGTGCCGCACGCTGCGGTTCCGCTGGGCACGAGCAACTGTGAAGCTTGGTACCAAGTTTTCGCCGTGTTCGCGTCCGAAAACGTCGTGCTCGTCGTGACGGAAACGGTTGAAGCCGACACTGTCGCGCCAAAATAGTCGGTTTTGCAGTCGACGCCCTTTGACGATTTTTGATCAAGTTCGGCCACGCAATGACGCGCGGTGAGCACAAGGTTCGGCGCGATGAGCGTGCCCGAACACGAGTAGGTCGCGCGTCCCTGCGATCGCATAATCCCCACCGCATAGGTGTGAGTCGAGTCGATCGTGCCGTTTTGAATCGGTGCGGAAGAGCTGCCGACTTGCTCTTGCGAAGTCGTGCTTGTGGCGCAGGCCGCAACGGTCGCAGCGGCGAACGCGACAACGAGCGAAGCAAGCAGCGTCGGCCTGCTAGCAGGAGCTTTGGACATGTGCGAAGACCCCATTGCGGCCTACTAAGGCCGTCTTCGCACTCTACTGGCGCCACTGAGGCTGGCAATTGCGCCTCGCGCGCCGAGACGGAGATTGAGCGTCGAGCTTACCCCCTGCCCGAGAAGCAAGTCGCTAACTTGTGACGACGGTGCCGATGCTGTCGCCGAGTAGAACACGCCGAATGTTACCGTGATTGGTCAATTTGAAGACGCGGATGCTCATCTTGTTTTCACGGCAAAGCGTTACGGCTGTGGTGTCCATGACGCCAATTTTGCGTTCAATAAACTGATCGGCGGTCATCGCGTTAAACATCGTCGCGTCAGGGTGCTTGACCGGGTCCTTGTCGTAGATGCCTTCGACCTTGGTCGCCTTGAAGAGCGCTTCGGCTTGAATTTCCATCGCACGCAGCGCCGCTGCAGTGTCGGTGGAGAAATATGGATTGCCTGTACCGGCGGCGAAAATGACCATGTTGCCATGCTCGAGGTGGCGAATTGCCCGCCTGCGAATGTAAGATTCAGCAACTTGACGAATCTCGATCGCGGTCATCACGCGCGTCGGAACGCCCGCCTTTTCGAGTGCGTCCTGCAGAGCGAGCGCATTGATAACCGTCGCGAGCATCCCCATCGCATCGCCTTGAGCTCGGTCCATGCCGATGCTTGCGCCTTTGAGGCCGCGAAAGATGTTGCCTCCGCCGACGACAACGCCAACTTGCGCGCCAAGTTGATGCACTTCGGCGAGTTCGCTTGCCGTTGCTCGCATGATGTCGGGATCGATGCCGAAGCCATTGGCGCCACATAGTGCCTCGCCACTGAGCTTCAGCACGACGCGTCGATACCGAAGGTTGGGGTCGGGTGGAGGGATGTTGGCAGGCGGGGGGGCCATCGACACATTGGGGCGCTCAAGGATCGGGTCTGGCATAGCGATCTGGTAGTGTTACAGGCGGTGTTTAGACAGGGCAATCACGGAGAGCGGGTTCTTGGCACATGCACGGTTAGTGTGGTGCTTTTGGGTGCGGCGCTTTTGGCGGCGGCATTTTCGAGTCTAAGCTGCAGCAAATCGAGCTCGGGTCAGGCCGACGCGCAGCGCGCAGGTGCCGATCCCAAAGCCAATCAGGTTCTGGTTGAGGTGGGGGGCGAGACCATTACGCTTGGCGAATTTTCTGCGGCGCTTGATCACATGAATCAATTTGACCGCTTGCGGTACCAAGGCCCCGAGAAGCGCAAAGAGCTCCTCGAGGAGATGATTAACGTCAAGTTACTTGCCCAAGAGGCCAAGCGACGCGGTTACGACAAAGATCCGATCGTCGCACAAGAGATTCGAGAAATCCTTCGAGACTCGGTGCTCGAGCGCGCCAGGGCGGGAGTCCCGGCACCTCGCGATCTTCCAGAATCTGAGGTCAGGGCTTTCCTCGAAGCGCATCGCGATGAATTTAGCGATCCCGAGCGAAGGCGACTGTCGATCATCGTGGTGAAAGACGAAGCGACCGCCAAAGACGTGCTCACTGCGCTGAAGAAGGATGGGTCGCCACAAGGTTGGGGTCAGCTCGTCAAAACGCGCTCGGTCGATGCGCAAGCCAAGAGCAACGTGCCGATCGATCTCGCCGGCGACTTCGGTTTTGTGAGCCCACCTGGCGATGCGCGTGGTCCGAACACACGCGTCCCCGATGCCGTTCGAAAGGCCGCGTTTGAGGCGCCTTCTACCGGCGTGCTCGACCACGCCATCGTCAACGATGGCAAGTGGTACGTCGTGAACGTCGCGCAAAAGAACGAGCCGCGCGCGCGCAGCTACGAAGAAGCCGAACGTTCCATTCGCTTGAAGCTCGTGCAGCAAAAACTCGAAGAGAACGAACGACTGCTTATCGAGGCGCTAAAGAAAAAGTATCCCGTCACGGTCGACGCCGAAATGGTCAAGCGCATTGCCAAAGAGATCGAAGCCGAGCAAGCGAAGGATGCAGGAGCCGGCAAGCCATGACCCGTCATCTCGTTGTCGCAAAGAGCACGGCGCCTGTTGAGGAGGAGAGTGCGAGCGATTGGCGATGGCAGCTTCGCAATGCGGTCACGAGCGTCGATAGCCTTGCGCAATCCCTGTCGCTTACACAGGCGGAGCTCGAGGGTGCACGCCGTGCCGAGCGGCAAGGGCTGCCAATTGCGATCACGCCGTATTACCTTTCGCTCGCAAGTCAAGGCGATGCGCAGTGCCCCATTCGCATGCAGTGCGTTCCGACGATCGCCGAGGCGGACGCCGCACCTGGTGATCTCGATGACCCACTCGGAGAAGTGGCGCACGAGGTCGCGCCGCATCTCGTGCAGCGATATCCGGACCGGGTCCTTTTGCTCGCGACCGATCGCTGCGCCGTCTATTGCCGCTTTTGTACCCGCTCGCGCATGGTCGGCGACGGCGGCGGTGTGGCGTCGTTGGAACAATTGCTTCCAGCGCTTGACTACATTCGTGCGCACCCGGAAATTCGCGATGTCATCGTGAGCGGTGGCGACCCGCTTGCGATGGCGACGGAGCGGCTTGAGCGTCTCCTCTCGGCAGTTCGCAGCATCCCGACGGTCGAGACCATTCGGCTAGCGACGCGTGTGCCCGTGACGTTGCCGATGCGCATCACCGACGAGCTCCTGCGTGCGCTTCGCCCGCACCACCCTTTGTGGGTGATGACCCACTTCAATCACCCACGTGAAGTGACGCGTGAGGCCCGAGCCGCTTGCGAGCGTCTGGCCGATGCCGGCTTTCCCGTCATGAACCAAACGGTGCTTCTTCGCGGAATCAACGACAATGCCGAGGTGCTCGAAACCCTATTCCGTGCGCTTGTCCGCGTGCGGGTTCGGCCATATTACCTTTTGCAGGCCGATCCAGTGAAGGGCACCGCTCACTTGCGCACAACGCTCGATGAGAGCCTTGCCATTGTCGGGATGCTTCAAGGAAGGCTCAGCGGCATTGCGCTTCCGAAGTTCATCTGCGATACCCCTGGCGGTTTCGGTAAGGTGCCGCTTTTGCCTGAATATGTCGTGCATCGAGAGGCGGGTCGAACGACGTTGCGGACGTTTCGAGGACGTGAAGTGGTTTACGTAGATCCGCCGCGCGGCGAGGGCGATAATGCGGCTTCACAGGCGACGAGGACTCTTTGAAGATGACGAGAACAGTGCGTTGGTGGGCGTTTGCGGTGATCGCGCTATCGGCGCCGATGAGCGCTTCGGCGCAACCCAAAAAGGACGGGCCGGCGCTGACGCGTGGTCAACAAGCCGACAAAAAGCGCGAATGGTCAACCTCGTTGACGGCTTACAGTGAGGCCCTTGCTGCAAAGCCAACGGCTGCGGCTCAGGCTGGCGTTGCGAACGCGCACTACCAATTGCAACACACGGTTGAAGCCTATGAAGCCTATGACGAGCTACTCAAGACTTACGGCGCAAAGCTGAGTCGTGCGCAACAGACGGAAGCTGAGTCGCGATTGAAAGACCTCGCGGCGAAGACGGGTTCTCTTTCGATTCGCGTGGACGAAGCCGGGGCGAGCGTCCTCGTCGACGACGTGAATGTCGGCACAACGCCGATGCCAATGTTCAAGCGCGTGAGCGCGGGCACGCGTCGCGTTCGCATCGTCAAAGACGGTTTTTTGCCCGTCGAAGAGTCTCGCTCAGTGGGTGCAAACGCAACCGTTACGATCGAAGCGAAACTCGTGCGCGAGGCTATTCGCGGCAAGCTCGCCGCGCGCGAGGCGACTGGCAAAAACGTTCGCGTGATCGTTGACGGAAACGACGTCGGCGCCGCGCCTTGGGAAGGCGAACTCGATCCCGGCAAGCACTCTGTGATGTTGCGCGGAGATACGTTGGGCTCTGATACCCAAACCGTCGAGATCGTTCGCGGGCAACGTCAAGAAGTTGTACTATCGGCAAAGGAGGCCACCGCGCACCTCGAAGTGCGAACAAGCGATGGCGCGGGCACGATTTCGATCGACGGTAAAGTTGTAGGCGAAGGTTCGTTCAGCGGCGATTTGCCGATTGGTCCTCACAACATCGACGTCACGCGGGAGGGCTTTGAGCCTTTTCACAAGTCGGTGACGCTAAAGGACAAGGAATCGCCGACAGAGACGGTCACGCTGCACCGACCTGGCGAGTCGTTCACCGACATCACAACGGACGCCGAGCGTTTGTTTCAAGGCGTTTATGGTGGGTTCAATCTGATGTTCTTGAAGGGCATCGGAAGCACGGGCACAGAGCTCGATCTCAAGTGCAACGCGCTCAGTGCAGCAAGTTGCGAGACTCCGGGTCCGATGGGCGGCGGCCTGCAAGGATACGTGGGGTATACATGGAACCCCGTTGGCTTCGAGTTGATGCTCGGTGGAAGTACCTACGTGACCGAACAGAAGGCGAAGTTCGACGGCAACGTGCCGCAGGGCGGCAATCCACTGTTCGCGACGCCCATTCGAACCGAGACGTTCACGATGTTCCGCGCCGGTGGATATGGCGCAATCCGCTTGCGCCTCAGCGCGCAGACTCGAGGTTTTCGCATCAGCTTTGCGGCCGGATTCGGTGGGGCCGTGCGCGTGCTTGCGATGCAGCGACAGGCCGAAACACCCGATGGTGCAAGCGACAGGTTTGTGCCTAGCGCAGTTACCTATTTCGCGCCCGCGGCGTCTTTTGACCTCTCGACGCACTGGCGTGTCGCACGCAGCGCGACGCTTGCAGTCGGTGCTCAACTTTGGGCCGAGAACTCGGGCGATGGGGCGGTGACGTCGCGCGATGCGGCGCGCTACATCGTGAAAAATGGTGCTCCCGTGGGCACAATTCCAACGCCGGGTTACACGCTCTCGAGTGGCACTCAATTATTCCTTGGACCTTACATCGGGATGATGTTCGGTCCGTGAGGGTTAGTGGGTCTATTTGTGCAGAAGCCGCAAAAGCACGCATAGGGTGCTCAGTGAGACTGAGCACGAAAAGTTACGAATTGGACCAACGCGTTCGCGTTTCGTAACTTGTGGACATGCCTACGCGAATGCTCGTCGCGGACGGAGATGCGGCTGCGAGGGAACGATTGCGGCGGCTGCTGGTCGGGCGAGTCGATCTCGAGATCGTTGCCGAAGCGCAAGATGGCCTTGGCGTATTGCGGCTGCTCGAGACTGTCGCAACAGACGTTTTGTTCATCGACGCGAGCCTTCCCGGTATCGATGGCTTCAGCATTGCGGCAGCCATTCCTGCTGGCGCGCCGAGCTTCGTATTTTCGGTTGGCGACGACGTGAACTTGCGTCGGTTGCTCATTGCAGCCGATCTCAATCATGTAACTAAACCTGTTACGATGCAGCGCATTGGAGTTGCACTCGCAAGGGTGCGGCTTGGCTCCGGCCCGCGTGAGGTGCCGCCGCCCTTGCTCGTCGGTAAGCCTGTGTGCGTTGTGCGAGATACCGGTCGTTACTTCACACTGCCGATCGCGAAGCTTGCTGCCATTACGAGACATGGGGCAGGCAGCGTAGTGCTCGCCGAGAGCGCGTCCCGTTTTTGCGACGAGCCTTTTGAACGTTGGCTTGCGCGTCTTGATTCGAAGCAGTTTTTGCGGGTGCATGCCGATGCGATAGTGAACCGCGAACACGTCAAGTTTCTTGAGTATGGAAAAGACGGAACAGAATACGCCGTCCTCAGCGACAAAGCCGAGTCGCGTATTCCGATCAGTCGTGACGTTGTCGCGCACATCGCGCGCGAGGTTGGCGGCAAGGTGCCAACGCGCGGCTGAGCGCGGCTTAGTTTGAGGCGCAAGCCTTCGTGGCGTAGAGCGGAAGGGTGGGTGGCGTCTTGTTCTGCGCTTGATAAGCGCTTGATATCGTGACGAGCGTATCGCGCAGCGTTGTGCACGCTTGGCCACACACACGAATGCGATTGCCGTCCGCGTTCCAACCGTTGGCACTGAGTTGGTTAGTCTCCGAGCATTCGGCGCTAAACGGAATTGACGTTTCAGCCACGCTGATGGGATTGAGGTAACTAATTTTGGTCGCGTTGTCGGGAACGAGGCCCACCGGCGTTTCGTAGAGACAGCTGCCAAGGTCGGCGACAACTTTGTTGAAGACTGTCGCTGCGCTTGCGCCTCCGCTGCGCGCGTCGAGGACGCTCGTCCCGCCCTCTTGTGCAATGGTCGTCGCTTCGTCGATGCCAGGAGTGCCGCCTACGTTTCCGAGCATGACTACGTAGGTGTAAATTTTGTCGGTTGTGCGCGCGGTCTTTGCAAGTTCGGCTGAGTTGAGAGCACCCAAGTTGCAGGTGCCGCCTTCCGTCGTTGCGTTGCCCTGAACAGCGGGACCGATCCGTCGGTTTGCGATGAGCATGACGGCGCGGCGATTGAACGCTGTCGATCCGCTGAAGTCCTTGAGCGTCTTGTAGGCGCCATTTCCGCGCAAGGCTGCGTCGATGTAAAATGGCGGGTTTGCCGCTTGGACGCTTGAGGCGTTGCCAACAGCGTTTGCGACGGCCGCCTGATTTTCGGGAGCAAGCTTGAATGCAACCTCGGGTGTTGCGAGGACATTGGGATCGCTCGTGCAATTTGCGGCGTCGTGGCCGAGCCTTCGAAATGCAACGTAGGTTGTTCTAAATGAAGGATCGGTCAAGTTGAACGACAGCACTTGCTTCAGCCCATCAGGACCGTATACAGGCGCCATACTTTGCGCGTCGTCCATCACGACGTAGAGCAAACTTGGAGCAGGCTGAAGTTCTTTGGCAACGTTGCAAATGCCATCGCTCGTGTACCCACCGTCGGGCAAGTTCGGAAGCTTGAGGAGCTCTTCTTTACAGAGCGGCCGGTAGACCGTTTTTGGCGCGCAGGCAGGCGATAGCATGACGGTGTTGATCGCCTTGCCAGGCACTTGTCCTTTGACAATTTTGCAGAGGCCAGGCGCTAGCTTGACCGTCTTGCTGTCGACGAGCTCGAAGCCTTCTTCCTTGTCGAGGTCGAGAATTTCGGCTTCGCCACCATCGTAAAAAATCTTGACGTTCATTCCCGTGAGGGCTGCAGGCGTGTCAACGGAGAACGTGTACGTGCAATCTGTCGCGTTCACGGTCTTTGCGGGGATGAGCAGCCCGGCGCATGTCTTCGGGCTGAAGCAGAGATTGTCGGTGCCGTCGAACATGCTCGCGTTAAATTCGGGTAGCGTCGCGGAATCGACGTCGGCGCTCACGCACTCGCCGGCTTTGCATGTTTGGTCCTCTTTACAATCGACCTTGTCGTAGCAAGAGTAGCGAAGAGGCATTGGCAAAAACAGGATTTTGCCGTTGACGTAAGAGAGCCTCGCACGTCGCAAAATGCGAGGCTTGTGCTTGGTGTCGGACATCGGCGTGACAAGGCAGTCCTGAAGCGACGGGGCTTCGAACTCGCTGACGTCGTATCCCCAAATGGTGATGGTGATGACGCGCGCGCGCTCAACCTCGTTGAGGACGCCAAGGGTGCGCGGCAAGTCGCGGCCATTGTCAAATTGATTGACGTTTTCAATCACGCAGCGGGATTGCTCGCCTGCTGGCGCCAAATCGATGCGCACCGTTTTCAGATCGCGTGGGATCTGCATTTGCGTCGAGACACCGGGAACGAGTTCTGTCGAGTTCTTGCCGCTACAGCCTACCCACGCGCTTGTGATGACTGCCGTTGTGATGATGAGTGTTGTGAACTTGCGCATCTCCCTGCTCCTTCTGGTTAAGACGCTGCGTGGGCTACCCTCACGCGGATTATCGGAATGACCCCGTCACGAGCCCATTGGCGAACGTGCCGGTGTATGGCGAACCATTGTTGGGTTTGAAGACGTAGTAACTCACTGCCGCTCCGGCGCCGACGACTGCCACAGTTCCTATTGTCCACCATATCCAGCTGTTTGACCTGGTCTCCAAAAGGGTGACATTGACCTTGCGGACCTGGTCGTTTTGCACGACGAGTTCTTGCGTGACTGGATCGTACCCCGTCTTTTTGAAGACGAGCTGGTGCCCGCCGGTAGGCAAGATGCCTTCCCACATGGTCTGTCCGACGACTCGGCCGTCGATTTCGATGAGCGCTCCGGCTGGCTCAGCTGTGATGGTCACCTTACCCTCGCGACGTTGTGCTGAGAGCGACAGGACGATGCTCAGCTTTTCGCCGAACTTCACGTCGAGGGTTTGACGCGCGGAGGTGAAATTTTCGGCGCGCGCTTCGAACGTGTGCTTGCCGGCGGTGACCGAATATTGCTGCCCAGTCGCGTTCGTTGGTTCAGACTCTTTACCATCGATGAAGATGAGCGCGCTCGGCACACCTGAGACGGAGATCGAGACCGTGCTCATCTTGACGAGCTGCTCAAGCCGGAACGAGTAACGCGCGGGCTTGCCAGGCGTAAACGGAATCTCGGCTGTTTCGTCCTTGAAGCCTTCCTTGCGAAGCGTCAGCAGGCGCTTGCCGGCGTCAACGCGAAGGGGCCCGGCGAATGGCGTCTTGCCGGCGTCGCGGCCGTCGATGAGGAGCGTTGCCCCTAGCTCGTTCGCGGTGACTTCGACCGTGGTGTAGAATTCTTTGAGCGCCTTGAGTGCTTTGTCGATGTCGGCGCGCTCGGTGGCGCTCAAGTTGGGACCACCCTCTTGGAGTTCGCGCTCGAAGACTTCGGTGGCGCGTGCGTAGTGGCCGCCTTGCTTTTCGCAGAGCGCGATGTAGTAGAGGACGAGAACGCGCACATCCTTGCCGGCGAGGTCATAGACGCGTTGGTACTCTGCGATGGCGCCTTCGGGACTCGCGCCCGTTTTGGCGGTTCGCATCGCTTGCGCGCGAAGCCAAGCCGGTACCGCGGCTTCAGGAAGTTTCGCGCACATCGTGTCGCTGGCAGGACACGTTGCAGCGAACGCAGACCCACTCGCGAGCGCGAGTGAAAGTGTGCAAATGAGGTTGCGAATTTGTGAGCGTGTATTCGTCATCATCGGGGTGGGACTCCGTCAGGCCCGACGACCGTTGTCGGGGCTGTGGCGGAAGGAGGGGTTCTCGTTGTCTGGTGAAGGGGTGGCGCGGCATCGAGCTTAAGAGGGAGGAGGGGCGCCGCTGAGCTCGCCGACGGAGGTGCTGCCGCTGCAGATACTGAAGCCGGCGGCGCGCTTGAAGGAAGAAGAGGCGGTGCAGCGTCGACGACAATTGGGTTCGCACCGGAGCGGTACTTGGCCGCTAAGCCCACGGCCACGATCGATCCACTGATGAGGAGCCCCATCACAAGGACGAAAGCTGGCGTGCGGTTCGGCATTGCGGCGGTCTCGCGCGCGAGACCTGCGTCGGTTGAGGGCACGGCGGCGGGGATCCCTGACGGGCGGCGTCCGCCGAGCGCTTGATCGAGCGGGGTTGTGAGCTGAGGACCGCTCGCGTGCTGCCCAGGCGTTTGGCGAAAAGGTGCAGTTTCTTGACGAACAGGCGCTGTTGAAGGCGAAGGCGCTTTTGCGCCTGGCGGCAGTTGCGCCGTGAATTCTTGGGGCGGCATGTTCGGCGCGGCCTTCGTTTCGGGCTGCGCGAAGTTTGGCCGCACCGGCGCAAGCTGCGGGATGCCTGCAGCGGTAGGCGCCGACTCGGCCGCAGGCGGCAGTTGTGACATGTGGCCTTGCTGGACCGCGCGCGATCGAACGATGACCTGCGTGCTTCGTTCGTCGGCGAATGGCGCTAAGCCTTCGGCCATGTCGTACGCGGTTGCGTAGCGATCGTCGGGATTGCGCGCGAGCGCCTTGTGGATCGCCGCGCACAGATCGTCAGGCAAGTCGGGTCTGAATTGGCCGATGAACGGTGGATCTTGCGTGAAGATCTTAAACAGAATTTCGGTGAACTCACCCGAGTCCGAATGAAACGGCGTTCGTCCGGTAAGGAGCTCGTAAACAATGACGCCAACCGAAAAGAGGTCTGTGCGCCGATCGACGTCCTTTGGTGAACGAGCCTGCTCAGGCGACATGTAGAGCGGCGTGCCGAGTGCGGAGTTTGTGCGCGTGATGTTGCCGCCACCCGGTTGCGAGACCTTGCTGATGCCAAAGTCAAGTAACTTGACAAAGTCCGCCTCGCCCTCTTTGCGAACCACAAAACAATTCGACGGCTTCATGTCGCGATGAACGATGTTGGCCTGATGCGCGACCTGAAGGCCCCGCAGAATCTGCAGCGTGAAGTGGATCGTGCGCTCGACGGGTAAGCCGGGCGTCCCCTCACGAAGGAGAAGGTCCGAGAGGTCTTGCCCCTCGAGGTACTCCATGACGAGGTAAGGCGCGCCGTTGGAAAGCTGGCCCACATCGTAGACCTTCACGACGTGGTCGCTGTCGATCTGCGAGGCCGCGACGCCTTCATTGATGAAGCGCTCGACCGCACCCGTCAGCATCATGACCGCCGGGCTCATGAATTTGAGTGCAACCGGTGCGCGCCTCAAAAGGTGCGTCGCGCGTGCGACCGCGCCCATGCCGCCTTCACCGAGCAGTCGCTCGATCTGGTACTTGCCGTCGAGGACTTCTCCCGCTTGGGGGTATCCCATGGGAAGACCGAAGGTTTGGGTCATGGCTCTGGGGCATCTTACCAAGAACCCGGGACGCGCGCCCCGAACAATCGGGGGGCCGTGTCTTTGCGCGCCGTCGGTAGTACTCTCGCGCATCCCCAATGGCCAATCCGCGCACGCACGAGTTCCTAATCAATAAACTTGACGATATGAACGCCCGCGCCTTCGAAGGCGGCGGCTCCGCGCGCATTGCCAAGCAGCACGCGCAAGGCAAGCTCTCCGCCCGCGAGAGGGTCGAGTTTCTGCTCGATGACGGCTCGTTCGTCGAAACGGGGCGCTTCGTCATGCATCGGTGCACCGATTTTGGCATGGAGAACCAGAGGGTTTTGGGAGACGGCGTGATCACCGGCTACGGCATGATCGACGGTCGCAAAGTTGTCGTTTTTTCTCAGGATTTTACCGTTTTCGGCGGTTCGCTCAGCGGCGCTTATGCCGAGAAAATTTGCAAGGTGATGGACCTCGCCATGAAGGTCGGTGCCCCGGTCATCGGACTCAACGACTCCGGAGGCGCGCGCATTCAAGAAGGCGTCGAGTCGCTGGCTGGCTATGCCGATATCTTCTTGCGCAACACGCTTGCGAGCGGTGTCGTGCCCCAAATCAGCGCCATTATGGGGCCCTGTGCGGGCGGTGCCGTGTACTCACCGGCCATCACCGACTTCATCACGATGGTCGAAAACACGAGCTACATGTTCATTACTGGGCCCGACGTCATCAAAGCCGTCACGCACGAAGAGGTCACCAAAGAAGATCTCGGTGGTGCCCACGCCCACGCGAGCAAGAGCGGGGTTGCGCACCTTACCGCTCCTGACGACAAAGCATGCCTCGCGCAGATTCGCAACCTGTTTAGTTACATACCTTCGAACAACCAAGAGGACGCTCCCCGCGTCTCCTCAGACGACGATCCGATGCGCGAGGTGCCAGAGCTCGACACGATGATTCCAATCGAGTCGAACAAGCCCTACGACGTCAAACGTGTCATCGAAGCCGTCGTTGATGATGCAAAGTTCTTCGAAATTGCCGAGCAGTACGCCGCGAACATCGTCGTCGGCTTCGCGCGCATTGGCGGCCGCAGTGTGGGCATTGTGGCCAATCAGCCGCGCGTCCTTGCGGGTGTGCTCGACATCGATTCGTCGATGAAGGCCGCGCGATTTGTCAGGTTTTGTGACTGTTTCAACATCCCGTTGGTCACCCTCGTGGACGTTCCCGGTTTCTTGCCCGGTACCAAGCAAGAATACGGCGGCATCATCAAGCATGGTGCCAAGCTCCTCTTCGCGTTTGCCGAAGCGACGGTTCCAAAAGTGACCGTCATCCTGCGCAAGGCGTACGGCGGCGCCTACGACGTCATGGCTTCGAAGCACATTCGAGCCGACGTGAACCTCGCGTTTCCAACCGCTGAAATCGCCGTGATGGGGGCTGACGGAGCCGTCAACATTATTTACCGTGGTGAAATCTCAAAGGCTGCCGACGCAGCCGCAATGCGTGGCGAATTCGTCGAAGACTACCGAGAAAAATTCGCCAACCCCTACAAGGCTGCCGAGCTCGGCTTCGTTGACGAAGTCATTCACCCAAGGCAATTGCGTAAGCGCCTTTACCAGTCGCTCGAAATGCTCAAGGACAAGCGTGACGTCAATCCGCCCCGCAAGCACACGAATATTCCTCTTTAGTTGCGCTCGAGGGGGGAGCAAGGCCTCCCCCCTCGAGCTCCCCCAGCCGGGGCTCACGGGCGCATCCTTCCCTCGGGAGACGCGTACAATTTCTGTGCCCCTCCCGGGGTGAGGGCACAGAAATTGTTTGCTCGCGTCGGAGAATGGTCGGGATGCTTGACGGTGAGGGGCTAGGGCGGCAGGACGCGGTACTCGCAAGCGCTCAGCGGATACCGATGACTTGCGTGCGGCTTCGAGGCCCCTCGAGCTCCCCCAGCCGGGGCTCACGGGCGCATCCTTCCCTCGGGAGACGCGTACAATTTCTGTGCCCCTCCCGGGGTGAGGGCACAGAAATTGTTTGCTCGCGGCGGGGATGGTCAGGATGCTTGACGGTAAGGCACTAGGGCGGCGGGACGCGTTACTCGCAAGCGCTCAGCGGATACCGATGACTTGCGTGCGGCTTCGAGCGGGTAGCCGCACTGCGCGCGCGAAGGTTCAGTCCCACGCCCAGGTCCATTCGCTCGTCGCGGACGAGTCTTGGACGTTCACGCTTCCACTTGGCGAGTAAAGCGCTTTCACAGACGCTCCGAGATCCCAGGTGCCGAGAAGCAAATTAATCGCGAGCTCGATTTGCGCGCGGCCACTCATGAGAAAGTCCTTCCCGGCGTTCACTGCAAATCCAGCGCCGCCGGTGGCGCTAAGGACGCACGCGGCTTCTGCATTCACGTAGCCATAGAGTCGCGCGCCAACGTTGGCTTGGCCCGCAGAATCGCCGAATACCCAAAACGCGGTTTCAGCGCCAACGACCGCCTTGAACAGAGCCGGCATGGGTCCGCAAGTAATGGGCGACGTCGGTAGCGGCATCGACATTCCCGCTGCCGTATAAACACCGGTGAGCGTCGACTCAGCCGCCTGTCCGTCGCTGAGCAATGCCTCTGAAAGGATCTCGGCAGAATCTGAATCGAGAATGCCGCTGTTCATTGCAAAGGCCGTTGGGATGTTGCCGCCCAGCAGAAAGCGCCCGACGAATGAATAGCCTTGTGTCTCGATCCCAACCGACGCGCCGACATAGGCCATCACTGGCTTGCTTCCGATGCCGATCATGCCGCCAAGTTGCGTGACCTTCACGCCGTTCGACGACGACGACTTCTTGCCGTCCACCGGTTCCGCTGCAGGAAGACTGAGCCCGGTCAGGTTCATGCTGCCATTGATGGCTTCATGTTCTGGGTCGACGATGATTCCAAACGTCGCGGTCTCGACCTTCGTTCCGAACACCTGAAATGACTTTTTCTTCGCCTCGTCCTTTGGGTCCGCTTTGTCGCTGGCACCCGTAGAGAATTCGATCCCGAAGTAGCCACTCTTCCGCCAATCGAAAGACGCATACCCTTTCTTGAATACATTTTTTACGCTGAGTGTGAGCTTGCCGCCGAGCCCCTCGAGAGCATCTCCATTCGCTTCTTCACTCGCGATGCCGTAGCCGTAGAGCCCATCAACCGTGGCGTAGTCAAGATGGTTGAGAACATATTGTTTCGCCGCCTTCAGGCCAAAGTAGATCGCTTCAGCGGTGTCGCCTGACTTCCGATACGCCTCTTGCTGAACCTCGCTCGATTCCGTGCTGATCGATTTGTGCGCTTTGAGAAAATTCTCGAACCCGCTCGGCAGCTTGTTCATCGCACTCTCGAAGGAGTCGCCGTAGTCCTTCGAGGTCCACGTCTGGAGTTTCGTGCCGACGCTCCATGCAAGCGCAGGAAGCGTCGCAGCATCGAGGGCTAGGCTCGTTGTGGGAGTCTTGTTCGCACGCGCGGTGACGACAACCACACTGTCGACTGACATGCCCGCGAGCGTGATCGCCTTTGTCGCGAGAAACTGCGGAGCGGTACCCGCGACCGGCGGCGCGTAGACAACGTCATAGTCAAACTCGGCATCGCCGAACGTGCTGTTGATGTGAATTTTCTTGTCGAAGAAAACGAAGTCCTTCTTCAGTCCACCCGCGGCAGGCACCACCAACGCGGTCGTCTTCGCGACGGGGAAGGACGGAAACTTGATCTCGCCGGTGACACCAACAACGCCAGCCTTCTTGTGATCGAGGCTTCCGGCTTTGTTCGCGTCGACCGACATGGAGCACTTTAGTTTGTAACCGGGCGCGAACACGTCATGCGACACGGGGATGCCTCCACCGGAGCAAACCACGTCGGGCTCCATCGTTGAAGTGCACGCCTCCTTCGCCCACGGTTGCGAACAAATTTGCACGTCGGGATCGCTGAACTTCATCTCGGTGGGAAGGTAGGTAAACGCGTAGTCCTTTTCCTTGCCCGCGTTGCCGTCACCGCCGAGCCCTACATAGAGTTGCGTCTCGGGTGACCCGGTAAGCATGGCTGGTTCGGGGATGCGCCCCTTGTTGGTGAAGCCGAGAGTGGTGGTCTGTGCATCCCTTAGGCGACGAACGGCAACGCCCTCGCTTGACTGCGACTCAAGTTCGAGACCGGTGGTCACGGCAAGCCGAACGTCATCACCGACCGCTGGACAGCCCTTTCCTTCCACGGTTTTGAACGCCAACGTCGCTGGTGTGAGCTTCGCGCCCCAATAGGGAAGCGGCGTGGGCGTTTTTGCGGTGGGGCCATTGCCAAGACACGCGCAATTGAGCCGCCAACCCACAACGTCAAACGTTGCGCCTTTCTGGTTCAGATCCCTCGGATGCGGAACTTTGACGCTTGCGTTGATCTCGGATTTTGCGAGCTCGTTTTGCAGGAACGAACCACCGATGCTTGAGAACAGCGTCGGAAATCCATAGAGCGAGTACGGGTCCTTGAAGCCCGGAGTCTTGAGAAGTCCGCCGACACCCGATGGCCGCACGTAGAGGTCGACAAAAGTCGGGTCGAGCTTCTTCGCGGCGCCGGGCAGCTTCATCAAAAATTCAAGTGGTGAAGCGCCTTGACCAAAGTTAATTCCAGCGTCGAGTCCCTTGCCGCCTGCGGTCGTCAAGTAGGCGAGATGCTTGTTCGGCGTGGTGCTCGGGGCCACGTGCGTGAGCATGTGCTTCGGTACATCTGGGCCGCTCGTCGTTCCGCCGGGAACGTACAGGACGGCCTTCTGCGCTTTTTCCCACTTGAGGATGAACGCGCTCCACGAGAGCTCGTGTTCGTTTCCCGAAAACGTACCACCGTTGAGCGAAGCGCTTCGCCTCACTTCGACGTCGCCCCATACCGCACCTGTTTCGGGCGAGACCGACAGCGCGCCCGAGGCATAGAGCACCTGCTCCGTGCCGCAACCTCCCGATGTCACCTCCATCGTGAGCCCACCCGATGCGATCTCTCCTGATTCGATTCGGCTGTTCTTGAGCGTGAGCTTCATGCCACGCGCAAATGCAAGAATGCGCGCTTCGAGCGAGTTGTTGGTTGCAAGTCCCTTGAACGCAGCAGGAAATGTCGGAAGGTAAACCGTGTTGACTTCCGTCGCGCGGTTGAATGTCGCGGAAAGGCCGCTCTCCGTCAGCACGACTTGGCTCGAACCTTCTACGGTGAAGGCATCGCCGAGATAGCCGTCATTCGTAGCAGGAGCGTCACTGGGGATTCCAGCCCCGCCCGGCTTAACTCCCTTGAGGTACTTGACCAACGGACCTGTGAATTCGGTCGTGACGTTGGTGAGCTTGAACTCCTTGCTCTTGCCGAGGGTTGTCTTGCCCTTCACGCGAAGGGGATGCGTTTTGAGTTCGATCTCGATGTCCGCAACGAAGCTTGCGCCGCTCTCCTGCACGTTCTTTAGCGTGACAACCTCGAGCGCAGTTTGCCACTGTAGCTGTGGCAAGGGCCCCTTTGCGGTCGACTCCAAACCTACCGCGGTCAGAGCTCCGCCTGGCACTACTTCAAGATCGTGGAACGATGCCTCAGTCCCATTTGGAAGCTTAATGGATCCAGCAAACTTATGATTTGTGGCGATCATGCAGCCGCTCGCCTGCACGATGCCGAAGTTCGAGGTGCCCACCTTCAGAAGCTTCGGAGGCTTGATGAGCGTGCACGGCGACACCCCTTGTTGCGCAAGCGTTTCTGTCGTCGCGATCGAGGTGACTGGCGTTGCCCAACCGATTTCACCTTCGGGCGTGAGTGCGAGGACTTGATAGTAGTACTTCGTGTTCGGTTGAAGCGGCGCACGCTTGACGTTCGAATCGTCGGGATCAGAGAACCTCAAGCCCTGGAGTGGCTTGCTCACCTGAACAAAATTTTTGTCGGGCGATTCGCTCCGAAATACGACGAACCGACCGCGCAGGCCTTGCTTGAATTGCAACGTCCACGCAGAGGGCTCTTTCCATGCAAGCGAAACCTGACGCCCTTTTCCGTCCTTCGCGATTGGTTCGTACTTAGGAGGATCGTTCGCATCAAACTGCATGACGCCAACGGGCGCGTGCAGATCGTCGCCGCCAATGCCAGTTGCGCTCATCAGCATGGCTGTGCTCAGCGGTCCTGAGCGTGAAGTTCGATCGGTCGCAGGATCGTGAGCAACAATCACATATTCAAACAGACTCGTCTCCGTGAGCCTCGGAACGACAATCGCGATTTGCGGCTTGCCTTGCGCGTTTGGATTCTCGTCCTTGTGATCAAACGAACGCAGGCCGTCAGCCTTCAATGGATTCGCCGAAATGGTGGCCACGGGAGGAAGATCGACGCTGGAAGTCGCGTTAGGCGACGCCGTACGCAGTACGCGAAACGTCGCGATCGTCGAGGCGGGCACGTCCCATGTGAGATCAACATGCACGTTGTTGTCTTTGTCGGTACCGCTCAACGCGGCTTTCCTCAAGAGCGGAGTCGCTGGCGGCCCCTTCCCGGCAATCAGCACTTTCTGCGACGTCATTGGCGCGGCCAAATTGCGTTGCGGGTCGAGCGCGCGAACTTGATACGCAGCCGCGGTGGTTTGTGACGGAGCGTAGTCGTCTTGAATTTCAAGCTTGCCGCTGACCGTTGCAACCTGCGCCATGAAGTGTGGCTTGGAGTTCGGCAGGAAAAGCCGATAGATGCGATAGCCCTTCGGTGGCCCAAACGGCGACGTCACCGGCGCCTCCCAGCGCACTGTTGTTTTTCCCTTCGTCGGGTCACAAACGGTGACTTGCTGATCGTTGAACGTCACGTTCTTCGATTGGTTGCACGTCACCTTAACGCTTCCTTCGCGAAGCCCATACGGTCCAACGATCAGGCTGCCCCACGCTTGATCCGTCTTGCTGTACTTGATCGGCGTAAGGACGAACGCTGGACCCGACGGCATGCTGTCGTTGTTTGCGGCGTCAACCGACACGACGCGATACCAAATGCGCGTGCCTTGCGGTGGCGACTTGTCGATGGCGTTCGGCGTAGAGCTCGTCGCAATAAGCGACCAATTCGTGTTGTTGTTCTGCGGGTCAAACTTCGTATTGCGATAAACCCGATACTTGCTGATCGAGTTCGGACTTTTTGACGGCAAGTCACTTGCTGCATTCCAAGTGAGCGCGACCGAACTTGCGTCGGCTGCAAGCGTGGCTTTGAGATTCGTCGCAGCGAGGGGCGCTTGGCGATCGTAGGATCGCGCCTCGATTGGGACGGACCACTTGCTTCGCTGGTTGTACAGATCGCGAACAGCGAGGCGATAAAGATACGGCTCTCCGACCTTCGGGCCGCTGTCCGGATCTTTTGGATCGAACTGCTCGGCAAAGGAGAAGTTGGCTTGGTGGTATTTGTTGATACGCGCCTTTGCTCTCTCGACGAGTTGCGCTTGGTTCGGAAGCGTTTTGCCGGTTGCGCTCTTCGATAGGCTTTCGGTAAGTTCCTTGCCTAAGTCGAGCGGCTTTGCGGGCCGTCCGACCGGGCGAGGAAAGATCGGCGCTCCATTGACTGTTTTCCAGCCACTGGCTTTGCCGTCATTGTCTTGGTCGTTGGGATTGCAACTCGTACCCTTCGTGCAGCGTTGAATGTCGTACCCAAACGGCACTTGCCCCTCGGGAATGGGACTTTTGTTTGCGAGTTTGGTCGCGGCCTCGACACGCAGAAAGACCGTTGCATGACTGCGCTCGCCAAACGCGTCCTTCCCCTTGATCTCCTCGCTATTGGTGATGTCGACGAGCTGATTTTTTTGAGGCGTCTCGAGACGAAGCTGCCCTGCCGAACTCACCACGAGCGGCTTGAACAACGCCTTTCCGCCACAGTCTTTTCCGCCGTGCACTTCATACGTCAGGGGACTCGCGAGCACTTCGTCTTTGGTCTTGAAGACGTGCTTGTCCTCAAACGCGTAACCAAGAACGATCGCGGCACGCCATGAAGCGATCGGGAGGCCGAGGCGAAGATCGGCGTTGTCGGCGGAGGTACTTCCTCCCGCTTGCGAGTTGACGACGAAGTGAAACAGGCTCGCAGGCACCGGCTTCTCTGTCGGCGCTGAGCTCGCGAAGCAACGACCAGGAACCGGGTTATCGCATCGTGTGAAGACGGCCTTGCACTCCTGCGAAGTGCACCGCGCCTTCGCAACACCATGCCCACCAAGAAGCTGCGAAACCTTCGGCCACTCCGAAGCAAAGGCCTCTTCGATCTTCTTCGCGTCCGTAATCGCCGCGACAGCGGCAACTTGGGCGAATGCATCGCTACCCGACTTACGGCAAACCGCAAACGTCGGATGTTCGCGATGGGGCGCCCAGCGCATCAGAATGTCGACACCATTCGTCGCTGCGGGCAACGTCGGGCTGATCGATTTGGCGGGCGCTGCACCCGCCTCAGGTGACCGAAAATCAACAAGTGCAATGGTCAGGGCAAAGCCCGTAGCCACGAACTGACTTCGCATGTGTGTGTGTCCCCCTCGCGCACGCTTGCACGCGGCTGCTGAACCTTAAGGAGAGCAACCAATTCGCAAGAGTGCAAGGGTCAAAGGGCATTCGAGCGTGGAGATCACTGGCTTCCGCGCAATGTCAACGTCATTGACCATCAACGCCGTTTACGACGTGCGCACCCACAGGCGCGCGCTACGTGGCGCCGGTGTCGAGCAGTGACGGCACCGAAGTGGCCGTACAACGAAGGGCGAGCATTTCGAGAATCGTTGGACGATCGGACGCTGCGCGATTCGGCCCGTGAACCTGCAGAACGCGCTATGCGGTTGCCGCGATCACATCAAGAATTCGGGCTCGCTGACTAATTCACGACGTTCACGGTGAACACGAACTTCTTCACCGAAGCTTCACCGGCGCGTGCAAATGAGCAAACGACCGTGTGCTCGCCAAGGGCGAAGTCATTCTTCGTGTCCCAAACAAACGATTGGAAAGCTGTGAGCTCCGTACCGTTACCGGGATAGGTAACAAACGAGTCCCGTGGATAGCCGAACGAACGATCGGTTTGCGTCACTGACCACTTGTAGCCCGGAGACGAGCCGAGCGAGAGCGCGACTCCTACATCTTGACCCTGCTTGAAGGTGAACGTCTTCCCGTTGTCGGCATCGGTGATCTTGCGCGTCGCTGCAGCTTCGCCTTCGGCAACTGCTTTGCGAAACGCTCCGAAGACCGCGCCGATGTTATCGACGAAGGGACCGTCGCCTGAGCAAGCGTAAAAGCTGTCTTTGTACGTCGTCGTGCCCTGCGACGGTGACTTTACGGTCATGGTGAGGAGCGGCTTATCCGTCCCGCAGATTGTGGAGCTACTGACCTGGACTTCTGACGCCGCCGCCGCGATCGCTTCCATGGCTGCTGCACCGAGGGCAAGCGTGCCTGACTTCGGCGTAAGCGGAGTGTTCCAATTGATGAACTCGCATTCTTTCCAAGCGAGCGACGCTTTTTTCACGTCGAGTGTGTACTTCGCCATGCCAAACGTGCACGTCGATCCGGCTGGAGGCGTAGGCGTAAAGCCGCCACCGTTGGTCTCGGCGATGAGCGTCGTCGCGTCTGTCGGCCACACGGCACGGAGTGCGCTGTCGTTGCTGTACTTCTTCGTCGTGATGCCGTTGGCAGTGGTTTCTTCAACAATGATCTTCGCTGGCACGATGTCGCGGCACGTGCGGCTGCGATGGTCGGTGATCTTGATCGTCGAACGATTGCCGTTCTTCGTCACGCTACCGGCAAACATACGAGAGCCGCAGCTCGTGCCGTCGGCACGAAGGCGATAGGTGCGCGTGTTCCGCGCCACGTGGATTCTGCAGCTACCACCGTTGACCTCTTCGAGAGTCGCGGTTGAATAGTAATCCGCCTTAAGTTCGAGCGCCGTGTAGAGGTCGCAGGCAGGCGCGGGTTTGAGATAGAGATTGAACTTTCCAGCGGTGACGTTCGCCTTGAGTGCCTCCTCGACGGAAACATCGTCACCGTTGATTGATTCGTCGCTTGATGTCGAACCGCTGCATCCCGTCGCAAAAACAGACGTCGCTCCGAATGCCAAACAAGAAAACAAGACTGTTGATTTCATGGACCATGACCTTTGGGGCTCGAGAGTCCACCTCTGCAATATGGTCTTGAGCGGGCAGTCGTATGAAGCGCGAGCAATGCTTGGTCAAGCCAACGGAAGAACGTTTCGCGCTGGTTGCGAACTTTGTAACCAGTAACCCAGCAGTCACTGAGCCGGGCTTGCAGAGCCGACTTCGTCGGAGCTTGAATAGTCAAAAAACTTGACAGTCAAATATGTTGACCTTGAGGTTTCGAATCAACTGGCCGAAGGACAGCTTCTGTAGGCGGAAGCCCTTGCGCATTTGCGCATTGACGACGTCGCGCACAACGGCGTTGTTGCCTGCGATGAACGCGTCAACCTTAAGCCGTTCGAGCGACATTGAGGTGCGCGTTCGCGACATCGATCGCACGTGGGGTTCGTCAACGAGCGGACGCAAGTTCACGTTCTTGACGGCATGATTCAGACATACCGCCCCTTGATCGCATATAAAGGCATTGGATGCCTTGACACACTCAATGTCAGAAACAATACCCGTGTGAGAACGGGAGGACAGGATGGATTCGAAGAAATTGATTTGGGGATTTCTCGTCAGTGCGGCCTTTCATCTGGGCGCCTGCAGCGACGGCGAAACGGCAAAGCCACCGGGTAGCGAGAGCGGCGACGCGCCCGTCGAGGACTCAGGAGCGGCTGCCGTCATGGATGCGGGCGCAGCCGAGACAGAGCCACCAACCGATGCCGCGGTGATCACGAAGGACGGTGCTGCAACCGACGCCGCCAAGGACGCCGTTGCAACCGACGCGAGTGCAGATACCGCCGCCAAGGATGCGAGCTCGAGTGCCGTGGTCATCACAATAAAGTGGAATACATTTTCCGCCGATCTGTTGGGCGAAACGGCTGGGGCTATCCCTCTCCACCTCAACGGAGCATCGTTCACCGTTCACAACAACGGCACAAGCAAACTGGGTGCGATTACGATCCGGTCTGGCGCCGTGTTGGATAGCACGTCGACCCCGGTTGCGACGTTTAGCCTCTACTCCGACTCCACGGTCGCAAGTGTCGCGGCGGGCACCAGCGAGACAACAAAGCTGCACCCATGGGGAGCTGCAACGCTGAATGCCGGATACAAAAAGCCGACGGTGCTCTGCAACCAGACGGTCGTATTTGAGGTCATAGGCGCGGCGCCAATGTCGCTTGCGGCAACCGCCAAACTAACGTGTGTCTCGTGAGTGTTTCACGCGAGGCAAGGTCGAGGCCATTCCCCCCGAAACACAAACCGCGCAGGGCCACGCATCTGCGTCCTCCCATCGGTCGCAACGCTCACCGAAAGTGGCCCGCCAGGAAGATTCACAACCACCGGCGAACCGTAAACAAACTTGCCTAACGCACACGCCACCGCAACGGTCGCACAAGCCCCGGTGCCGCACGCTTCGGTGAAACCCACGCCACGTTCGAAGACAACGAGATCGATAGAGCGCTCGCGCAAGGTCGCGAATTCGACGTTCGTACCGTTAGGGAAAGCCGCGTGTGCATTAAGAGCGAGGCCGATGTGTTCCATTTCGGCACGACTGCCCGTGGCGAACGTGATCGCATGTGGATTGCCGGCGTCGCCTCGGTGAAAAGTGTGAGGCTTGCCGTCGATGTCGAGATGAACATCGCCAAGAAACTTGACGAGTCCCATGTCGACGGAGACGACCGTATCGGAGTCGCTGGTTTCAACTCGGCAGGTACGCGGTCCGGCATCCGTGTCCACGACGAACTCATTGGGCGCGCCGCTCGAAGCGAGTGCGAGTGCCACACATCGAAGGCCGTTGCCGCACATTTCGGGTACGGAACCGTCGGCGTTGACGACACGCATGCGAGCGAGGGCGTCGGGCGTTCTCGGCGGGAGCACCATCAGCACGCCGTCGGCGCCGACGCCGCGCCTTCGATCGCAAAGGGCGATGACATCGGAAGTTGCAATGGCTTCGGGGTCCTCGCATGCGACCACGACGAAGTCGTTTCCGAGACCCTCGAACTTGGAAAACTGCATGACAGAAACCTCTTACGGCTGAGTGGCTCTCAGCTCAACGCTGAGGAGCGTACGGGCGGTTTCGGCGGAGAGGGTCTTCAGTTCAATTAGCTTGATGCGTGCGTTTTGGCCTCGAACGACTGTGACGTCGCGCTGCTTGAGATTGAGCGCTTTGGACAGAAATCTCACGAGCTCTTCGTTGGCGGCGCCGTCGTTGGGTTGAGCTGCGATTGCGACTTCGAGGCGGCCTTCTGTGACGCCAACGATCGCGCTCGTTTTGGCTTTCGGCTTGGCGTGTACCTCGAATCGACATGCGGAGCCGAATGCGGTGATGTGTAGGGCGTCTTCGGTCATCGATGGAAGTGTAGCGCGTGGCTGATACGCTGGCGCGATGTCGCGTTTGCGTTGGGTGACTGCTGGCGAGTCGCACGGTCCGGAGCTGACTGCCGTGCTCGAGGGGATTCCGGCCGGTTTGCGCTTGCTCGCGAGTGATGTGAACGAAGATCTCGCGCGCCGGCAACGTGGCTACGGTCGTGGCGGGCGGATGAAAATTGAGACCGACGCCGTGCTCTTTGCGGGTGGCGTTCGAAATGGCGAGACGCTTGGGTCGCCAATTGCGTTGACGGTCAAGAATCGGGACTATGCCAATTGGACGACGCGCATGGCGCCTGAGCCACTCGCCGAGGAGCCTGAGCCCGTCACACGGCCAAGGCCAGGACATGCCGATCTTGCGGGTGGCCTTAAATACAACCGCAAGGATCTGCGCGACGTTCTCGAGCGGGCGAGTGCGCGTGAAACGGCTGCCCGCGTCGCCGTCGGCGGTGTGTGCAAAGCGCTCCTGCGGTCGATTGGCATCGACGTGTTTGCGCATGTTGTGTCGATCGGCGACGTCATCGCGACTGCGCACGAGAGCATCGAGCTCCAAGCGCTCAGAGCCAGCGCTCGCTCGTCTGACTTGGCATGTGCCGACGCCAATGCCGAAGCCAAAATGCGCGAGGCGATCCACGCAGCGGCGCACGCAGGCGACACGCTCGGCGGCGTTTTCGAAGTTATCGCGACAGGGGTGATGCCGGGGCTCGGCAGTCACGTGATGTGGGATCGCAAACTCGATGGCCGATTGGCGCAGGCGCTGATGAGCATTCAGGCGATCAAGGGCGTCGAGATCGGTCTCGGGTTTGGAGCGGCAGGCGTCCGTGGCTCACAGGTCCACGATGCGATTTTCTACGACGAGCAGCGTCACCAATTTTCGAGACCGACGAATCGCGCGGGCGGTCTCGAAGGCGGGATCACCAACGGTGAGCCTGTTGTCGTTCGAGGCGCGATGAAGCCGATTGCGACCTTGAAGAAGGCCCTAGCAAGTGTCGATGTCCGGTCAAAGCAAGCGTACGAAGCCGCGCATGAGCGAAGCGACATCTGTGCTGTGGCGGCAGCGTCGGTGGTGGGTGAGGCGATGGTGGCTGTGGTGCTCGCCGACGCGGTGCTTGAAAAATTCGCTGGTGATTCGCTGACAGAATTGATTCGTAATGTTGAAGGTTACAATAAGCAGCTGATGGAGTACTGAGGCATGATCAAGCGGCACGTTGTTCTCAGTGGCCCTATGGGTGCCGGCAAGACGACGGTTGGGCGGGTGCTCAGTCTTCGCTTGGGCGTGCCATTGGTCGACACCGATGCGCTTCTTGAGCAGCGGCTCGAAAAGACGATCGCGATGGCCTATCGCGAATTGGGCGAACGTGCATTTCGCGAAGCCGAGCGGAACGTTGTCGCAGAAGCGCTCGGGCGTTCTACGCCGTGTGTGATCGCTGTTGGGGGAGGCGCGCTCGTCGATCGCACGAATCGGTATCGCGCGCTTGACGAGGCGACCGTGTTCACGTTGACGGCGTCGCCTTCGGTGCTCGCTCGGCGGATCGGAGAGTCGTCGGATCGACCTCTTCTTCAAGGTGGAGACGTGGCGGTCCGCCTGTCCGAGATCCTCGAGGCGCGTGCTTCCGTCTACGCAGAGGCGCATTGGACGTTTACGACCGATGATCTTGAGGCCGAGATGGTCGCGGATGCGATTGAGTTGGCCCTAAGGCATCAGCGCATTGTGATGTCGCTTGGTGATCGCAGCTATGGCGTCGAGCTGTGTGTTGGTCAGCCAGGGATGACGACCGATCACGTTGCGACCTGCACGCCATCGTCAATTGTAATTGTAACAGATACAAATGTAAAAAGGGCCCGTGGTCCTTCCCTTCACCGCGCGATCGCACCGCTCACAATACCGCATGCCGAAGCGGTACTCGTTCCGGGTGAGTCGCGAAAGACGCACCACAGCGTATCCATGATTTGGGACGTCGCGCTTGGGTGTGGCATTGACCGCGATGCGGTGGTCGTCGCGTTTGGAGGCGGCGTCGTCGGCGATATGGCGGGGTTTGCAGCGGCCACTCTTTTGCGCGGCATTCGCTGGGTCATGGTCCCAACGACATTGCTCGCGATGGTGGATGCTTCGGTCGGTGGCAAGACGGGGTTCGATCACGCGTCAGGCAAAAATTTGATCGGTGCGTTTCATCAGCCAAGTGCCGTTGTGGTTGACGTAGCGCACCTGGCAACCCTTCCGGAGCGAGAGCAGCGGGCAGGCCTCGCCGAGGTGCTCAAGGCGGGTTGGATCGTGGATCGGCAGCTTGTGCGATTGGCGATCGAATGGGTGAGAGAGGGCTGTCCCATCGACGCGAGACTGATCGCGATGATTGGCGGCGCGATTGCGGCGAAGGTATCAGTTGTGCGCGACGACGAGCGAGAATCGGGGCCGCGTGCGCTGCTTAACTTTGGACACACCGTCGGGCACGCGCTCGAAGCGCACGGGGCCTACCAACGTTGGCTCCATGGTGAAGCGGTTGCCGTCGGGATGGTCGCCGAGCTCGCGGCGCTCGAGATCATGGGGCTTGTTCCCAAAGGGGTTGCTGCGGCGAACGAGGCCGATGTTAAGGCAGTGGGCTTGGCGCCTCGGGTTGCCGGTGGCGATCTCGCGGCGGCGTCGCGGCATCTGGCCGCGGACAAAAAGCGGAGGGGCGAAGAGCTCGCCCTGCCGGTTCCCAGCGAGGCGGGCCGTGGGCGAATGGTGCGCGTGCCGCTCGCCGCGTTTCAACGCGCTGTCGAAGAAGTCGCCAGGAATTGGGCGTAGGACGCGAAGGTCGTTACCCTTCGATCTCATTGGTAGGAGGAATCGTGGGTCAGCGACGAGCAAGCCGATGGTGGAGCGTGGCGACAGTAGCGGCGATTGCGCTCGTGGCCTGTGCACGGAACGAGCAGTCGATGTTCATCCGCCAGGTCGTGGCGCCGCCTGTTGCCGCCGGAAGTTCCGGCTGTATTTACACGGCGGAAGTATCCCAGTCGCAGCTCTCCTCTGGCATCGTCGACTTCGGTCTTCGGGATACGTACCGCGCGGTGTTCCTTGTCGGCAATCAGATGAAGGCCCAAGCGAGCGTCGAGCAGGTGCGAGCCGAGTCGAGCCGCGTGCTCATCGAGGGCGCAGAGGTTCACGTCTTCGACGCGAAGGACAAGGAGCTCCGAGCGTTCACAAGACTCGCGACCGGGACAATCGATCCGGGTGACGGCAGCACGCCTGGCTACAGCACGGTTCAGGTTGATGTGCTCGATGGGGTATCGATTCGCGAGGCTGCGGCCGACATCAAGTCGCGGACCGAGACCCGCCGGCTCATCGTGAAGGTCTCGCTGTTTGGCCACTCACTTGGCGGCAGAGAAGTTGAGACCAACGTCTTCCAATTCCCGATCGATGTCTGCAAAGGCTGCCTCGTTTCGTTTGCGGCCGCGATTGACGATCCCACGATTCCGGGAGCGGATTGCAAAGGCACGGCGACAACGTCGACCGATGCGATCGTACCGTGCGTTCTTGGGCAAGATCAGGTGGTATCGTGTTCATCGTGTCAGGGCTTCAGCGTGTGCGAACCGAGCTAATCGGGCTCTTTGGTGGCCGAGGGTGGGTGCCGCTTTTTCTGCTTGGGGCCTTTCTTGTCGAGGCGGGTGCGCTGGCAGAGGATGCGCCCAGGGCACTCGAACTGCGGGCGCCGATGAAGCCGCAGGTCACCGTCGGTCTGACGATCGGCGGCGGTGCGCACGAGCTTCGAACAAGTGCTCAAGGAGCATTCCGGCTCGGCGCATATAGCGACGTCCTCTTCTTTCGCCGAAGGGGTGGCGACATGGCTTTCGGTCCATACGCCGAGGTGCTCACCACGAACTTGAGCTCGATTCAGGTCGGGGGAGGCGTTGCGTGGCTCATTCCCATAATCGCAGATGAACTTCCCTTCGTGCTTTCAGGGGGCGTGACAGCAAGAAAGGGCCCCGAGGGTTGGGGCCCGATGGCGACGGCGCGCGTGTTTTGGGGTTCGAGAAGCTTCAATTTCCATAAAGTTTACGGCACGACGGTGGGGGTGTTTTTCGAGGGGCGCATTGGCGTCGGGTATGCGCCAACCGAAGTGGTCGGCGGAGTGCAGCTCGACGCGTCCTTTTTGGCGTTCCCGTTCCTTCTTGTGGCGTCGGCGACTAAGTAGTTTCACGTGAAACATGTTGAGCAGTGGTTCGCCGAGGCGCTGCGCGAGCGGGAGGCGGACGGATTGTTGCGGCGCCGACATGCCCCGCTCTCCGGCGTAGCCTTCCATACGAACGACTATTTGGGATTGGCGCAAGAGGGCGACTTCGGGGTTCGAGGCTCGAGAGCGGTTGTTGGCGACTCCGTTGCTGTTCGTTCTCTGGAGCACGAGCTCGCGGCGTGGGTGGGGCTTGAGGATGCCCTGATATTTTCGAGTGGATACGCAGCGAACCTTGCTGTGATGCAGGCGGTCGTGCGCGCGGGCGATCGCGTTGTGAGCGACGCGTCCAATCACGCGTCAATTGTTGACGGTCTTCGGCTCGCGAAGGCGGACGTTGTGATTGCCCGGCACCTTGATTTGGGGGCGATAGCGGCGGCGCTCAGTGACAGGCGCCCGCATCAGAGGGCGTGGATGGTCACCGAGTCGTATTTTAGCATGGACGCGGATCGTCCCGCGATGGGTGCACTTGCCGCGCTTTGTGACACGTCGGATGCCGGGTTGATCGTCGACGAGGCGCACGCGCTTGGCGCGTTCGGTCCGAAAGGTAGAGGCCTTTGTGCGGCGGAGGAAGTGAAGCCGAACGTTCTTATCGGGACGCTTGGGAAGGCGATCGGTGGCGTTGGTGGGTTCGTGGCAGGTTCGTCATGGCTCACGGACCTTCTATGGAATCGAGGCCGCGCGTTCGTGTTTTCGACTGCCATTGGAGACGCGACGGCGGTCGCGCTTGGTGACCTGGTCGCACGCACGCGATCGGCGGACGGTGCGCGGGCAACGTTGGAGAAGAACGCGAAGTTGATTCGCGCGTGCCTTGCCGAAGCAAACGTGCGGTGCCTTGGGTCAGGTCATATTGTCCCCGTTTGGGTGGGGGATGAAGTGCGTGCGGCGAACATGGCCGAATGGCTTGGAACGCGAGGGCTTGCGCTCTACCCGATGCGGTACCCAACGGTAGCGCGGGGACAGGCTCGGTTGAGATTGGCGATCAACGCGTGCATGACTCCTGATCAGTTGGTGTGGGCTGCTGGCCTTATCCGGGAGGCGTTTGCGTGCTTTGGGTTGTAAGCGGAACGGGGACGGGTATCGGAAAGACGGCGGCGGCGACAGCGCTTGTGCGGACGCTTCGTGCCAAGGGCGCTGCTGCGGTTGGGTGGAAACCAGTGGAGACAGGCGTGGTGGCAGGGCAGCTTGGCGCTGACCAGGAGGCCCTTCTTTCGGAGAGCACGTTTCACGTGAAACACAAGCTGCACTGTTCTTTCTTACCCGCGGTGTCGCCACATCTGGCCTCACGCCTTGCGGGGATCGAGCTCCAGCTCGAACCATGGGTTCGCCACGCGAACGAACTCCGTGCAACGTGCCACTTGGTGATTGAGCTCGCGGGTGGGCTGTTCACGCCGTTGACCGATTCACAGCTCAATGTCGACCTCGTCGCGATGTTGAAGCCCGACTGCCATATCCTCGTCGCGCCCGATAGGCTTGGCGTCCTTCATGACGCGATCGCGTCCCTCACCGCAGCGAAGATCAAAAACGCCGCGCCCCACTTTGTCCTTTTGAACCAGTCGACCGCGGCATCTGCGTCGCTCTTCAACGCGTCAGAGCTCGCCCGATTCGCGTCGATACCCATTCTCGGGCCGCTTCCCTTTGCGCCCATTGAAGAACGTGCCGCAAAGCTCGCGCTTTGGCTTCAGCGGTCTACTGAAGCACTCGACCCCGCTCTAATCTCACGTCCCGTGTGATGAGTCCGCTTGCCCACCCACGTTCGTGAACGACGAGCGCGATCCCCACGCCTCGCTCCCGCAGCTCAAGCAAGAGCGAACGCAGCACCTCGACGCCTGCTTCGTCGAGACCTGTCGTGGGCTCATCAAGGAGCAGCAACTTGGGCTCCCCTACCATCGCGCGCGCGATCGCGACCCGCTGCCGTTGCCCTCGCGAGCAAGCCTTGAGCGGCCGGTCCGCAAACTCGGTGATCCCCAGTCTCGCGCAAGAGGCCTCAACTCTCTCGTGCGCCATGCCGCCCAAGAGGTCGGCGACAAGCGCAACATTCTCACGCGCGGAGAGATCCGCGTAACCCATGGCTTCGTGGGCAACGTATCCAAGCTGCGAGCGCGCACTTTCCTTCGAACCCCCGAGCGCCGGAAATCGCACTGTTCCTCGGGTCGGCATCGTTAGTGTAGACAATACGCGAAGTAACGTCGACTTGCCCGATCCATTCGATCCCGACAACGCGACGACCTCTCCCGTCCCGACTTGAACACTTGCCTCGCGCAGCGCTCGGGTCGTTCCGTAGAACTTGCTCACATTGGTGGCCACGACAAGAACGCCCACGCATTCAGCGTAGCGCTGCACCGACGTTCTCCGACAGCGCAACATGCGCGTAGGGTCAATCGGGCGCGTGAAAATGATCACGCAAGGGGCCGACTCCAGCTGCTACCCTTCTTTTATGACGGCCGCCGCCGCCATGGCGAACAACGAACTCGAAGCGATTCGCCGACTCCGCGATACCGTTTCGTCCGCGCTTGAGGGCAAAGAAGAAGCCGTCGAGCTCGCACTCGTTGCGCTACTCGCGCGCGGCCACTTGCTCATCGAAGACGTTCCCGGCGTAGGCAAAACGACGCTCGCACGTGCTCTTGCGCACGCCGTCGGTGGAGAGCTGCGGCGTATCCAATTCACGAGCGACATGCTTCCGAGCGACATTCTCGGCGTGTCCGTTTTCGATCAACGAACGAGCGATTTCGTCGTTCGCCAAGGACCCATTTTTGGCAATGTCGTGCTCGCCGACGAGATCAACCGAGCAAGCCCGCGCACCCAGTCGGCGCTGCTCGAAGCGATGAACGAGGGGCAGGTTTCACTCGAAGGGCAGACCCTCCTTTTGCCCGATCCTTTCTTTGTGATCGCGACGCAAAACCCGAGTGACTTCGCCGGAACGTTCCCTCTTCCAGAATCGCAACTCGATCGGTTTCTTGTCCGCATTCGGATTGGCTACCCGCCGCCCGCCGTCGAGGCCCGCCTTCTGGTCGATGGGCCGCGTCGCAGTGAGGGCGCAAGTGCGAAACCTGCACTGCAACTCGATACGCTCGTTGCGTTGCAGCGCCAGACCGCACGCGTATCGCTCGATCCGGCGCTCGCGCATTACATTCAGGCACTCGTTCAATCCACGAGGTCGTCGTCGATGCTGTCGCTCGGCGTGTCACCGCGTGGCGCGCTCGCGCTTGCGGGTGCGGCACGTGCTCGGGCCGCGATTCGAGGCCGTGCGTACTGCATCGCCGATGACGTGCAAGACAGCGCTCTCGCGGTTCTCGCGCACCGCGTTCGCCTTGCTGCCTCTGGCGATGGCTACTCGACCTCACGCGATGAGGCCGAAACGATCGTTCGTGACTTGATAGGTCGAATTCCCGTTCCGCTCTGAGCCCGTCGTTCAATGCGGGCGCCGTCCCACAGAAAGCGCGCCATGACTGCAGCACTATCTTCCACAGCTGCCGATCCAAAGGCTTCGTCAATATGGTTGACGTTCAAGAAGCTTCGCGATCGATTCCGCTCGCCGCGCAAATTGCGCTTCACAAGAGAAGGTAAGTTTCTTGTCAGCATCACTCTTGGTGTGGGTTTTGCGGCGGTCAACACAGGCAACAACCTGCTCTATCTTCTCCTCGGAGTGCTTCTTTCCCTCATTATCGTGAGCGGCATTCTGAGCGAGATGGCGCTCCGTAACCTTGTGGTGAAGCGCAAGTTGCCAACGCGCGCGCAAGTCGGTCGGCCGCATCTTGTAGAAATCGAAATCTACAACGCAAAGTTGCAAATGCCGTCGTATGCGATCGAGGTCGAGGATCTTCGAGCGGGCCAGCCAGCGGACAAGCGCTGCTTCTTTTTGAAGGTGAGTCCGCGCTCGTCGCAGGTTGCCGCTTACAGGCGTACGCCGAGTCGCCGCGGTCGCGAGCGGCACGTCGGCTTTCGCGTCGCGACACGCTTTCCTTTCGGGCTGTTCGAAAAGTCGCGCGAAATTGCCGCCGAGGAAGAGCTCATTATCTACCCGGCGGTCGACAATGTTGTTCTACCCCCGCCGTCGCCACGAAGCGCCGATGGGTATTCGACCGCAGCGCGCGTGGGCACAAGCCAAGAAGTGATCGGCCTTCGCGGTCATCGCACGGGCGAAGAAGTTCGGAATATCTACTGGCGAAAATCCGCCGCGATCGGGCAGCTCGTGCTCAAAGAACGCGCGGCCGAAGCCCATCCCGAAGTCTCCATTGAGCTCGAAGTCGTGAGGCCTATTGGCGATCAAACCGAGTGGATCGTCGCCTTCGAACAGCGGATTCGCGATGTCGCGTCTCGAGCGCTCGCTCACATTCGCCGCGGAGATCGCGTCACCGTGACAACGACGGCGCGCGGTCGCGTCGAGGCGGATCGGGGTCAAGGCGTCGATCCCGTTTTGCGATTCCTTGCGCTCGTTGAACCCGTCGACGGGCCGGTCGCCTAATGCGTTTCGGCGCCGTGCACCGCCTCTTCACCAATGCGCTTGCCGCATTGGGTGTGCTTGCAATCATCAGTACATCGTCGTTGTCGCAGGTCACCAACATCGTGCTTCTCGTCGGGTTAGGCGCGGCGATGTTTGTGCCCGAATCGTGGGCTCAAAAGCCACACATGCAAACGGTCGCAACGTTCGCCCCCCTCGGCGTGCTCGCGAACGAGCTTGTTCATCTGGTCCGCGGCGCACCGGCGGTTGAGGTCGCGGTTGAGTTTGCGGCGCTACTTCAAATTGTTCGCTTGGTGACGCGCAGAGGCGCGGCCCACGATCAACAAATCATATTACTCGCATTGTTACATTTCGTCGCCGGAACGGTCCTTGGCGGAAGCTTCGCCTACGGCGTCTGCTTCGTCTCCTTCGTGTTGATCGTCCCTGGTGCGCTGATGCTGAGCCACCTGCGGCGCGAGGTCGAAGGTAACTATCGACAAGGTGCACGCGATCGCACGGGTCTTCCGGTCGACGTGCCGCGCATCCTTCGAAGTCGCAGGGTTGTGGGGCGATCGTTTCTCGCGGCAACCATGGCCCTCGCGTTGCCCGTTCTGGTCTTTACCGCGCTTCTGTTCGTGCTCTTCCCACGCGTCGGCCTCTCGCTCTTCAGCGTGAATCACGGAAAGAGCGGCACGATGATCGGTTTCTCGGACCATGTTGATCTCGGTCAGGTTGGCGTGCTTCGCAGCGACTCGGCGCTCGCACTTCGGTTCGAAGTTGAAGGTCTGGTCGAGCCGCCACCTCGCTATCCCGTTCGGTTTCGCGGCGCAGCTTTCGATACCTACGACGGGCGCGCTTGGCTCCGTTCCGATCCAACGCGCGATCGCAATCTCGGTGAAAACACGGTTCGCTCGGTGCTCGCGCAAGGCAAGAGCACATCAAAACTTACGATTGATCTCGAGCCCATCGATCCGCCCGTCATCTTCCTTCCGGAAGGAACCGTTGATCTCACGTTGATCGCCCACCAAGTTGTAGTCAACCAACCTGTCGAATTGAGTCGCGGCCACGAGCAAGATCTTCGATACATCAACCAAGACATGCGCGGCTTGCGCTACGAAGTGAGCATCGGTCGCGACGCGGTTCGTCGTGCTGACTTCACGTCGAGCGACCGCGTAGCGCGATACTTGACGCTCCCACCGCTGCTGTCCGAACGTCTTCGCAAGCTCGCGGTCGAGCTCACCGCGAATGCGCCCACACCCGCG
>JAHFDZ010000194.1 GCA_023248745.1 Myxococcales bacterium | reverse complement strand
GGCCAGCTTCTTTGCGACGGCGAACGGGCAACGATGGCTCTACCTGCTCTCGGTGCTTACGTACGTTGGGCTAACCGTTGGAGCACCGCCGCTTACTTTCGTGAGCGCGATGATTCTCGCTTTGCGGCGCATCGAGGGGATGCTCGGTCTCGATGTAAAGATTATTGACGGTTTGGGGCGCTCCACTTTGCGCCTCTTGGGTGATGCGCAGAGCGATGAGCTTCGCACCTTCCTTGAAGCAATTTTGACCGACCAAGGTGCGGTCATTCAGTTGATGCCCGAAGCGATGGACCTTTTTCACGCAGGGATTAGCGATCGCCCGGGCGTTGTCTACCAGTGTACGGCGTCGATGGCGCCGCCCCCCTCCGCGCGCAAATGGTTCAGTCGCTTGCCGAATCCATGGGAGACGCTGCAAACGACAATTTTCACAGCGCTCTACGGACTCGCGTCCCGGTACGACGAACGCTATCCGTGCGCGCCCCATGATGTTGACGATGACTCCGAAGCACTCATGATGCGCGCATTCGGTCGTGTTCCTGGCGCTCGCTCCAACGACGGTATTGTTCCTATTCTCTCGCAGGTGTGGGGCAAGCTCATTTGGGCGGGCTACGGAGATCACCTCGACGTGCTCGGACACTTCCACCCCGAGAGTCCTTTCGGCGGCCACGTCGACTGGCTGCGCAGTGGTTCGGGCTTCAACGAGGCACGTTTCGACACCATGATCGCCGCCATTGCAGATGGAATCGTGGCTTCAGCCGAACGTTGGCGAACTCCTTGAGGTGCCGCGTCGTTCACGTTGCGGTTGCCGGAGATGTCGGTGACGCGCCTTGAAGCAGTTGCGCGTGCTTTTTCTAAACGATACGTCTCGTAATGGTGGCCCAGGTCGCACGCTTCACGCGATACTCAAGTTTCTTGACGATAAGCAATTCTTTCGAAGTGTCGTTTTGCCTCGCCCTGGCGTTGTAAGCGAATTGCTTGTCGGTGATCGAGTGCTCGACACGCTCACGTTCGAGCCGGGTCTCATTGAAAATCCGTTTGAACCCTGGCAAAGGCCAATGGTTCGCGATGACTTTGCGGCGCCGGGCGTGCTCAAGGCCGCTCGCCTCTCGGGCAACACGCTTCGTGCTGCATTCGGAATGGGTAGGCTTGCGAGTCGCATTCGTCGTGAAGCTTACGACGTGATCTTTTGCAACGGTACGAGCGCCAATTTTGCGGGCGCCGCACTGGGATCCATCACGGGGGTTCCGGTGGTTTGGCACGTTTTCTACTCGAGTCTTGGCGCGCCCCTCGTGCCGATTCATCGGTCCTTGTCTTCGCGCGACGCCGTTCGTTCGATCCTGTGTGTTTCAAAGCCCGTGTCGCACTTCTTCGAACACTGCCCCGAGAAAGTGCGAATCGTTCACGACGCAATCGACGCGAGCGCCTACGCGCCGGCAAGCTGCAAGCCCCAACTGCGCGAGCGCCACGGCATTCCGAACGATGCGATTGTGGTCGGCACGTATGGACGCATCCTTCCGCGCAAGGGCTTCGTCGAGTTTTTGCACGCAGCGTCGAAAACCCTAGAGACCCTTCCAAAGGAGACCAAGCGAAGGATCCGGTTTGTGGTTCTGGGCGATACACCTGAAGACGTACAAGTTAACCATCTTGACGAATGCAAGGCGCTCGCGCAGTCGTTGCGCATCGCAGATAAAGTGACGTTTACAGGTTACGTTTCACCGATCACACCGTTCTTGCTCGACTTTGAGATCGCGGTTGTGCCGAGCGTTTACGTAGATCCATTGCCTCGCTCCGTGCTTGAGGCGATGGCGGCCGAAAAGCCGGTCGTCGCGTTCGACAATGGCGGCATCTCCGAGATGATCGACCACGAGCGCACGGGCCTTTTGGCGCAGGGTAGTCCTCCCGACATTCTCGGCCTCTCCAACGCGATCGCGCGATACGCGACAGATCCAGCTCTGGCAAAGCGTCACGGCCAAGCGGGAAGGCGTCGTGTGCTTGAGCACTTTGACGCCCGTCCCCACGCTGATCGTATTGCCGACGAGCTGCGTCGCGCTGCCGGCAAAGGCCAATATGGTTGACGGCGACGTTTCGTTGAAGCGCGCGGCCTTGATGCTCGCGCCATTTCAAATTGTCTTTCGCGGACTTGAAGCGTTGATTCCGTTTTTCTTTGCACAGTGGTTTGGTCGCGGTTTAGCAACGGACATTTTTTACATTGTCGCTGCGACGGTTACGTTTCTGACATCGCTCATCGTTTCGGCGTATCAAGATTCGGCGATCATCCCAATTGTTGCCGACTTGCATCGCGGAGCGCCCCACGAAGTCAGGGATTTTGCGTGCGCGCTTCTTGGCCGCACTCTCGCGATCGCGTTGGTCGCGCTCGTCGCGTTGTGCCCAATTGGCACGATGGTCTTGCAGCGCTTTGCACCCTCGATTGTCGCGCCCAGCGCTTTGGTCTCGGGGTTTGCGTTGTTCGCGTTTCTTACCGCCTATCGTGCGTGCATTTGCGGGTTCATGAATGCGCGCGGATGGTTCGTCGTGCCGCCATTTGTAACGGGAATGGGCACGACGCTTGCGATCGTGAGCATCTTTTTCGCGAGGGCTCGCTATGGCATCTATGTCGTGCCTTGGGCCTTTGCGATGGGTGAAGCGCTGGCGCTTTTGCTTGCACTCTTCGAGTGGCGTCGAAGGGAAGGACGCTGGATAGTTCCAACACTTGACAATCATCCTCTTGTTGCCAAATTTTCGGCGCTTGCGGGGCGCGAGGCCGTCGGCGCGACGATTACGCGGATCAATCCGGTGATTGATCAAGTAATGGCGACGTCGTCGAAAGTGATCGGTGGTGGTACTATTTTGAAGTACGCACTCGACCTAGCGTCGATCCCAGGTTCGGTCCTTCAGGCTGTTTTCTTTACACCGCTGCTCACCAAGCTCTCGCTTCAAGCGGCGCGCCGCGAGTACGCCGCCTTTTTGGGCACGCTGAAACAAGGGCTCGTCGTCGCGACGCTCACGTCTGCCAGTCTTGCGGCGGCGCTCTGTATTTTTCGTGAGTTCATCTGCGAAGTGCTCTTTCTCCACGGCGAAATGGACGCAAGTGCCGTATCGGAAATGGCAGCGGTGTTGCCCTATGGCGCGATAGGCGCCGTTCCGTTTGCGTGGCTCCTTGTCCTCGCTCGAGCCAACGTTGCGCTTCAGAATCGACGAATCATGATTCCTCTTGGCGTTATGAATGCGGTGTCGAATGTTGTGTTCAACGTTCTGTTCTTGCGCATGTTGGGGTTGCGCGGACTAGCGCTCGCGACGACGTGTGTTCATGCGCTAGTCGCGGGTGCCATGTTGATCGCGTTGCGATCTCGACTTCGCTTCTATCTGACGCCTGAGGGCGAACGATGAAGCGGCTTCTGACAAGAATTGTCGACTTTGCGAGCACGTATCCTTGGTGGGTGCTCTTGGTGGCGCTCGTCATGCTTGCAGGCACTGGCCGCTACGCGTCACGAATCGAGTTGCGGACCGATATTCTCGAACTCTTGCCGCGCGACAGCGCTGCGTTCAAAGCTTACGAAAATCAACGTTCACGCGTTCGCGGCGAAGCCAACTTGATCGTCGTCATCGAATCGCCCAATCGAAGTGGCAATGAACGCTACATCGACGAGCTTGCAAAGCGGCTACGTGCGATTGATCGCGAAGCAAAATCTTGTCACGCCAGTTGCAAGAGCGATGCGGCGTGCAAAGCGAAGTGCGAGCCCGATTCAATGGGCTACATCGAGAGCGACACGAAGGAACTTCGCAGCTTCTTCGAGAACAACAAATGGCTCTACGCACCTCTTGCCGATCTCGACGCACTTGATCAAGATCTTGACGATCGCATTCAACGAAGTAGCGGGCTAGGCCCCGACGACGACGAGCCGGTGAACGTTGCGCCTGTCGATGCCGGCTCGACGACGCCCAAATTCAGTGAGATGCGCAAGAGTGCTGAAGAGCGCATCAAGCGGTTCGATCAGTTTCCGTCGGGCTACTTCGCCACGGCCGACGGTGCGACGATGGGCCTCCGCATCGTCTCCAAAACCGCCGGCACTGGTGATCCTGCAAGTGACCGCCTCTTGGATCGTGTCAAGCAACTTGCGCAATCGGTGAAGACTGACCAGGCATTCGCAGCGTTGCGTATCGGTTACGCCGGGGACATTCCAAACATTGCAGCGGAGAAGGCATCGATAGCCTCAGAAGCAGTCGGTGCGCTCGTTCTTGTGGTGAGTGTCGTATTTGCTGCGCTGCTGCTCTATTTCCGTTCGGCGTGGGCGTTGCTCGTGATCCTTTTGCCAGCGTTTCTGGGTGTGAGCTCGGCGTACGCGTTCGCGATGTGGCAATTTGGATACCTCAATACCGCCGGCGCTTTCTTGGGCGCCATCATTTTAGGCAACGGGATTAACTATCCAATTGTGCTCCTGTCTCGCTACAGGGAGTTCCGTTCGCGCGGCGTAGAGCCCGATGACGCCCGCACACAAGCCGTGCTCAGCGCGTTTCGTGCAGAGCTTGTGGGTGCAGTCGTCGCCGCAATTGCGTATGGCTCGCTGACCATCACAGAGTTCCGTGGCTTCACGCAGTTCGGCACCATCGGATTCGTCGGGATGCTGCTTGTGTGGCTCACCATGATTCCGGTGGTGCCCGCATTGCTTGTGGTTTCCGAGCGTGTAAAATCTCGCCTCGGGATGCGCGAGCGCGTGCCGGTGCTGCTCGTCGATGGAAGCCGCAGTCGCGTGACTCAATTCATTGCATGGTGCACCCATCGGTTGAGATGGCCGATTTTGCTGGCTGCAGTGCTGGCGACTGGGTGGGTCGCCATGAAGGCGCCGAAGTTCCTTAAGGATCCTTGGGAGTATGACTTCGATAAGCTTGGCTCAAGACAATCGAAACAAGTGGGTGGCGTGGGTGAGTGGACCACCAAGGCCGACCAAGTCTTTGGCGGCAAGATGAACATTGCCGGTGCACTCATGCTTGCCGAGTCGCGTGAGCAAGTGGGCCTTGTCAAGGAAGCGATCTTCGTGCGCGACGCAAAGGATCCCCAGGGCCGCCTCGTCGCTGAGGTCGTGACGATTGACGACTACCTTCCAGGCGACCACGAGGAACAGAACCACAAACTCAAGGTTCTTACTAACATCCGTAAAAAAATGACCGAGCGCGTGCTCTCTGAATTGAGCTCCGCCGATCGAAAAGATGTCGAAGCACTAAGGCCGCCAGAGGCACTGCGCGTGCTCAACGCAGGCGAGCTACCCGCATTGATTCGTCTGAGGTTTGAGGAAGCCAATGGAAATCTCGGCGCTGTATTTTACGTTCGCTACTGGGACTTCGGGAAGAATCGAAACGTTTCGTATTCAGATGGTCGCACCGTATTGCGCCTCGCAAACACGACCGACAACATCGTCCTCAAGGATGGAAGGCTCGTTCAAACCGCGAGCCGGTCGACAATTTTCGCAGAGATGATTCGATCGCTGGGACGTGACGGTCCAAGGGCAACGCTCTTTTCGTTCGTTGGTGTGTTGTGCGTGGTTCTCCTTGCGACGCGCAGCTTACGAGGCGCCCTTGCGATCGTGTTCGCGCTCGTGATGGGCGTCGTTTGGCTCATTGGAGGTGCGAGCCACTTCGGCATACACCTCAATTTTCTCAATTTCGTAGCATTGCCGATTACATTTGGCATCGGCTCCGAGTACCCGTTCAACATTTACGATCGAGCGCGCCTCCTTGGCGGCGAGGTGAAAGGCGCCGTGCGCCGCGTAGCGGGTGCGGTACTCCTTTGCAGCTTCACCACGACGGTCGGGTATGGCTCACTCCTGATTGCCGACAATCAGGCGCTTCAGTCGTTCGGCTTGCTCGCACTTGGTGGCGAGATCGCGTGCGTTCTCTGCGCGGTCATCGTCTTGCCGGCGTTGCTGCACATCATTCTGCCCAACGCGTCGTCCGATTCGGATGCCGACCTCCAGCCGCTCAAGTAAACGATGCGCAGCCTCTACAACGCGATTGGGTTTCGAATTCGAAAGGCGCTTCGGTTTCGAAGACCAGGGGTTGTCCTTCCAAATGAAACAAAGACCGATCTATTCGAATTCGCAAAGCGCGAAGAGAGACCTTCTCTCATCGTCCGTGAGAACGAACTGCGAAAACGCTACAGCCTAGATCCACTCTTCCATGCTTCGTCGCGTTACATCTATCGTGACAATCTCTATTGGCTCGAAGGTCTCGAACGTTGCTTCGAGGGTTTGGCGCTTCAACAAGCGAAAGAAGTTAAGATCGTTGACGTTGGCTCGAACAATTTCCACTACGCATTTGCGCTGACGCGGTTCTTTCGGGTGGCGTTCTGCGCACAAAAAATTGACATGTGCGGTTACGAAATCGACGGTCACGTCATTTATGCCGATTTGCGCAGCCGTGCAGACTATGCAGCGGCCTATCTCGAGCAAGCGCAAGTGGGCAGGTACGTGGTTGGAGATTTCGTTGCGTCGACAGAGCGCGACGCGGATGTTGTAACCATGTTCTTTCCGTTCCTTACGAAGGATGCACTTCTATGGTGGGGACTGCCGCTCGATTTCTTTTCGCCAGCGGCATTGATAAAGCGCGCGAGCGAATGCGTTAAGCCGGGAGGCTTCCTTGTCGTTTGGAATCAGACTGACGAAGAAGTAAATCAACTTGACAAATTTCTCGAGGGCATGACGCCGGTTTTGCGCGTGCGCCTGAGGACGAATATTGTCGATTATGGAGAGGCGACGGATGACCGCGTAGGTTCGGTCTTTCGCGTGCCCTTGTGCGATGGAGGAACGCGTGGCTGATCGCATTCCGAAAATTTTGCATTTCTGTTTTGGGATGACCGCCGATTTTGGCGGAAAGCCGTTTGGGCTTGCGCACTATGTCAGCATCCGAAGTGCGATCGAACGGATCAAGCCCGACGATGTATTCGTCTACTTTCAATACGAACCCGACACGGTTTGGTGGAAGGAGATTCAGCCGCAAGTGACGGCGCTGAAAATCGACGCTCCGATCTCGATTTTTGGCAATTCGCTTCGTCATCCGGCTCATCGCGCAGACGTCGTGCGACTCGAGAAACTCATCGCGCACGGCGGAATTTATCTCGACTGTGATGTGCTGGTGCAGCGGAGTTTCGACGATCTGCTGAGTCATAGCGTTGTTCTTGGTCAACAAGGAAAGATCGCGAACTTCGGTTTGGCGAACGCCATCATCCTCGCAGAGCCAAACGCACCCTTTCTGCTGCGGTGGCACAAGGAGTACCGCACGTTCCGTGGCGACGGCGATCGCCATTGGGACGAACATTCCGTCGTTCTTCCACTTCATCTCTCGCGGAGATTTCCGCAAGAGGTCAACGTGCTGCCATTCGATGCGTTCTTCTATCCGCTGTGGACCGCCGCCCACGTCGACTGGGTGTTCAATTCGATCCAGCCCATCGATCTCTCACGCACGTACGCGAATCACTTTTGGGAGAGCCGGAGCTGGCGATATATCGATCGCCTCACGCCGGGAGACGTGCGATCCATCGACACCAATTTTCATCGATGGGCGCGGCCGTACGTTGCCGATCTTGCCGACGACTTCGGTGCTTCAGCGCCGATGCCATTTGCGAGCCGACGACCTTCGCGCGCGTTCCTTCTCCGCGAACGCGCGCTGCAGTGGCTGCGCGACCAAAAGGCGCGATTGCCGCTCGACGTTTCGCGGTTCTCTTCAGATTAGTCGACGAGACGCGACGCTGTCGACACCTCTTGCGCCGCCGCCCAGTCGAGAAGTCGCGCGATCTCGTCATGAAGAAACGGCACGCGCAAGTCCGTCGGGTGCAGCGCCACACGTGTGCGAACGTCGAGCGAGAGAAGCATAGAGAGTCGTGAAAACAACGTTGTCGTGATCGCTCGCGTACGCGACCTGCTCGCGAAATTGACAACGAGGCTTGGCCACGTTTCACCGGTCTTCGGCCTTCGCACGGTCAAGTGATCTTCGGTGTATGCGTATCCACGCGCTGCGAGCACTTCGAGTAAACCCTGGGGCATCGTCCACGCTGGCGGCACAAAGCCGTCGATACGCAAATCGAGCTCACGCAACATGCGCTCGCCGTCGCCCACGAGCTTTGCGCATTCACCAATGGTCAAGTTGCTGAACTCTGCCTCGCCCGCCGAGACAATGCGTTGGTCGATGATCGCGCGCACACCTTCTTGAGCGGTGCTCCGGTGGTAATACCCGTGCAAGAACAGTTCGTGATCGAGACTCAGCAAACGGACCGCGTCAACGAATGCGGGTGCGTCGGGTAGGGGAGCGCGCTCATGAAAGTTTGGCACTACGAGGAGCGCTGGCTTGATCCCGCGTGCGTGGCAAAGGTCAAGAAGGTGAAATACTTCGACCTCGTACGCGGGTGACACATCGTGGATGGATACGTGAACTTTCATCGCGCTTGCTCAGCAAGAAGGTGTTCATAGGTGGAAAGCACCTCGAGAACGTGGTCTTTTTCATCGCGTACCGAGGCAGCGAGGGCGATAGCGCGCTGTTTCACACCACTCGCGCTCGCGGACATTGTCACCGCTGCCATGTCACGTGCGTCGAGCGCTCGGTAGCGAAAGAGTGCACCCTGCGCGCCGCTTTCTTGTGCGCCTCCGCGGTCGGGAACTACGACGGGCGTACCGCACGCGACGGCTTCATTCACAGTGAGGCCAAAAGTTTCGTAAGGACAGGCATGGACATAGGCGTCGGCTGCGGACAGAAGCGCCGCAAACTGGTTCCGTGCCTTGACAAATGGAACGATCGTCACACTTTTTCGTGGAAGGGCGGAGGCTTGCGCTTCGAGTCGCGTGCGCTCAGGCCCGTCACCGGCGATGATCAATTTGTAAGGTTCGGGCAAGTACCGCATCGCTTCGATTGCAACGTCCCATCGTTTTTCGGCGGCCAGTCGACCTGCGGCGACGAGCATTCGTTGGCCTTCGTGGATGTTGAGTTGTGTTCGAACTTCCCGATCCGTTGCTCGCGGTTGAAATTCGCTGCGGTCGACTCCGAACGGAACACAGTGAACATGATTCACACCGTGAAGGGTCAGTGTGGCAAATTCCGCACGGCTCGCTGTAAAGACCGCAGCGCACCCGCGTAGCAACCAGCGCATCGCCGCCCATCCAGGTGCGATCGCAAAATTGGTCGATCGTGCCGACACACGTTGCTCAAGCCAAGGGCGAGCGAAGGTATCGAGGTGATTTCCGTGCCAAAAAGCGGTGCGGATCCGAAAGCTAGTGGGATCCAAAAAGCGCCCCGCAAGTGTCGCAAAAAATGGCGAATGATGTTCGATCACATCGGGCGCTTCACGTGTTACGAGTGCACGGATTTTGTCCATACGTAACAGCCAATGATACGAGGCATCGTAGGGCATCGCTGGCCCACTTATTTCAACGATGCGTGACGTCGCTCCCTCGGCGCCTCGTGAGGCGACGTTTTGCTCGTCACGTGGGCCTGGAGCGACTACGAGGTGCTCATGTCCAAGTTGGCACAGAATGTGTCCTCTTCGAGTCAGATGGCTTCGAATCCCACCGCCGCGGCTCGAGAAAAACTCCGTAAGATCGAGAATCTTCAAAGTGTCGTTCCTGGTCAGAGGCCAGCGCGCGGGCAGTCACTTGAAACGCTCGTCGACCCTTTTGCAAAGTTGGCCGCCAGTCGCGGTCGTCCACTCAAGATCGCGATCGTCAGCGACTTTACGCGCATCCCTTACGCAAATGGGGCCGTTTTCCAAACCCGTTTCCTCTATCACGAGCTCACGAAGGCCGGGCACGAGGTCACGCTTATCGGTCCAGCTGATCCGCAGACGCAAGCAGGCGAGCTCCCACCTGGCACAGTTGAGCTACCGAGTGTTCCACTCAAAACGTATCCAGGTCTTTACCTTCCTGTACCGACGGCCAGTTGGATCTTTGATCCGGATCGGTGGGACTTCGATCTCTGTTTTGCGCAGGCCACGACGCTTGTGCTGGAGTTCGCGCTTTGGCTTCGCAAGGTGAAGGGCATACCGGTTCTTTGCGTCAACACGACGCACCTCTCAGCTGCGTACGACGTGCTTCTGCCTGAGGCCGTTTCTAAAATTCCGGCGGTTCATGCGGGCGTCGATGCCTTGCTGAAGCGTCCCTGCGATCAATTGTTCAAGAGAGTTTACAATGAGAGCGATGGGCTCATTGTGCTGAGTGAAGGGTTGCGTCGCTATTGGCGCGAGCGCGGCGTTACCGTTCCAATTCACGTGATTCCTCGCGTCGTACAGCCCGAGTTCTTCGACAAGGGCATCGGAGACGATCCATACCGATCGTTCCTTCCCCCTGGCGAGCAACCTCGGTTGCTTTGTGCAGGTCGTCATACCCGCGAAAAATCGCAAGACCGCGTCATTCGTATCTTCGCGCGTTACATATTGCCCGAGCGTCCTGACGCAACGCTGACGCTCCTTGGCAAGGGGCCCGATACAGAATTTTACAAGCGTGTCGCAGAAGAAGAAGGCTGCGCTGATCGCGTCTTTTTCCCTGGTGAAGTGCCGTTCACCAAGATGGCCGACTACTACGCACACGCCGATATTTTCGTGCACACCTCTCTCAGCGAGACGTACGGCAATGTGATGGGCGAGGCGCTTTATTGTGGCACTCCAGTGGTTGCGTTCAGCGATGGTATGGGTGTTACCGCGCAGATCGACCACGGCAAAAACGGCGTGCTTCTTGAGCCAGGACGCTCCGCGCGCGGCGACGCCGAAACCGATCGCGCGTTTGGCGATGCTGTTCTTTCGCTACTCGCGGATCCTGAACGTCGCGCTTCACTCGGCAATGCTGCTGCGAGACGATCGCGCGATAGGTGCTCACCTCATGCCGTCAAAACCGCCATGGTTGCGGCATTTGATTCGGCTGATTCACACATGAGAAAATCTGCTCTTCAGCCGCTCGCGAATATGCCGCGCGTGGTCCGTTGGGCGGCAACTGCGCGGCACGCTCGCTCTTGGGGGCTCGTGAACGGCGCTATCTATTTCATGGGGTTCTTGCGTCCGGCGAACGGTCACGCAACCCCGGCATTGCAACCTGCGTTCAACGGCGTTGCTTCGAAGTCGAAGCCGAAGATCAAGCTCGCGGTTTGAGCGTTTGTTCCGCATGGAACGCGCGGCTGATCGTCAATATTCTTGACGTCGAACCCCAAGCCCCTGAAATCGAATTCCTGCGGCCCTCACGTCGCGACCCCGGAGCACGTTGCGCGTATCGATCAACGTTGCGCCGCTTGCTAACCGTTTGGCCAAGCGTGCAAAGTTGGGGGCTCTATAGCTGCGCCACTCTGTGAGCAATACGAGAACATCCGCGCCGGCGGCAGCGTCGTATTGATCCGCTTCGACGCGGATCGAATGTCCGCTCGCTTGCATGACGCGGCGAAAGTTGTCGCGGGCCTCGGGGTCATGGCCCGTAACGGTGGCCCCTTTTGCGATGAGATGCTTGGAAAGCCAGAGCGACGGCGCCTCGCGAACGTCGTCCGTATCGGGCTTGTAAGACAAGCCCCATAGACAAACGCGCTTTCCTTCGAGGGTCGTCGCGGTCTTCTCGACGAGACGCGCGACGAACGCCACTTGCTCGTCGTTCGCGCGATCGGTTGCCTCTGTAAGCTGCATTCCGACGCCGTAGGCTCGTCCGAGTGCGGTGAGTGCGCGGACGTCTTTCGGAAAGCATGAGCCGCCATATCCAGGCCCTGCGTAGAGGAATCGTTTGCCGATGCGAGCATCGGAGCCGACACCTAACCGAACGGCGTGAATGTCAGCGCCGGTCGCTTCGCAGAGTTGCGACATCTCGTTCATGAACGAGATGCGCATGGCGAGCATTG
>JAHFDZ010000419.1 GCA_023248745.1 Myxococcales bacterium | reverse complement strand
GCTGACGCTCCCGCCGACGCTCCCGCCGACGCTCCCGCCGACGCTCCCGCCGACGCTCCCGCCGATGCTCCCGCCGACGCTCCAAAGGACTCCACAGCTGACATCGGAGCCGACGCCGCGACCGACGCCCCAACCGAAGCGGGTGACGCCGCGACAGGGCCGCTCAAGAATTCAACGATCACGCTCGATTCCGCAAGCACACTTGCCTATGCAGGTTACGAAGTGCAGGACGTTTCGTCGCCTCAGACCCTTCGCATCTTTCGCGTCATTTTGTGGGCGGATACGACGCTGAGCGGCTTGATGTGCACATCAATTCGAGCTGGTAAGAAGGCGTCCTCGCGCGAGCTGATCATCGAAGTGCATCGTCGACCTCACCCTGACAGCAGCTTCTCCTTGCCTGCGGGATCGTACGCACAAGGAAACTTTGGGCCCGACGGCAACACCGCTGCAGTCCAGTTTATTTACAAAGACTACAAGAGCACCTGCGACGTGTTTGAGCAGGGCGATCTCATCAACGGAGGCGGAGTGAATGGGTCTATCGCTTTCACGCAAACCTCCGCTTCGGTCGCGACTGGCTCCTTTTCGGTCCAATTGTTTACGACCCACCCTCCATCTTCGTCGACGACACTTCGCGTGTTCTCGGGGGGCTTCGACTCCGCCCCGTACTGTTTGGGAACGGGTTGGGGGTCTGTGTGCCTTCCGTAGGCGTCTCTTTCGACTGGATTTGAGCAGATATCATTCGACTCTGGTCGAGCTCGCGCTACGCACTGCGGCGTGTCAGATTATCGCATGTCCTCTCGCACACTTACCCACGACGCGGAATCGCCGCGCCGAAGCCCTGTTTCCTTCGTTGGGCGCCTGCGAGGAATGGTCGTCATCGCCGCAGCGGCCCTTGCGTTGACGCGTCTCGGGTTTGGTGAGTCCCAGTTCTCATCGAAGGTTGCCATTGGGCTCGGTATCGTCTTTGTGTTCGTGCTTGTGGGCTCGCTTTTTGAGCGCGATGACGCACAACAACGTCAAATATAACAATTGACGTTACATTTAGGTGTGCGCTTTCGAAAGCGCACGGACAGGATCCTCGCGTAGACTGCTGCGCCATGGGTCTTCGAGACAAGGTAGCGACCATCGTTGGTCGCGCGCAGCCGTTTGAAGTGTTGCTTCGCGCGCAGCATCGGGTTGGCTCGCCATGGCTTCTTGCGATCACCTACCACAGCGCCGCAAGCCCAGAGCGGACGGTGCGCTTCGATCCGGGCGTTGTTGATACGAGTCCCGAAGAGTTCGAACGACAGGTCGCTTTTTTCGCAAAGCACTTCGATCCCATCGGTGTAACTGAGCTCGCCAATCACATCGAGACCGGTGCGAAACTCCCGAAGGCGCCGCTGCTCATCACGTTCGACGATGGGTACTTAGACAACCACGACGTGGTGTTGCCCATTCTGCAGAAGCACAACCTTAAGGGCACGTTCTTCATCGCGACCGACTACATCGATTCGAGGCAGCTCTTTTGGTGGGACAAGATCAACTACATCCTCAAGACGGCGAAAGTCGCAAGCATCACCATTACGTATCCGCAAACCGTCGAGCTTAAGATCGACAATGCTTCGAGCACAGAAGCAGCGATCAAGAAGTGCTTGCGTATCGTCAAGGACACGTACGATCTCGATTTGGTTAAGTTTCTTGATCAATTAACCGAGCTCACCAAGACTGAACTTACGCCAACTACAGAGCGGAAGTTTGCTGATGAGCTCCTCATGACTTGGGATCACGTGCGACGGCTTGCAAGCGCGGGCATGGACGTGCAGTCGCACACCGCTTCGCATCGCGTGTTGCAAACGCTCACGCCCGACAATCTTGAGCACGAACTCCATCGCTCAAAGACGGTGCTCGCCGATCGCTTGGGGCACCGTATTCACACGGTTTCGTATCCAGTAGGTAAGCCACTTGCCGATGTGCCACACGTCAAAGAAGCCGTGAAGCGTGCGGGCTACACCCTCGGATTTTCGAACGCAAGCGGTGTTAGCAATCGCTGGTCGTTCGATCCCATCGAAGTACGCCGAATGGCTGCGCCGTACGGTATGCGTCCCGATACGTTCTCGGGCTACATGACGTTGCCTAAGCTCGCCGCGACCAGTGGATAGCTTCGCAAAGTGGCGTCGGAGATGCGGATTTACCAACGAAGTTACCCGTCTGCGGCGCGTGTGACCTTGACCTTCTTGGAGCCGCGTTCGACTTCGGCCGCGGGCAGGCGAGGCACGACGCCCAACACTGGAATGATGCCTAGCGCGTCGAGATCGCCTTGGTCGATGATGCGATCGTTGAAAAGCACACGCGCTGCCGCATACGCAAGCGCGAGGATGGCGCCGACGCTCGCGACCATGATGAACGATTGACCGCGGCCCTTGGTTGCTTGCGTTGGCGCGAGTGCAGGCTCGACGACGCTCATGATCTCGCTTGCCGCACTGATGGCGGCAGCAGCCGCGGTGCGACTGAGTTCGTAGCTTTGTTGCTTAGTCTCCACGCGGGTCTTCGCGTCTTTGTACGTCTGCATCAAGCGCTGAAATTCTTGCTCATCGGCGATGCGTGGATCGCCCACTGGAGCGGGCAGCTCGGCCACGCCCGTTCCGGCGTCTTCGACGGTGGCAATGTCGGGCGCCGTGTTGGGATCTTTCTTGAGCTGCGCCTCGCGCTTGGCAATCTGCGATGACACGGCGGAAAGCTTCGCCTGAAGTTCGGGCGACATTGATTTTGTGTCGGGCTCAACAACGGCGGCTGCAGCGGCGGCGATGCGTGACGCAACGCCCTGCGATTTGCTAACGGCGGCTGAAACTCGGGCGTTGGCTTCGTTGCAAGGGGCTTGCCTTGCCGCATAGTCAGGATGGGCTTCAGCGAGTCCGTGCCCGCAAGCGCTCTTGCGTGCTGCGGTCGCTTCGCTGAGCTCTTTCGCTGCGTTGTCCCTTTCCTCGTTGGATGGCGCCGTGGCTGTCGGTGCGGTGGGTGCTTTCGGCGACGCTGCTGCCGCTTCGCTGTACACCGCAGCCCGTTCGCCGTTGAGGCGTCTCCACTCTTGGTCTTTTGAGAAAATCGCCTGCCATTTGGCTTCGGCTGCGTTCTTGGGGGCTGGGCCCAGTCCAACGAGCGGTACGTTGGGACCCTTGGGATTGCCGCCGGCGATCACCGGACCATTGGCCGGCGATGGCTGCTGCATCGCTTTGAGGTAGTTCGGGTGCGTATCTAAGAACACGACGAGCTTGCCGTTGGCCGTGTCGAATGCCTTTTGGGTTTCCTTCAGGTCGGTTTCGTCGAAGTCAGCCTGGTGCTGCTTTGCCGTGGCGTCGCTCTTTGTGTAGTCGGACACGAGCGTATCGGCGAGGTACTGCGTTACTGCGCGCACAAGCTCGGGTGTCTGACCTTCAACGCGTTCGGGGTAAGCGAACGAGATGTAGTAGCTGCTGCTCTCTGTTCCGCGGAAGCCAATCTGGTCTCTCATCTCGGTGGTTGCCGCAAGGAGGCCGCGTGGGGAGTTGACCACCGTGGGATACAAATTGAATTTCTTGATGGCGCCTTCAAGGCGCGCGCGT
>JAHFDZ010000193.1:10490-11871 GCA_023248745.1 Myxococcales bacterium | reverse complement strand
GACGCAGCGGTCATCGCTGCACACTTCCTCCGCAATGGTGAGAGGTGCGTCCTCCTTCGTTCCGCTCTTCGGCCACCTGCGGCGCTACGCGACGATGCGTCGGGCGTTGCGATCGCAGGCGCGACCCCTGGTAACCAATGGGAAGTCGCCGCAGGCCTTGTCGAGCCGGGAGAATCACCTCGCGCATGCGCGGCGAGAGAGTTGCTTGAAGAGCTCGGGGCAGACGTCAAGGAAACTGACCTTCAAGAGCTTGGACAACCGACGTTTCCCTCCGGAGGGCTTCTGGGCGAGCGACACATCTACTTTCATGTCGAGGTCGATCGTTCGCTTTTCGTGGTTCCAACTCTGGACGGCTCTCCGCTTGAGCACGGCGCGACCATCATCGAGGTATCGCTTGCGACCGCGATCGCCGCCTGTCGCGCGGGAGAAATCGCGGATGCAAAAACTGAACTCGCGCTTCGACGGCTAGCGGAGCGCGTATGAGGACGCGCGTTCTCTTCGTCGTTAAGGTGTCGACGTACCACCGTTACGTCGAGCGCGGCGACGAGCCTCGTGCACAGGTTCTGCTCGATCAAGGTGACCCGACAGTCAACCGCATGTTGCCGAGCCACAACGACCACATGCGAACGCTCGACGAGGTCCACGAGGCGTGCAGAGCCCTCCGCATCGAAGGTGTATTTCACGACAGCTTGGCGCCGTTGCCACTTCTCGATCCATTCGAGCTGGTGGTCACGGTCGGCGGGGACGGCACGTTGCTGTCGGCCTCCCACTCAATCGGCCCCACGCGGCGTCTCCTGGGTATCAACAGCGCACCGAGCCATTCTGTTGGCTTCTTCTGCGGCGCACGGAGCGGCGCTGTGCGCGAAGCGCTTGAAGCCGCGTTGAACGCGAAACTCACGCCAACGGTTTTCGCACGCATGCAGGTCACCGTCGGCGAGAAGGTTGTGGCGAAGCGAGTACTCAACGAGATCCTCTTTTGCCACGCCTCACCCGCCGCGACGTCGCGGTACATTTTGCAAGTCGAGAGACCCGTCAATTCGATTGACGAAGAGCAAAAATCGAGCGGCATCTGGATCGGTCCCGCCGCTGGTTCTACCGCCGCCCAAAGAAGCGCGGGCGGAGACATTTTGCCAACGGATTCATCCGACCTGCAGTTTGTCGTGAGAGAGCCATATGCGCCACTTGGAGAAGAAATTGCGCTACCCAAGGGCCTTATCGTTCCCGGTGAGACCCTCTGCCTCCACAACAAGATGCGCCAGGCGAAGCTCTTTATGGACGGGGAGCACACCCTCGTGGATGTTGGGCTCGGGGACGTCGTTCGCCTCAAGCTGTCGGACGAACCTCTCACCGTGCTCGGGATCGAACGCCGAACAAGCCCGTA
>JAHFDZ010000193.1:5582-10390 GCA_023248745.1 Myxococcales bacterium | reverse complement strand
GCCTGCTTTCCTAACGATCAATGAAGCGAACCCTTGCTCCCCTGGCGCTTGCCGCGGCCCTCTTCGCGCAATCCGCGATTGCGTCGGTTTCCCTCCTGCTCCGATATGCCGAACTCGTCGACGAAACGCGCGTTGCGGTGGTGGTTGCGCCCCTACGAAGCGAATCTCGTTGGGAGAACGGCCGCATCTACACCACGACCACGGCCCGCATCGACAAAGTGATCACTGGGCGCGTCGAAGTGGGCAAGGAAGTTACGATTCGTACGCTCGGGGGCATTGTTGGCGATACGGGTCAGGCCGTCGAAGGAGAAGCCGTCTTCGATCGTGACAGACCCGCATTGGTCTTTCTCAAGTCCATCGATGGCGACAGTCGATACCACGTCGTCGGCCGCGCACAGGGGCAGTTCGCTGTCGAGACGAAAGAGGGAATCGCAAAGGTTCGCGCGTCGAGGCAAGTGGGCACACTCCTTAAACGCAGCCTCCCGACCGGACCGCTTGCACCGGAAGTTCTTGATCAGATGCGCGCACCGGCGTTCGAGAAGATAGAAGGCAAGTCCATTGACGAACTACGCAACGTCTTCGGAGCCGAGTGGAAGCGCGCGCATGAAAAGTGATCGCGCGATGCGCACCATCGCGTGCGTGTTCGGTGTGGCCAGTCTCCTTTCGCCGATGCGAGCGGGTGCCTATTGCCGCACGACGACGTGCCGCGTCCCCGCCGATTTCGCGCCAACGCCCAGCGCTTGTTATCCCGAAGACTTCGAGGATATCTGCGCAAAACGCGAGCCTCCTCAAAAGGTGCGGCAGCTTTGGTGGCGCAATCGATGCGTTGGCTACAGCATGAACGCGAACGCCAGTCGCAAGATCGCGTTCGACGACGCGTCGCTTACCATGGCGCAAGCGTTCTCAAAGTGGACCAGCACGTCGTGTCCAACGGAAACGTCCGGCGCATGCGATGGCGGGGGCTGCGGCACGGGCTCTTCCCGAGTCAGCATCGACCTCCGCGACCTTGGGCCCACCGAGTGTGATGTCGTCAAGTACTTTACCGGTGCCGAGGAGCCCAACCAAAACGCGATCATTTTCCGAGACGACTCGTGGCCTCACGAAGACGCGGCACGCACGCTCGCGCTCACGACGGTCAACTTCAACAAAGATACCGGTGAAATTTACGACGCCGACATGGAGATCAACACCGCAAACCATCGCATGTCGATTGGCGACGACGTGCCTTCTGACGGTTACGATTTCCTCAGCATCATGACCCACGAGACCGGTCATTTTCTCGGTCTCGCGCATTCGGGCGATCCTCTCGCCACGATGTACTCGCGATATGAGGCCGGCAACACCAAGATGCGCAACCTCACGACCGACGACATCGCCGGCATTTGCTCGGTCTACGCGCCAGACGGCACGAGGGCGGTCCACGAGAGCATCGACGGCGGTGTCATCGCAGGCGAGAGTTGCAACCCAGAGCCCCGGCACGGCTTCGGCGTCACATGTGCCGAATCGCCGAAGGGTTGTCAGAGCGGACCCACGACAGGGGCTCCTGGCGGAGTCCTTGCGTTTGTTGCGCTAGCTCTAGCCACTGCCGCGAGGGTCCTGAGGCGAAGGGTTGCTTGATGCAGCGACGAGTTCGGCGGCTCATGTTACTCGTCAACCTACTTGTCCTTCTTGGCTCGGTGGGCGAAAGGCGCGCGCTCGCTTTCTGTCGCACCACCACGTGCAAAGTGCCGGCAAGTTTTCAGCCGACCCAGGACCATTGCCTCACCGACGCCATCGAGCGCACTTGCGTCATTGATCAATTTCTAGAGGGTAAGACTCCCCACAAACCGCGGCCTCTTTGGTGGCGCAACCGATGCGTCGGCTACAGCATGAACGTCGGCGGAACGTCCAAGCTCGCATTCGACGACGTATCGCAAGTCGCGAAAAAGGCGTTTGCGCTGTGGACGAATAGTAGTTGCCCGGGCGCAACCGACAAATCGTTACCAGAGTGCCCGGAAGGGGCGAACTGCGCGCCGATCTCCGTCGTCGAATCGGGTTCGCGCGTCAGCATCGATGCGCGCGATCTAGGCACCGTAGAATGTAACGACATAGGTTACTTTAGTGGTGCGGCGAACCAGAACACAATTCTCTTTCGCGATACCGAGTGGTCCGACACGAAGAAAAACCGACGGGATTCAAACGTGCTCGCACTCACGACGGTCAGCTTCGATCCAACCACCGGTGAGATTCGGAGTGCAGATCTCGAGGTCAATACGTTTGACCACGACTTCTGGATCGACTCCCCCGATCCCGCGAAGGGGGGCAACGACTTCGAACTCCTCAGCGTATTCGCTCACGAGATGGGACATTTCTTCGGTCTCGCGCACTCTCCCGATCCACTGTCGCTCATGTTCTGGAGCGCGAGCGGCGTGAAGCACGACCTCACGACCGACGACATCGCCGGAATCTGCACGATCTATCCTCCGTCTGGCAAGAGGAGCGTGCACAAAGAGGTGAGCAGCACCGGGTTTGTGGAAGGAGAACGTTGCGATCCGACGCCGCGCGGCGGACTGGGTCAAACGTGTGCGCCCCGTTCCGGCTGCGCTGTGACTCCAACGCGGACGCGGGGCAATACGCTTGCCTTCGCTTCTTTTGTAACTCTTGCGTGGGCATTTTTCGCGAGACGCGGAAAACGAAGACGTCGCCGCACTGGTCAATAGCGTGCGCGCACATTAAGGTGGGCGGCCGTGCTTCTTCTTGCGCCCGACGACTGGACCGACACGTGGCTCGCGCGCTCGCTCTCCCGTGACTCGCTTACGCGTTGCTGGGGGCGGGGTAGTGGTCGACTCGAACAGGCGGGCCTGCGGAGCACACCTGCGCTCAAGGTCATCGTCAATGCGCTTACCCATTCACGAACCGAGCGAACAGAAGCCGCGATCTTCGGTCGCTACGACGCGCAGAGTGTTCAACTTGCGAAAGCGTTTCGAAAAATCGGAAGCGCACTCATCTGGCTCGACACACCTGCGCTCGCGCATGTGGGCGAGCGTGAGACGCGTCAATTTCGTCAACTCGCAGACCGGTTGATCCTCTCTGACGCGACGGCGTCCACGCGCTGGCGCGAGCTCGGTTTCGATGCGTGCGTCGTCTCGTGCCCACTTTCGTGCGACCTTGATCCCAGAGACATCGCACGGGAGACGCTTGATCTTACGCCGCGCGCGCGGAGCATTGCGATCGTGCTCACCGATCGGGCGCTCGAGAAAGCGCTCGTGCCCGCGCTTAGCGCATTTGCGACCCTCCTTGAGCAATTTGCGAGTATCGACGCACGCGTCATCGTGCGCTCAGCGCACGCACCTGCAGTGCGCGCCATTCTTGAAGCGCGCCCTTTCGGCGGGAGCCCACAGATGATCCACCTCGACCTGGTCGGCAAGAATCGGAGTCAATTCTCCGCATTCGACATCGTCTGGTCCGACGATCGCTTCACCTGCTTGGTCGCAGCCGCTTGCGGGGTTCCTTCCGTCTATGTTGCGTCACGAGGGGACACGCTTCTTTCGCGATCGGATGCTCGGTGGTGGTGGCAAGCTCTGTCGGCGTCGATCATGCATGCGGAGAGTTGGCAGACGACCTCCCTCGTGGAGCAGTCCGAGTTGCTTATCGAATCAGCGCCCAGTCGACGGCGCGGCCAGCAGAGCCCGTATGGCGGCGGCAGCGACTTGGCGAGAATTCTCGCGCCATGGGTCACGCCGACTGTCAGTGAGTCGCCTCGACAAGCTCGATGAGAACGCCGCCGGTGGCACTGGGGTGGACGAACGCGACCTTGTGACCACGCGCGCCAACTCGCGGTGTCTCGTCAATGAGTTTGACCCCAAGCGTCTTTAGAAACGCCAGCGCCGATTCGATGCCCTCGACCTCAAGGGCAACGTGGTGGAGACCTGGGCCTCGTTTATCAAGAAACCTGACTAATCCGTCGTTGCCCTTGGGCGAGATGAGCTCGAGATTGGATTCGCCGATCGGAAGGATGCAGGCGTCCGTTTGTTGCGACTCGACGACCTCTCGCGATGACGCCTCGAGGCCGAATAGCGCCCGGTACTTCTCGCTTGCCTCATCGATGTCGGGCACGCAAATGGCAACATGATCGATGCGCTTGATTCGGATCATGACGAGATCTTTATCATGTTCGTCATCAACTCTTGCGACCACGCTCCGTCAAACAGGTGGGCCATCTGTTTTCCAACAAGAACCCGCAACGAAACACCCATGATCCTGATAGGCTTCGCCAACGAAGAGGTCTTACGCATGAATCGTCAAGTCGCAACGTTTGTCACATTTTCGGTGTCTCTCGCTTCACTCACAGGCTGCGCAACGCTGTCACCGCCGTTCGACAAGATGAAAGACACGCCGATGACGGTGTACCGCTTGCAGAACTACGAGCAACCCGCGGCGCAGCCGGCGGCCACCACCGGAGCGCCCGGAATGCCTGCCGGCGTGCCAAACTTCTTGCCGCCTCAACTTCAAACGTGGGCGCAAGAAGCGACGAAGCTGCTTCCGCCTGGGCTGCTCCCTCCAGGCATGATCCCAGGTGCAGGCGGCGCCATTCCAGGTGCGCCCACAGCTGACGCCAACTGTGCGGCGAATCCACAGACGGTCACACAACAGTGTTTCCACGGCTTCCGCATCCTCGGGTTCCAACCCGTCGCAGATACAAAGATGCGCAGTGACATTGCTGCACTCTTCGGAAAGGAAACCAACTTTACCGAACGGCGCGACAACTGCCTCTACGCCGAGTTCGGCTTTTCGATGGCGCAAACAGACAATCCGGCGGCGCCCGCCGA
>JAHFDZ010000193.1:0-5482 GCA_023248745.1 Myxococcales bacterium | reverse complement strand
CGTGGCCCCCTAGACTCACTCTACGAACGGCTCTTTTCGAGCATCGAAATCGATCCGCGTTGGGTGGAGTGCGTGAGGGACGCAGCGAGCCGCGGGCGCGTCGTCTATGTGCTCCGCAGCGTTTCGTTCATCGATCTCTTCGCGCTTGACTACATCACGCGAAAATATGCGCTCCCTCGGCTCGGCTTTTCGAACATCCCCGTGCCTTGGCTGTTTGAGACGGGCGCCTCCACACTGCGAGCCCTTATCGGCCGTCGGGGCGAACCCTCACTCGACGGCGTCCGCGCGACGCTGAAACGTAACGAAGCTTGTGTCATTTTCCTCAAACGCTCCACCTCGTTCCTCGAAGGAAACGATCGTAGTCGCGTTGAGGCCGATGAGTTCATTCGCGAGATGATCGCTTTTCAAGGCGAATCCGACGTTCCCATCTTGCTCGTCCCTCAGGTCTTCGTGTGGACGCGTTTGCCCGATGAAGCGAAAGTGAGTGCGTTCGATTGGCTGCTTGGCCCGCGCGAGTGGCCGGGGTACTTGCGCTCGGTCGGCCAGTACATCGGCAGCTATGGAAACGTCGTGATGAAGAGCGGCGTTCCGATCGATCTGCTGCAATTTCTCCACGGCGAAGGGGCAACGCTTGACGGCGGCGAGCGCAGCGCACGCCTCGTCGCAACGTTGCTTGGCAATCTCGAAAGTGAGCGAAAGGCGATCACCGGACCAACGCGAAAGACGTCCGATCAACTCCACGAAGAGATCATTCGAAGTCCGGAGCTTGAGGGGCTCATTCGTGAACTCGCAGGCGACGGCACGGCCGAGCGCACGATCGTCACCGCCAAGGCGCTCGCGATGTTGCGCGAAATGGAGAGCGCCCTCGACCTCAACGCGATCGCGGCGATGGCACGTGCGTTCGAGCGCATCACCTCGCACATGTACGAGGCGCTCGAAGTCGATCAGGTAGGTCTTGCTCGTCTGCGCGAGGCCTCGAAGCGCGGCACGCTCATCATGTTGCCGAGCCATAAGTCGCACATCGATTACATGTTGCTCGCGTACGTCTGTTATCGAAACAGCTTCCCGGTCCCACTCGTTGCGGCGGGCGACAACCTTAATTTCTTTCCGCTCGGCTACGTTTTTCGGAGGGCCGGAGCGTTTTACATTCGCCGCAAATTCAGCGGTGATCGTCTCTACGTCGCAGTCGTCGATGCGTACATCAGACGCTTGATTCAAGACGGATGGGCCCTTGAGTTCTTCCTCGAAGGCGGCCGATCGCGCACTGGCAAACTGCTCGCGCCAAAATTCGGAATCTTGTCGATGGTCGTCGACGCTGCGATTGGCAATCCGCAGCACGTGTACTTCTGCCCAATTTCGATCGGCTACGAACGCTTCGTCGAAGAGAAGAGTTTCGTGCGGGAACTTACGGGCGGAGAGAAGCGCAAGGAAGACATGCGCGGCCTCATGTCGACCTTCGCGCTCATGATGGGTCGCTACGGCAGACTCAATATTCAATTTGGTGAACCGCTCTCCATCGACTCGCTCCTCCTTGAGTCCGAGACGCCAGTCAGCCAAAGCGTCCATTGGACACCCGAGCAGAAACGCAGCGTCGTACGGCGCTTAGGCCACCGCGTGATGAACGAGATCAACCGCGTCACGGCGGTCACACCGGGTGCGCTTGTGGCTTGCGCTCTTCTCGCCCACCAAGGGCGCGGCATTGCACACGATACGTTTGTTGCACTATGCAACCATCTCGCGGACGCTCTTCGCAAGCAGGGGGCGCGCTTTACGCCTTCGCTCGTCTCGCCATCCGATCCACTTGCCCTGCGCCCCACCGCTCTGCGTGAGGCCCTCGAACTCTATTTGCGTGCGGGTCACATTGAAGCGCACAGGCCCGGCGCTCCCGAAGGCTCGAACGAACGAGAAGTCCTTTCCGACGACTCGATCTATGTGCTCAAGCCGAACTCACGGCTCGTTCTCGACTTGTCCAAGAACGTCGTCATGCACTTCTTCGTCGAACGCGCGTTGCTTGCAACATGCCTTCTGGCTTCGCGTGAAACACCCGTTGCAGAAGCGGACCTGCGAGCGCGCGTTCGTCAACTCTCTAGACTGCTCAAGTTCGAATTCACCTTCCGTGCGGATCGCCCTTACGACCAAATTTTCAACGACGAACTCTCTGCGATGGTGGATGCAGGATACATTGAACGAAAAGCTGCTGGGGTGACCCCCGCCCGAGGCTCGGAACACATTGCTGCCGTCAGCATCTACGCAAACCTTCTTCGCAACTTTGTGGAAGGCTACCGCATTGCGGCGCGCGCGCTGACCCACTTGCTTCGCTCATCGGTCTCTCAAAAAGACTTCGTCAAGCGCGCGATGTCGCTCGGCGATCGCATGTTTCTGGCTGGCGAAATCTCTTGCCGCGAAGCCGTAAGCAGGCCCCTTCTCGAGAACGCACTGAGCGCATTCTCGGATCACGGCTACATCGAGCGCGACAATGACGGAAAATTCCGTCTGACGACTTCGTACGCGCAGGCCGAAACCGTCCGGACTATCGAAGGCAAAGTCGCGGGTTACCTACCGCGCGATCTCGACCGTTTCCGATGAATGCAATTCGTAACACAAGTAGCATTATTTTCGCGATTGCTGCTGCTGGATGCAGCCTCGCACCTCCTCCACTTATCCCTTGGAACGACGGTTCCGTCGGCAGGGTCAATGGTGGGGCGCTCTTTCACGGAGCCGAGCTGGCGCCGCTTCCAAGCACGCTCGAGTGGTATCGACAAAACGAACGGCACTGGGCCATTCCCAGGTTCACCCGCGCCATTGCACGAGCCGCGGGCATCGTCCTGCGCGAACGTGGTGGCGCTCCGCTTGTCATTGGTGACCTCTCCTCGCAATTTGGCGGCCGCATTTCCGGACACGCATCGCATCGATCGGGCCGCGACGCCGACATTCTCTACTACGTGACGACGCCGCAAGGCGTGCCGATACGAAACCCTGGCTTCTTCGCATTCGGCCCGGACGGCCTCGCAAGTTCGGGCGCTGGCTATCTCCGCTTCGACGTCGCGCGAGAGTGGAGATTCATTAAGGCTCTGATTGAAGATCCCGAGGCTCGCATCCAGTGGATTTTCATCAGCGCACCGCTGCGTGCACACTTGCTCAACTACGCCTTCGCCAAACGGGAGCCAATCGACATTCTCTATCGCGCCGCCATGGTTCTTCATCAACCGGGAAGGCCCGCCCTTCCCCATGACGACCACATTCACGTGCGCACCGAGTGCGCGGTCGACGAGCTCTCAACGGGTTGTCAACCTACTGGACCTTGGCGCGAGTGGTTCGGTGAAATGCCCGAGCCCGAGATCGCGGTTGCCGATGTCGACTGAGGTTCGCATCTGTCAGTGTGACGCAATTGATGTCGACCGAGTGGTTGGCAAAGAGCGCGCACAGGTTGTTTACCTCGATCCTCCTTTCAACGTAGGCACGACATTTCGCGCACGCGATCGCGTGACCATTGGTCCCAAAACGCGCGCGGCTGGGCCTATCGCTTACGTCGACAAATGGCCAAGCGTTGAGGCATACATCGCATGGCTTACGCCGCGTTTGGAGGCCGCGTGGTCCATTGTATCTACAAATGGTACATTTTGGCTGCACCTCGATCATCGCGCAATCCACGAAGCGAAGGTCGCCTGCGATCGCACTTTTGGTAAGTCAACTTTCTTGACCGAAATCATTTGGTCACCAGGCAACGGAAGCAAGGCTCGCAACTTTTTCGGCATCACGCACCAGACCCTGCTCGTGTACTCAAAGTCGAAGAAGCCTCTTTTTCAACCGAATGAGCCACTCGCTCGGGAGCCATTCGCCAGCACAAGTTTGTCAATGCACTTTACCAATACCGACAAGCAAGGTCGCAAATACAGGGACCGCATCGTCAATGGAAAGACCTACCGGTACTACGCCGACGAGGGTCGCGCGCTCGGCAGCATCTGGACCGATTGTCCGTCGATGGGCGCAAACACTCCCCTACGAAAAGAGAGCACCGGCTACGCCACACAAAAGCCGCTGCGACTGCTCGAGCGCATTGTTCGAACGTGCACCAATGACGATGATCTGGTGGTCGATCCGTTTTGTGGATCAGGTACAACCCTTGTCGCTGCAGCCCTCGCCGGAAGGCGCGCGATTGGATGCGATGTGGGCGAGCTTGCGATTGCCACCGCCTCAGCGAGACTCAAGGGGGAGAAGATTCGCTTTCGAGAGGTTGCTCCCATCGAATGCTAGAGTGGCTGAAATTAACTCGATCTCGCGATCCTTGGGCCGACGTCGTCGCTCCAGAAGACGCGGCGTCGCAAAGGGTGAGCACAGTATGAAGAGAGCTTTCGCGATCGCGAGCATCACGGCTGGGTGCGCGCACCCAGGAGCGCCGTGCCCAGAGCCAGCCACGCCTGGACCAACACCGTCCATGACGATTCCACTTCTTGACTATCGTGAAGGACTCCTCGCGATAGACGTCGACGTTGCCGACAAGACCGAACGCTTTCTCTTCGACACGGGGGCAGGCGTAACGACCGTCTCTCCAGAAATCGCACACCGGCTTGGCTGCACGCCCGCGGGCCGAGTGACCGGTTTTCGCATGAGCGCAGAACGACTCGATCTTCCGACCTGCCGTGACGTCGATTTGCGACTCGGCGCTGATTCGTTCCGACACGAGATCGTGAGTGTGCTCGATGTTGGCAAACTCCTGCCTCCCGATTGGCCGAAGGTCGCGGGGGTAATCTCACTGGCAACGCTCGAAAATCGCTGTGTGACATTGAGTTTGGCGGAACGAACACTAACGGTCGAAAGCACGTCGACGTGCGCAGCGAAGAAGCGAGAGGCCACGGCAATTCGATCTCGCGTCGCGCGAACATCCGGCGGCGCAGCGATCGGCTTGTTCGTCGCCATGGGCACGCCCAAGCATCCACAATGGTTCTTGCTCGACTCAGGCAACGTAGGAGCAACGATCGTGGCTCCTCACGCGGCGTCATTCCTGAACGTCGATCTCGCGCGCGCGAAGCACGAGCCCAAAAGCGCCGAACGCCCAGAGTCGTGGCAATTGAGCAGCGTTTCGATTCCGATGGTGCACGAACCAAGAGCACCGTTCGCGGTTGACATTCTGGTGAAGGACATCATCTACGACGGCGCATTGGGGACGGCGTACATGGGTCACTGGCGATACACGATCGACCTTCGAACAAACGGCGGAATCTGGGTCACCCCTTCTCAACCGAAGTAACCGTCTGAGACACGCTTACGAAGCAACGCGCGATCGCGACGAAGCGGCTGCTACTACCGCAGCGGGACTCGGTACCCGCATGCCCACGACGTCACCGACAATCACGATCGCGGGTGCTTCGAGCTGCTCCGACATTGCCCTTTCCGCAAGCGTTCCGAGCGTTGCGATCACGGAACGAGCCTTCGCAGTCGTCGCATTCGACACCACACACGCCGGTGTGTCGGCACTTCGACC
>JAHFDZ010000192.1 GCA_023248745.1 Myxococcales bacterium | reverse complement strand
CAACGCACACTCGTCGAGCTAATCGCCAAAAAACGCGACGGTCTGGCGCTCGAGGCCGGCGAAATCTCACGCGTCATCGCCGCATTTTCGTCAGGTGAGATGGCCGACTACCAAATGGCGGCGTTTCTTATGGCCGTTTTTTTTCGCGGCATGAACGACGCCGAAACGGTCGCGCTCACAGAAGCCATGCTGCACTCGGGTCGCGTTCTCGACCTCTCCGGTGTGAAGGGGTTCAAGGCCGACAAGCATTCGACCGGCGGTGTGGGCGACAAGGTCTCAATCTGCCTCGCCCCTATGGTTGCGGCGTGCGGCGTACGCGTTCCGATGGTGAGCGGCCGTGGCTTGGGACACACCGGCGGCACGCTTGATAAACTGGAGGCGATCGAAGGTTTTTCGACGGTTCTCTCATCCGAGAAGTTCGTCAAGATTGTGGACGAAGTGGGCGCGTGCCTCATCGGGCAGACCGCCGAAATTGCACCCGCCGACAAGCGCATCTACGCCCTTCGCGACGTAACAGCGACGGTCGAGTCTGTTCCCCTCATCGTGGCGTCGATCCTGTCGAAGAAGCTTGCCGAAGGGATTGATGGCCTGGTGCTTGACGTGAAGGTGGGGAGAGGTGCGTTCATGAAGGACGAATCGCACGCGCGTTCTCTCGCCGAGGCGCTCGTGCGCGTTGGAACGCAGGCCGGCAAGAAGGTGGTCGCGGTACTCACCGACATGAGCGCTCCGCTTGGCGTGGCGGTTGGCAACGCGAACGAAACGCGTGAGGCCCTCGAAGTGCTCCACGGTCGCGGACCGTCCGATCTCGTGGAGTGCACCCTCGTGCTCGGCTCAGAGATGCTCTTGATCGCTGGCGTTGCACAAACAGAGAACGAAGCGCGAGACATGTTGGTGAAGGTGATTGCCAACGGCAGTGCGCGCGACGTCATGGCGAAGCTTGTTGCCGCGCAAGGAGGCGACAGTCGTGTCGTCAACGAACCTGACCGTTTGGTCTTGGCTTCCGTGACACTCGACGTGCTCGCGCCGCGAGCTGGCATCGTTTTGGAAGTGGACGCGCTTGAGGTGGGACTCGCGAGCGTTGCCATGGGAGCAGGTCGAACACGTGCCGATCAGCCTGTCGATCCTCAGGTTGGCATCTCAATACTCACCAAGCCAGGCGCAGCGGTAAGTGCAGGCGACGTGCTCGCGCGCCTGCATGTGCGTGACGCTGCTGCCTCGCGTGAAGCCGCAGCGCGCGTGGCCGGTGCGTTTTCGATCGGCGACGTGGCGAGGCCCGCAAGACAGCTCGTCATCGCGACCATTCGGTAGATGTCAACTCACTTTACTTTTGTTCCTGGCGCGACATCGTCGCTCACGGTGGCAAGGCTTAGCGAATTGCTTTCGCCCGCCGCGAGCAACATGCCGTGCGACACAAGACCCTTGCCAAAATCGCGCGGTGCCAAGTTCGCAACGACGATGACGCGTTTGCCGACCAGCCCTTCTGGCGCAAACGAGAGCGCAAGGCCCGCTACGATCTGACGCGGCGAGGCCTCGCCGACGTCGACCTTCAGTTTGAGCAGCTTGTCTTTCTTCGGCACCTTTTCCGCCTCGAGCACAATGCCGATGCGAAGGTCGGTTGCGGCGAATTGATCGTACGCAATCGGCTCTGACAAAGGTGCGCCGCTAGGCAAGGCGGCGGCGGGCGGTTTCTCAGGCTGTGTGGACTCGTTCATGGCGGGCTCCGCCTTGGGGACGAGGCTATCGAGCAGGGCCGCGACACCTGCAGCATCGAGCGTCGGAAATAGCGGAGTGGCCGTTCCAAGCGGTCGCGCTGGCGCGTCGCTAAAGTCAATCGCGAGGAGATCGCGATTGAGCGCCGGTGCGAGCGGCTGCAGCCCGAGTTGTGCGCGCATCTCGTTTGCCTTGTCCGGGAGCGCCGGCGCAATAAACGCGCTCAAATGTTCAAGTACCTTGACGAGTGTCGTGAGAATCGTTTCGACGCGCGCTAGGTCGCCTTTTTTCGCTTCGGCCCAAGGTGCAGCCTGATCAACATAGAGATTCGCACGCGAAGACGCTGCCCATGTGGCTTCAAGCGCGCGATGCGGTTCGATCGCGTCCCAGTGTTCTCTTGCAGCTGCGAGTGAGAGCTGCACGTCTTTGAGAAACGCATTGTCGAGATCAGTGCGCTTTGCTTGCTCAAACGCCGGCGCCGTATTGCCTGTGTTCTTTACGCAAAGGCCGAGCACCCGACTGAGCAAGTTGCCTAGGTTTTTGCCAAGATCGGCGTTGTACCGTTCGAGCAACGCTGCGTGATCGAAGTCGCCATCTTGACCAAATGAGATCGCCCGAAGCAGGTGGTACCGAAGTGTCGACGCGCCACCCGGAAGCTCGCGCGCCAGTCGCAGCGGATCGACCGCGTTGCGCAGCGATTTGCTCATCTTTTGACCATCGACCGTCAGAAAGCCGTGGGCATACACCTTTGACGGAAGCGGCATTTGCGCGCTCATCAAGAACGCGGGCCAGAACACCGCGTGGAATCGTAAAATGTCTTTACCGACAAGATGGATGACCATCGGGTCATCGCTCTTCGTCGGAAGCGCGTGTGGATCCGATGGCCAGAATCGTTTCGTGAGTTCGCTGTCCCATCCGCCAAGGGCCGTCCAATAGTTGCTGAGCGCGTCGAACCAGACGTACATGACGTGCTTCGGATCGCTTGGCACTGGGATGCCCCACGAGAAACTCGTTCGCGAGACGCTCAGTGGCTTAAGTCCCGACGATACGAAGCTGAGGACCTCGTTGCGCCTGGAATCGGGTTCTACAAAGCTGGGACTCTTTGCGTAAAGGTCAAGCAACTTGTCTTGATACTGGTCGAGCGCGAAGAAGTAAGTTTCCTCTTTCAGCCGTTCGACGGGCTTCTTGTGAAGCGCGCAAATATTGCCTTCGAGCAGCTCTTTTTCGGTCTTGAACGATTCGCAACCGACGCAGTACCAATCTTCGTAGTGGCCTTTTTTGAGGTCGCCATTGGCTGCGACCCGCTGCCAGATGTCTCTGACCAACGACTCGTGTCGCGCTTCGGTGGTGCGAATGAAATCGTCGGGCTCGACGAGCAGCTTGGGCCACGCTTCACGGAACCGCACGCTCATTTGATCGACGAAGGCCTGAGGCGTTAGCCCTTGTTCTTGGGCTTCGCGCTCGAGTTTGAGCCCATGTTCGTCGGTGCCTACGAGCAGGCGCACGTCGTGGCCGCGCAGTTGATGATAGCGCCGCAGGGCATCTCCGATGATCGTCGTGTACCCGTTGCCGAGGTGCGGCACGTCGTTCACATAGTAGATGGGCGTCGTGATGTAGACGCGCTTGGCTTGGGCTTCGCCGGGCATGCGCCGCTCATAACACACCTCGCCGAAGTAGCGGGCGCGAACACCTAGACGAAATACCAGCGTTTTTTGCGTTGATTCGAGCGGCAGGGTGCGCCAATCTGCGCGCCAGCAGAAGTGGATTCTGCACGCGAGGAGGACAGGTCGATGCGTGAAACTTTGATGCTCGGTGTATGCGGAGGGGCTCTCGTTGGTGCGTTGGCTTGGGGTTGCAGCGGTTCGACCGCCACTCCAGACAGCGGAACCGGCCCGGTAGATGCGGCGCAAGACACAACGGTGCAAACCGACGCGTCTGATGCATCGACTCCACCCAAGGACGCGCCCCCGCCGTGCGTCAACGATGCAAACCTCAACACCTACAACCCGCCCGACGCGAGCGTGCCGGATTCAAGCCTCAATATGGGAGTCTGTTTGGGGTGCTTGCGCACCCACTGCAAGTCCGTCATCGACTCATGTCAGGCGATTTGCGAATGCCGTGCGGCCGTGACCGGTACGCTCGACTGCATTGCGAAGGGCGAGCCAATTGCCGCGTGCGCTACCACTTTGGGAGGCGCTGGACCCGAGACGTTGGCTATTGGTGGCAGCTTGTTGCAGTGCATTCAGAAAGACTGCACCCAAGAGTGCCCCCTTACCGGGCTCCCGATTCCGGACGCGGCTCCTCCCAAAGAGGCTGGTGTGAAGGATGCTGCGCCGCCGAAGGTTGACTCTGCAGTCGTCGTTGACGCTTCAAACGACTAACGATTCGCTTCGAAGGCGAACGTGACCAATAGCGGTGAGTGGCCTGTGCTGCTCACCGTTTTTCGTTTGTGTGCGAACTTACTGCTCGCGCGCAAGCTTCTCGACAAGGTGATCGGCCGCCGCGCGTGCGCTGTCCTGCTTGCCACCGACGCTGTTGAAGAGAATCGAAAACGCGATCGGTCTCTTCGTTTTGCGAAGCACATAACCTGAGAGCGCAATCGTGTCGTTGAGCGTGCCCGTTTTCGCGCGAATGAAACCTCGCGTACTCGCGCCACGCAACCGTCGGGCAAGCGTGCCGTCAACGCCCGAGACGGCGAGTTGGGCGATGTATTCGGTCGCTACTTTTGGGTCGCCGGCCATGCGCTTGAGGAGCGACGTCATGCCGGATGCCGTCACGCGGTTGGCGTCGAAGAGTCCCGACCCGTTTTTGATAAGCATGCCGGCGTCGAGCAACTGCTCGCTCTCGAGCCATTTTGTAACTGCATCGGCAGCATTTCCACTCGAAGCGGGTCTTCCTTTGGCTTCGCCGCCAAGTGTTTTGAAAATCATCTCGGCGTAAAAGTTGTCGCTGTTTTTGCCGACCGGAAAAAGAAGCTCACTCAGTGTGGCAGACTGGTGGCGGACCAGCACGTGGCCTTTGCCCTTGCCGCTCTTGACCTCACCGCTGACCTTGATGCCAGCGCCTTCGAGGAGTGCTTTCAAGGCATAGCCTGCAAGCAAGGTCGGATCTTCGACGCGCTTGGTGATGCGATAAAGCGGCGTTGAAAAAGAGCCCGCAAGTTTTGCTTTTAGACGCTGCCCTTGTGGCGATAGCGCCATCTTCACGCTCTCTGTGCCACCGTCGTCGTGGTTGATTGCGCCTTCGGCATCGACGAAGCCTGGAGGATCAAAGGTCACGATACTTGACGATTTTCCTGACGGTCTCATCGTCGCGGTTACGGTATTGCGATTGAGCGCGATGGCGCTCACCGGTGCGCGAAAGTACGCCCACTCGTTGGGTTGCTGCTCGAACGCAGGAGGCGTGTACACGTCGTCGAAGAACGCTTGGTCGACGAAAATATCACCATTGATGTTGCGAATCCCCAAGCCGACAAGCTCTTGAACGAGGCCCGCGAGATCGGCAGTTTTGAGCGATGGATCGCCGTATCCGCGTACGGTGAGGCCCGTGTTGACCGTCTCGCCGCGGATTGAACCTACGAGAGACGTCTCGTAGCGGTGAGCCGGACCAAGCAGCGACAGGGCAGCGGCCGCCGTGTAGAGTTTTGCGTTGGATGCAGGGTTCATCGCTTCGTGTTCATTGTGCGCGGCGAGGACCTTGCCGGTCTCGAGATCGACGATGCTGATGCCCACCTTGCCGCGCGAAAACGATTTGTCGGCCACGATGGCTGCCACGGCGCGCGCAGCGTCGCTATCGTCAACCTGCGCGGGTTCGGAAGGCGCGGCCTTGGCGAAGGTGAGGCCCATTGCGACAAGACCTATGGAAATCCAACGCGAACGCATGCGACAAACAACTACCGCGCCTTCTTGGTGGCACAAAGCAACGTTGCTGTTCGGGCTAGCGCTACTGCCCGCATGTGCACCTCGTTCGGTGGGGGCAAAAGACCGTCCGCTTGAAGTGATCGTGTCAAGTTACATTGATACGATCGATCCTCGCGTGGTGGTCGAAGTGTCTGGCATGCGCGCATCGCGGCTCGCGCACGCCGGTCTACTCTGCCTCGATCCAAAGACGCTCGCGCCTAACCCGTGCGCTGCTGAGAGTTACCGTTGGCTCGACGAACGGCGCCTGCGTGTGCAGCTGCGCAGCGGCGTGCGGTTTCATTCAGGTAAGTTACTTGACGTTCACGATGTGGTCGAAACATTTGCTTCGTACAAGCGGCCAGACTCGCGGCGCTCGAGCATGTTTGAGCCTCTCGCCCGCGTGGATGCCGAAGGAGATTCGGCGATCGTTTTCACGCTCGTGCGTCCTTATGCAACGTTGCTCACGGATTTGGATGCGCCGATCCTTCGCGCCGATCAGGCGCGTCAAGCGGTTGGGACGGGCGAATGGCTCGATGGCCTTGGTCCTTATCGGGTTGCGAAATTTGCGCCCCATCTAGTGGAGTTCGAACCGGCAGAGACCGGCATCGGTCCGCGAGCTCGCCACAGTGTCGTCGTTCGCACCGTCACCGACGAAAACGCACGTGCGTTGCGCTTGCTTTCGGGCCGTGCAGATATCTCCATCGATCAGGTGTCGCCCGCGCTGCTACCGGGCTTCGAACGTCAACGCGATTTGTCGGTCGTATCTGTGGCGAGTACCAACGTGGTCTACCTGTTGGTGAATCATGATCGCCCGGCGCTGAAGCGCCAAGGCGTTCGCAAGGCAATTAGCTTCGCGATCGATCGCGATCGGATTTCCAAGACCTTCCTCGAAAACCGCGCTCGGCCTGCTGCTGGACTTCTGCCATTTGTGCCGCAAGAGGCGCAACGGTTCGACGCGCGTGCGTCGCGTTCGCTTCTTAGGGACGAGCCGCATCTCACGTTGTCTCTCTTGACGTCGAACGATCGAGGGCGCGTGACGATCGCGCGCTTTCTCGCGCAGTTGCTCGCAGATGTTGGCGTGACCATCGAAATTGTTGCACTCGAATTTGGCACGTTGCTTAGCCGCCTCAACGGCGGTCAATACGACCTGGCGCTCTTGCAACTGCCCGATGTGTCAGAACCCAACGTGCTCGGGCACTTCCTCCACTCCGAATTCGTCCCACCTCGAGGCGCCAATCGAGGGCACGTAGCCGATGCGGCATTAGACAAGATGATTGACGAAGGTCGAGGAGAGCTCGATTTGGAGTTGCGCCGCGCACTCTACAAAAGGCTTGATGCGCACATTCGCGAAACGCTGCCCGTGATTCCGCTTTGGCATGAAGATCACGTTGCCGTGGTGAGCGCTCGCGCGAGCGGATTCGTGCCGGCACCTGACGGTCGCTGGTCGTTGCTCGCGACGCTTCCGTGAGGTTCTTACGATCGCAAGCGGAAGAAGCCGTTGTCGTCGACGACGATCGCGCGTTCCTTCAGCAGTTGCCCGGCCGCACGTTTGAATGCCTTTTTGCTCAAGCCAAGGGCCTCGCGAATTTCTTCAGGACTCGAGTGATCGCCGAGCGGTTTCGCTCTTGGGTTGCCGATCCATGTTTGGAGCCTTTTCGCGTCGTTCTCTCGCTCTTCATGCGCGTGAGCTCTCAGCGACAGCTCGATCCTTCCGCTTGAGAGCACGTTGCTCACGCGAAAGCGAGCCGCCTCACCCCGGGAAAGCGAATGTGGTTCGCTTGCGGGAACTAGGCCTACAAACCCGCGTTCAACGATGACAAATAGGCCGATTGCGGGATCGTTACGCCAAGCTTCGCCGTAGGCCCACTCGTCGAGATCAAACTGCCCGTTTGGTTCACTCACCAGTTCGGAGATGCGCATCGTTGCGGCGAAGCGGCCACTGTTGTCGAGGTAAAGTCCGAACGGATGACGATCGCCAACTTGCAAGTCACGCGTCTGCTCGGCAAAAGGTACGAGCAGCTCCTTCGGCAGACCCCAATCGACGAATGCACCGACGGCGTTGATGGCGGTGACCTCGAGAAATGCAACGTCATGGAGCTTGAGCTTCGGTTCCGTCGTGGTCGCGAGCGGACGTCCCTCTGAGTCGAGGTAAACGAACACGTCGAGCGCTTGCCCGACGTGCGCGCCCTCTGGAATTTCGGGGCCAAGCAGCAGGAGTTCACGTTCGTCATCGTCTTCGCCCGTTACGTTGAGAAATGCGCCTTGCGGACCGAAACGGGCGATTGGTAAAGAAGCAGAACGACCAAGAAGTGCGGTAATGGGCATGAGAGCGGCCCTCCTTAGCCGAATGGTGGAAGGGCGACTAACGCGCTAAGCTCGGGCGCCTAGCGATGGCGAACAAAGGGCACGTTCTTGGTGGTGGCGCCTATGTCGCCGGTGGACAAAAAGCCTTCGCTTTGGCAGTCATTGATCTTGACGACCGCACGCCAAAGGCAGAGCTCGTCAATCTGACATTTTTGGCGCACGGAATTGCGTTCGATCCCAATGATCGATTCCGCGCTGCGATCTTTGAGAAAAAAGGGCCTGGCGCCTGCGCGGTCGATTTGCGATCGATGGTAGTTACGAATGAGATTGCAACTCTGAAATCGCGACGCTTCTATGGTCATGGCGCCTTTTCAAGCGACGGAAAACTTCTCTACGCGACCGAGTCCATGGTCGACCAAAACTACGAAGGCGTGCTCGTCGTACGTGACGGCACGACGTTCGAAGAGTTGGGTACGCTGCCCACGTTTGGCACAGCCCCGCACGACTGCGTACTCGTCGACGAAGGGGCGACCCTCGTTGTTGCGAACGGCGGAGGACCCGTTGGCCGTTCGGAACCGAGCGTGACGTACATCGATCTCAAGACCGAGAAATTGCTCGATCGGGTGGCGTTGCCATCGAGCAAACATAACGCTGGGCATCTTGCGCTGAGTCAAGCTGGCGATCTCGCAATCGTCTCGGCGCCGCGCGAAGGGAAGCCACACACGGATCGAGGGGCACTCACCGTTCGCACTTGGGGAGGTAAGGCGATAACGGCCACGAAGCCAAATAGAGTCGTCGAGCGGATGATCGGCGAGACGTTGTCGGTGCTCATCCGCGAGCACGACCGCACGGTGTTTGCAACCCATCCGTTGGGTGATTGCGTAACCGTATGGAAACTTGACGATGTCTCACTGGTTGAGACGCTCGAAATCAAAAATCCACGCGGCCTCGCGACAACGCTCGATGGCGCGTGGATTCTCGTGAGCCACAGTACAGAGAACAACGTGCGCATCGCGGCATTCGACGCGCTGACCCGCAAGCCGGTTGGCGTGCACGTCGAACCAAGCTTCATGACAGGTTCGCACCTGTTCGTTTGCGATCTTCAGCTCACGGACTGAGCTTCAGGAGTCACCTTCGCAGCTGTCTGATAGTGTCGCCGTATGCCGACCGAGATTCGCAAAGTCCTCATCGCCAACCGAGGCGAAATCGCCGTTCGCGTTGCGCGCACGCTGCGCGAAATGGGTATTACGGTCGTGGCCGTCTATTCCGATATTGATCGCGATGCGCTTCACGTGCGCGTCGCCGATGAAGCGTATTGCATCGGTGGCGCAACCGCCGCCGAAAGCTACTTGCGCATGGATGCGATTCTCGACGTGGCCAAGCGCGCCGGTGTCGACGCGATCCATCCGGGCTATGGATTTCTGAGCGAAAACGCCGCGTTCGTTGATGCTTGCAACGAAGCTGGCGTGCTCTTCATTGGGCCGCCGGCATCGGCGATGCGCCAACTTGGTTCGAAAACCGCGGCTCGCGACAAGATGCAAGCTGCCGGCGTTCCTGTTGTGCCTGGTGCGACGTGCGACACGGCCGAGCAAGCGCTTGAGGCCGCGAAAAAAATTGGCTTTCCGGTGATGCTCAAGGCGTCAAGTGGTGGGGGTGGGAAAGGGATGCGGTTGGTCGACCGTCAAGAAGATTTACCCAATGCGTGGGAGCGCGCGCGTAGCGAAGCCAAGAAGTTCTTCGGCGACGACACGGTTTACATTGAGAAAGCGATCATTCGGCCGCGACACGTCGAGATACAGGTGCTTGGCGATCAACATGGAAACCTGGTTCATCTCTTCGAACGCGATTGCTCGATTCAACGTCGCAATCAAAAAGTCGTCGAAGAAACGCCGTCGCCCGCTGCACCGCACGATCTCGTCGAGCGGATGGGCGCAATCGCCGTTCAGGGCGCGAAAGCGGTTGGTTACTTTTCGGCGGGCACGTTCGAGTTCCTCTTGGCAGAGGACGGCGCTTTTTACTTCCTCGAGATGAACACGCGTCTTCAGGTCGAGCACCCGGTGACCGAGTGGATCACAGGCCTCGACTTGGTGCGCGAGATGGTGCGCATTGCACGCGGAGAAACGCTGGGTTTCACACAAGCAGACGTTACACGGCGCGGCGCCTCGATCGAGTGTCGCGTGTACGCCGAGGATCCAGAAACGGGATTTTTGCCATCACCCGGACGCATCGAGCATCTTGCCGTGCCGGGAGGTCCCGGTGTGCGCGACGATGGCGGTGCGTATGCGGGATGTGAAATCTCGAGCTACTACGATCCATTGATCTCAAAGCTATCGGTGTGGGCACCGACCCGTGCGCTTGCCATCGCGCGGATGCGGCGCGCGCTATCGGAGTATATTGTAACTGGTATACGTACAAATATCTCGTTCCATGAGCGGTTGTTTGCGAACGCGGAATTCGTGATGGGTTGCTACGACACAGGGTTTCTCGATCGCCATAAGGGAACTTTATTGATGGATCCGCATCTTGACGGTCAACGTGCCGAAGACTTTGCGATCGCAGTCGCGCTCACGGCGAGCGCTACAGATGCCTCGCCCACTGCCGAGTCGAGCTCTACAGTTTCACCCTGGGTGCAGCAGTTTCGTGCAAGCCAGTTGCGATCGTAGCGTTCGACGGGCGGTGAGGTTGGACAAAAAAAGGGACTCTCATGGGGCAGAGAATCCCTGGGTTCGCAGAAAAGAACGTGTTCGTCGGCTATGGGAAAATTTCGCGCTCTTTGTACACCGCCGCGATGCGTCCCAACGCGATCGCATACGCTGCGACGCGCATGCTGCACTTCTTTTGCCGCGCGAAATCACTTACTTCGCGGTAGCCGCGCTTCATGACAACCTCGAGCCGATCATCCACTTCTTCCTCGGTCCAGCTCTCTGAGCGCTTGTTCTGGACCCATTCGTAGTAGCTCACGGTGACGCCGCCCGCGTTGGCGAGCACGTCGGGGAGCACGTCGATGTTGCGATCGAGGAGTGCGCGCTCACCTTCAGGGTTGCAAGGACCGTTCGCGCCCTCGGCAACCAACCGGACGTCGAGTGCGTTCGCTTCCGCTTCGCCGATTTGGTTTTCGAGCGCGCAGGGGGCGAGTATGTCGGCCTTCGTCGAGAAGAACTCTTCGCGTGTGATCTGCTTGCCGCCGGGATAGCCGGCAATGGAACCGTGATTTGCCACGTAGTCTTGCAGCTTGTGCGCGTTGAATCCCTCGGGATTGAAAAGGTAACCTGTGTGGTCACCTACTGCGATGGTCGACACACCGAGCTTGGACAAGATGACGGCGGTGTGGGACCCCACATTGCCGAAGCCTTGCACTGACATTGTGGAACCTTCGAGGTCGAAGTTCTTTTCTCGCGCCCATTCGAGGATGCAGTGAACGAGGCCTTGTCCGGTGGCCTTACCACGACCAAGTGTGCCGCCGCTCGCAACCGGCTTGCCGGTGACAACACCCTTGACGCTCTGCTTTTCGGCAGAGCGCACCATGTTCGAATACGTATCCATCATCCACGCCATCGTCTGGCTGTTCGTGCCGACGTCGGGCGCAGGGATGTCGTACTCAGGCCCGATGTTCTCGCCGAGGGCGTGCGTGAAGCGACGCGTAATTTTCTGCAGCTCCGCCTTCGACACGCTGTGGGGATCAAATTTGATCCCGCCTTTGCCGCCACCAAAAGGTAACCGCATGAGTGCCGATTTCCACGTCATCATCGCGGCGAGTGCCTTGACGTCGTCGAGTGAGACTTGTGGGTGGTAGCGCATGCCGCCCTTGAAGGGGCCGAGTAGGTTGTTGTGTTGAACCCGGTAGCCCTTGAAGAGTCGAACTTCGCCATTGTCCATTTTGACAGGAAAGTTGACGATCACTTCGTTCTTGGGCTGGGTCAAAATCGTGCGCACGTACGGCTCGATCTCTGCGATGGGAGCCGCTTGATCGAGATAGTCCTGCACGACCTTGTAGAAGT
>JAHFDZ010000006.1:10941-48743 GCA_023248745.1 Myxococcales bacterium | reverse complement strand
CGTTTTCAACTCGAGCCGGGTCGCAAGGGCGGCTCCAATCGCGGCCAAGAACAACACAATGGAGACGATCATCCACGGTCGCCCCACCTGCAGCGCTGCGAGCCGCACCATCCAAACGGGTGCCGGTTTGTCGAGCGGATTCTGTGAGGTTACAAATGCCATTTCGAAAAGCCGAGCCGGTAATTGTCGGCCTTAGGCCACCAAAGGAAAACTTCCGTGCGTTTGCGGTTCTTGTGGCGGCAACGTCCGCCGCGTGCGCGGAAAGGCCCCTTCGCCTGCCACCAGCCGTCGTCCCGAGTTATGTCGATTCGTCAAATGAATTGACTGTCCGCGCGGCCGCACCGATAGCCGACGTTTCGGCAACGCTGCCACAAACCGTTGACGCACCTGTCGACGACCCTTCGATAGAGCAGGCGATCGGGAAGCCTCGCGTGGCGCTCACCGATCGACTCCACGCATGTGGCGTCGTAGAAAAGCCGAAGGTCGCTCACTGCTCGCCCGTTGCACTGCCCGTGAATTGCGTCGCGTTGCGCCGTAGTGGATGTGCAGATGAGGCGGTGTCCGCCTGCGAGTCGCTTCAAGAAGCGGATGCAGCCGGCTCGGTCGGTGAGGTGACGATGCACGCCTTTTCATGCATGATGCAGCTACGCAGCTGCGATCCATGTTCCGTAGCGCGATGCGTCGGCGTGGGTCTTGCGCATCGATGCGCGAGGCGAGAGACTCGCTAAGGACGTGCTCGGGCCGCGTTGTCGCAAAGAGATGTGTTTCGCAAGTGATAAATGAAGCTGACCAAGAGGGAAGATGAGCAAGCGGAAAGAGAACGATAGCGACAACGTGGTTTCGCGGCGCACTGTCGTCGCACAGCTAGGCCTTGGGGCCGTCGCGATTGCGGGATGCAGTAGCGACGCGCTTTCCGAGGCGTCCGAAACGGCGCCGCCAGCTCCCCCGCGCGATACCCAGCAACCGAACGATCAGCAGGTGGCAGACGCCGCAACAACGCCCGATGCGTCGCGGGTGCCAACCCTCACGCCCGAAGAGCTCCTGGCGCCAATCGACACGATCGTCGTGTTGATGATGGAGAACCGCTCGTTTGACCACTTCCTCGGGGCGCTTCAGCTCGATGCGAAATATGCCAATCGAACATCAATAAAGGGATTAAGCGGAAAAGAGTCGAATGCCGACAAGAATGGCAACGATGTTGTCGTTCATCAGTTTACAGACTTTACTCCCGAAGACCTCCCTCACGATTGGGACGCGGTCCATTCCTCATGGAACGACGGGAAAAATGATGGTTTCGTCAAAGCGCACGCTGGCGCCAACGAACGCGACACGATGGGGTATCACGACCGATCGCAAATCCCATTTTACTATTGGCTCGCAGACAATTACACCGTTTGCGATAACTGGTTTGCATCGGTGCTCGGCCCGACTTGGCCCAATCGCTACTACCTTCACGCGTGCACCGCAGGTGGCAAAAAGTCCAACAACCCAATCCTTACGAGCATCCCAGACACCGTTTGGGACCGGATGAAATCGGTTGGAAAGTCCTATAAGAACTACTACGCCGGAGCGGCAGCTTGGTACTTGGGCGGCTTTATTGGAAAGCTCGCAACGATGAATCCGACCGCTCCGATTAGCGATTTTTTTAGCGCTGCCAAAGCGGGTAAACTGCCCAATTTCAGCCTCATTGACCCTGATTTTCTGTCGAGCGACGACCACCCCTCGCACGACGTTCGCAAAGGACAAGCTTTCGTCGCGACCGTGTACGAAGCGCTGGCGCAATCCCCACAATGGGATCGATTGCTGTTCATCATTACCTACGATGAGCACGGTGGCTTTTTCGACCACGTGCCGCCGCCGTCGGCCAAGGACGAGTACGTCGAATTCCAGCAACGTGGATTTCGCGTTCCTGCGCTGGTCATTGGGGGCCGTGCAAAGCGTGGCGCCGTCGTGTCGACGACATTCGAGCATTCGTCGGTCGCGGCGACGCTCAAAACGCGATTCAATATCGCGAATCTCAGCAATCGCATGGCGGATACCAACGATCTTTCGAGCTGCATCGATCCCTTGCTCGTCGCAAAGCCCCAAGCCGCTGCGACCGGAATGCCCGTCGTTGCGATGAATTTGCAGCAAGCCCTCGCCGATCGCGTGGGTGAATCGAGCCAGCCCGAGCTCGAGCGCATGATCGCGGATGGCACCATCCCCAAGGCCGCCATCGACACGCGCAGCCATGCCGATCGCATTGGCGCCTGGATGAAGGAAGGCCACCGGTTGGGCGCAATTCGCATCCTGTGAGCATTTGAGACGTAGCATTTGGTGCCAATGAACCGTCCCCCGTTACACTCAAAACGGGAATTGGGGTTTGGAGTGCGCATGCGGTGGTTTGCTGCTTTGGCAGTTACGGTATTCGGCTGTTCTTCAACGGTCCAAACGGCACCTCCGCTGCCGCAAGAGGCGGGCGTGGCGGATGGCGCGGCGGTTGTGGCCGACGCTTCAGCTGGCGGCGTTACCTACAACAAGGACGTCGCGCCCATCATTCAGGCCCGCTGTCAAACGTGTCACACCGAAGGGGGCATCGCGCCCTTTGCGCTGACCACGTACTTACACGCGCGCAATATGGCAGGGGCGATCGTCGAAGAAACGAGCGCGAAGCGAATGCCTCCGTGGGGAGCTCACGACACGGGCGAATGCACGCCACCGCTGCCTTGGCAAAATGACGAGCGTCTCACCGAAGCGCAAATCGCGACGATCAAGGCATGGTCCGATACCGGCATGGCCGAAGGCAACCCTGCCGATCTCCCCGTGGCGACGCCGCCAACCAAGATCGAACTTGCGACTCCCAATATCGAGCTCGTGCCAACGTCGACGTACACGCCCATTGGTTCGAAGGACCAGTTTCGATGTTTCGTTCTCGATCCCAAAATCACGGAGCGCCAATACCTCAACGGCAGCTACTTCATCCCGGGCAATCCGAAAATTGTGCATCACGCGTTACTTTTCTCGGACCCCAACCGTCAGAGCCTGAAGAAGGCAAGCGTCGGCGAGTCCTATGACTGCTTCGGCGGCCCCGGCATCAGCAGCAACGCGCTCCTTGGGGCATGGGCTCCGGGCAGCAGGCCATCCGAATTTCCGCCGGATGCGGGCACGCCAATCGAACCCAATACGCTCTTCGTGATGCAGGTTCACTACCACCCGCACGCAGGCGTGATGGCGCCTGACTCAACCAAGGTGCAGCTCCGCTACACGGCCTCCACTCCGACGTACTTTGGATACGCACTCTTGCAGGGCAACTATCAGAGCGACGCCACAATCAGTGGTACCGGATTGATGAGTGGTCCCGACGACCCCACCAAGGGCGTGGCGTTTGAGATTCCGGCAGGAACGACCGCGCATACCGAGACGATGGTCTTTACGGTGCCCGAAAAGATAGGCGGCTTTGCGACGCCCCCACTGCATCTTTCAGGCATCGGCGCGCACATGCACTACGTCGGCGTCGACGAAAAAATTTGGGTCGAGCGCAAAGACGGAACCAGCCAGTGCCTCCTTCAAGAGCCGCGATGGGACTTCAACTGGCAGCGCAGCTATTCGTATGACGCCGCATTCGACAAGCTGCCGATTCTCAATCCTGGTGACAAGGTCAAGATGCGGTGCACGTACAACAACACGCTCGACAACCTCGCAGTGGCGGGCGCGCTCAAGCAGCAAGGCCTCACTGCGCCGCAGAACGTGAAGCTCGGCGAGACGACGCTCGACGAGATGTGTTTGGGTGCGTTTCAGGTGCTCTTTAAGTTGTTTTGATCCAAAGAGGTTTACCCTCGCCGTCAATGGATCGTCGCATCGTTCGAAGCACGCGCGTCCTCGCGCAAGACGGACTGCGCGCCGCGGCCGTGCACATCACGGGCGAAACAATTGTTCGCATTGATAGTTACGAATCGATCGAGCAAGGCGTTCCACTTGACGACTTCGGCTCGCTTGTCGTGATGCCTGGGCTCGTTGACTCGCACGTGCACATTAACGATCCAGGACGCGCCGAGTGGGAAGGCTTTGCGAGCGCCACACGCGCGGCGGCCGCAGGCGGCGTGACCACGCTCGTTGACATGCCGCTGAACAGCTTGCCGCCGACCACCACGGTAAGCGGCATCGAGCGCAAACGCGAAGCGGCAGAGAAAAATGTGTGGGTCGATGTTGCATTTTCGGGTGGTCTCTTGCCGAGCAATGGCCACGAGCTCGTGCCGCTGCGCGCGCACGGAGCCGTTGCATTCAAGTGCTTTCTCGCCGAGTCAGGCGTCGACGAGTTTCCGCACGTGCTCGAAGACGACCTGCGACGTGCGCTGCCTTTGCTCGCCGAGACCGGCGCGCCGCTGTTGGTGCACGCCGAGGTATCGGGTCCTATCGACGAAGCACTCAAAGCGCAGCACAATTTATCGCCGGCCGAATTGAGAAAGTATATTTACTACTTAGAGTCGCGACCCAAAGCGGCCGAAAACCAGGCCGTTGACATGGTGATACGACTCGTGCGCGAGTTCGGCGTTCGCGCGCATATCGTTCATCTTTCGTCAGCAGATGCACTGCTCAACATTCGCGACGCACGAGAGGCGGGTGTCACCATCAGCGCCGAAACGTGTCCTCACTACCTAACGTTTGTCGCAGAAGAGATCCCCGATGGCGCTACGGAGTTCAAGTGTGCACCTCCGATCCGTGAACGCGAGAATCGAGAGCGCCTTTGGCGAGGGCTCAAGGACGAAATTGTCACGCAAGTCGTGACGGATCACTCCCCTGCAACGCCCGCCCTCAAGTGCTGCGACTCGGGCGACTTCTCGAAGGCATGGGGAGGTATCGCGTCGTTGCAGCTCGGCCTCATCGCGATTTGGTCGCAAGCACAGCAGCGCGGCGCCACGCTCGGTGACGTTGCAAAATGGATGTGCGAAACGCCGGCGAAGCTGGTCGGGCTTTGGGGCAAGAAGGGCGCAATCGCCACGGGCTTCGACGCGGACCTTACGGTATTCGATCCCGATGCGATCCAAACGATCGCGGGATCGAAGCTCGAGCATCGCCACAAGCTCACGCCCTATGATGAGCGCTCAGTGACCGGGAGAGTGTGCGCTACCTATCTGCGTGGCAGGCGAATCTTTGATGGAACGCTTTCGCCGTCTTCGACCGGTCGTGTTATTTCCGCACCTTGACCATTTTCGTTCATGGGCATTGCCCAACCGGGAAAGAGAAGATGAGCGACTTCACAGACTTGGTCGACCTCGCGTCGCAGAAATTTGGCGCAACGGTTCTGTATGCGAACGATGACTTTTTCGCGTCCAAAGACAACTTGCTCAAGCCCGAAAGGGCGATCTTCATCGACGGCAAGTACACCGATCGTGGCAAGTGGATGGACGGTTGGGAGTCGCGAAGACGCCGCACGCCAGGGTACGACTTCTGCCTCATTCGGCTAGGCGCGCCGGGCGTTCTGCGCGGTGTTGTTGTCGATACGGCGTTCTTCAAGGGCAACTTTCCGCAAGCCTGTTCGATCGACGCGTGTGCGGTCGCCGGCCAGCCCACGCCCGAAGACCTCATGTCGCCCGATGTGCAATGGGTCGAGGTGTTGCCAAAGGTCAACTTGCTTGGCGATACGGCTAACAAATTCGCAATCGCATCCGAGCTGCGCTTCTCGCACCTACGGCTCAATATTTATCCCGATGGCGGCGTCGCACGCCTTCGTGTGCACGGAGAAGTCATCGCGGATCGGCGCTTTCTTGGTCCGATCGGGTTGCCGCAAGAAATTGATCTCGCGGCGATCGAAAATGGCGGCGCGGTCGTTGCGTGCAACGACATGTTCTTCGGGTCGCGACACAACCTGATCCTGCCCGGTCGATCGGTGAACATGGGCGACGGATGGGAAACCAAGCGCTCACGCAAGGAGGCCCCCGATTGGTGCGTCGTGAGGCTTGCTGCGCGTGGGCACATCACGCGAATCGAAGTTGACACGAATCACTTCAAGGGCAATTTCCCAGAGAGCGTCGCGCTCGAAGTTTGCAACACGACAAGCGACAATATTGAAGCACTCGCGACCGACGACAACGTATGGACGCCGCTCGTCTCGCGCACAAAGCTGCAGCCTCACACACGCCACTTTTACGAAGAAGATGTGCTTGCGCATGCCGAAGCGACGCACGTACGTGTTCGCATTTTCCCCGACGGTGGCATCAGTCGTTTGCGCCTTTGGGGTTTGCCAACGGCGGATGGCAGAGCGCTCGTGGGGCTTCGATTTCTCTCAACGTTGCCTCCTGATGCACTCGCGCACGAGCTGCGCACATGTTGCGGAAGCTGTGCTTGGGTGAGCGCTCTTGTTGCGAAGCGTCCGTTCGGTTCGATCGACGCGCTCGTCGCAGCGAGTGATGCTGCGTGGTCAATTGTGAGTGAGAAGGACTGGCTCGAAGCGTTTCAATCGCATCCACGCATCGGCGAATCGCATGCGAAGCGCGAACAGAGTGGCGTCGCCAAAAGCTGGTCGTCGGCCGAGCAGGCAAGGGTGAGTGATGCTCATGCAGCAACGCGCGCGGAGCTAACGAGCGTCAACGACAGTTACGAGCAAAAGTTTGGCTTCATTTACATTGTGTGCGCGACAGGTAAGTCGGTTGACGAAATGCTCGTGCTTGCCAAGTCGCGCATGAACCACGATCGCGAAACAGAGTTACGCGTTGCGGCGGAAGAGCAGCGCAAGATCACGAATCTTCGCTTGGAAAAGCTGGTGAGACGATGAGCAGCCCCATCACGACGCACATTCTCGATACGGCGCACGGCAAACCCGCTGCGGGCGTGACGGTCACGCTCGAGTATCGCGATACGTCAGGCACGTTCACTCAAGTGGGAACAGGCGTCACCGATGCCGATGGTCGCCTGCGCACGCTTCTCTCCGAAGCCGCTTTCCGAACCGGAACTTATCGCCTCACCTTTGACGTCCGCGGCTATCAAAGCGCGCACGGTGACCAAGGGTTCTTTCCTGAAGTGACAATCGCGTTCTTCGTTGGCGATGTCGCGCAGCACTACCACGTACCGCTATTGCTGAGCCCGTTTGGATACTCGACGTATCGCGGTAGCTGACATTTTTCTGCGACATAAGCGCGCGCCGCTTGTCCTTAGGTTGTCGGCAGTCCGCCGATGGAAGGGATGATTTTCAATGACGCGGCTTATTTTCTCTATGGCTACGGCACTTGTTTTGGCAACGGTTGCTTGTGGCGGAGGTGACACTGGCGGAGGAAAGGGTGGAACCGGGGGCGGAGGCGGCACAGGAGGAAGCGGAGGCGGCAGCGGCACGGGAGGTGGCACGGGAGGCGGAGGCCCCGTGAAGTCTTCATCCGCCGGTTCGTGTTGTTACAACACTGCCTATTACGCCTGTGCGAGCTCCAATTTCAGCGACTGCCGTAAGGACTGCACGCGCGACAGTTCGAACGACAAACAGTGCGAGTAACCGCGCTCGCCCAAGCGGCAGCGGCCTTCGGCCATCACGCTCATTGAGGTTCATCGAGCGCACGAGTACAACCGTGCGCACTCAACATTAGGGAGCAAAAGATGGCCAATTCCTTTGGTGCGCGCTCGTCGCTGAGCGTGGGTTCAGCGTCCTTCTCGTTCTTCAAACTCAGCGCGTTGTACGCGAGAGTTCCTCAAGCCGAGCGCCTCCCGTTCTCGCTGAAGATTCTGCTCGAGAATTTGCTCCGCACCGAGAACGGGCTTTCTGTTCGCGCCGATGACATTTCCGCGCTCGCATCGATCGACGTAAGGGCCACGCCAACGCGCGAGATCGCGTTTACGCCAGCCCGTGTGCTGCTTCAAGACTTCACCGGTGTTCCGGCGGTCGTCGACCTTGCGGCGATGCGCCAAGCGATGAAAGCTCTCGGCGGCGACGCAAAACGTATCAATCCGCTCGAGCCCGTTGAGCTCGTCATCGACCACTCTGTTCAGGTCGACGAATACGGCTCGGCGCAGTCGCTCATTCGAAACTCGCAGCTTGAGTTTGAACGTAACCAAGAGCGTTACCAATTCCTCAATTGGGGTCAAAAGGCGTTCGAGAACTTCCGCGTCGTTCCGCCCGACCAAGGCATCGTTCATCAAGTGAACCTCGAGAACTTGGCGCGCGTCGTGATGAGCAAGAACGGCATCGCCTATCCCGACACGCTCGTCGGCACGGATTCGCACACGACGATGATCAACGGTTTGGGCGTGCTCGGTTGGGGCGTTGGTGGCATCGAGGCCGAAGCCGCGATGCTTGGTCAACCCGTGAGCATGCTGATTCCGAACGTGGTTGGGTTCAAACTCGTTGGCAAGCCGCGCGAAGGCATCACCGCCACCGACCTGGTGCTCACCGTGACGCAGATGCTTCGCAAGAAGGGTGTCGTCGGCAAGTTCGTTGAGTTCTTCGGTCCGGGTCTCAACGATCTTTCGCTCGCCGATCGCGCAACGATTGCGAACATGGCGCCTGAGTATGGCGCCACGTGCGGCATCTTTCCGGTCGACGATGAGACGCTTCGATTTTTGCGATTTACGGGTCGTCCCGAAGAGACCGTCAAGTTGGTTGAGGCGTACTACAAAGAGCAAGGCATGTTCCGTACGCCGAGCACGAAAGACGCTGTCTACACCGACACGCTGGAGCTCGACATCGGGACGGTCGAACCAAGCCTTGCAGGGCCCGCACGTCCGCAAGATCGCGTGCTCCTCTCTGGGGCGAAGGCAAACTTTGCAGAAGCGGTCGCCAAGACGCCCAATCCCAAGGGTGCAGGAAAGCCCGTTAATGTAACATTGAACGGTACAAATTCCGAGATTCAGGATGGCTCCGTTGTCATTGCCGCCATCACCAGCTGCACCAACACATCGAACCCTTCGGTGCTGATGGCCGCTGGGCTCGTTGCCAAGAAGGCCGTCGAAAAAGGCCTCACGGCGAAGCCTTGGGTCAAGACGAGCCTCGCCCCAGGCAGCAAGGTCGTGACTGAGTACCTGCAGGCCTCGGGACTCTTGTCGTACCTCGAAAAGCTCAACTTTCACGTTGTGGGTTACGGCTGCACCACTTGCATCGGCAACAGCGGGCCTCTGCCTGAGGCGGTGTCAAAGGGGATCGACGAAGGCAACCTCACCGTCGCGGCCGTGCTTTCCGGCAACCGCAACTTCGAAGGCCGCGTCAACGCCGACGTGCGCGCGAACTATCTCGCATCACCGCCTCTCGTTGTGGCCTACGCCCTTTCTGGCACGATGAATCTCGACCTCACGACCGAGCCGATAGGCAAGGGGACTGATGGTCAAGATGTTTACCTAAAGGACATCTGGCCAACGAACGCCGAAGTTGCAAAGGCTGTCGAGGGCGCGCTCAAAAAAGAGATGTTTCAAGCGGTTTACGCCAAGGTGTTCGAGGGCGACGAAGCATGGCGCTCAATTTCGACCAAGGAGAGCGATCTCTACGATTGGGATGCCAAGTCGACGTACGTGAAGCATCCTCCCTACTTCGAAAACATGAAGGCCGTGCCGGATGCCGTGCAAGACGTTATGGGTGCCCGCGTGCTCGCGGTTCTTGGCGACAGCATCACGACCGACCACATATCGCCGGCGGGCAACATCAAAGCCAATGGTCCTGCGGGCAAGTACCTGATGGAACACGGCGTTGCCGCGCGCGACTTCAATTCGTACGGTGCGCGTCGCGGTAACCACGAAGTGATGGTGCGCGGTACGTTTGCAAATATCAGGTTGCGCAATCAGTTGGCGCCAGGCACCGAAGGCGGCGTCACGCGTCACCTTCCAAGTGGCGATCCAATGAGCATCTTTGATGCCTCGGTTCGCTACGAAAAAGAAGGTGTTCCGCTCGTCATCCTTGCGGGCAAGGAGTATGGCTCGGGTTCTTCGCGCGACTGGGCTGCTAAGGGACCTAAGCTTCTTGGTGTCCGTGTCGTGATCGCCGAGAGCTTTGAACGCATCCACCGATCGAACTTGGTCGGCATGGGCATCTTGCCCCTCGAGTATCCAGTCGGACAAACCGCGGCGTCACTCGGTCTCACTGGCGAAGAAGTCTATGCGTTCAGTGGGCTTCACGCATCGCTCACCAAGCAGGTCATCACCGTGCGCGCAACCAAGGCAGATGGATCGTTGAAGGAGTTCGTCGCGAAGGTGCGCATCGATACGCCCCAAGAGGTGCTGTACTACGAGCACGGCGGCATCTTGCAGTACGTGCTGCGGCAGTTGGTGGCGAATCGTTGACGTTCGATTTCATTCAATCGAGCACTTTAATAGTAACAATGTGCATGCACCAAACTGCGCTCACCGATGCTGAGGGTTCTGGTTTGTCGCAAACGACGGTGCTCGTCACAGGCGCAACCAGCGGCCTCGGTCGAGAGTGCGCGCGTGTCTTGGCGCTGCGTGGCGCGCGCGTTCTCATGCCTTGTCGCAGTCTCGACGAGGCAAAGCGCGTGCTAGGTGAATTTCGCATAGCGCACGCCTCCGCGATGGCCGAGCGGTGTCAACCGCATCCATGCGACCTATCGAGCATTGCGTCCGTGCATGCCTATCTCGATGGCCTCTCACGAGACGCACCGATCGATATGCTTTTTCTGAACGCAGGTGTTTTCGCGGTGCCGAGGCAGCTCACAGACGAAGGCTTCGAGTACACGCTTGCCGCGAACTACCTCGGCCACTTCTTGCTCCTCTACAAGCTTGCGATGCTGGGCATCCTCTCTGAAAACGCTCGCATCGTCGTGACCCTCTCGGAGAGCGTCCACAAGAATCCTTTTTCTCGTGCCGACATCGCGATGATCGCAAAAGATCCACCCAAGCCTGCGGCCCAAATGTTCTCGAGCCCAAACAGCAAGGTGTTGCTCGCGCTCATGATGGGAGAATTTCTGAGGCGAATCTCAAACTCGAACCTGCATTCAATCAGGTTCAATGCTGTCGATCCTGGTCCGACGCTGACCGACAACGTCAATCAGGGATCCCGTATTCAACGGATGCTCGGTCAACTCGTTGGACCGATATTGTTCAAGAAAGTTGACCAAGGTGCGGCGCCGCTTGTTTGGGCAGCGTCGAGCAGCGAGGCAAAGTCGGGTGTCCTTTACACCGCGATTGGCAAGGAAGCGCGCCTTCCCAAAAAGTGCACCGATCCCGAGACGGCGGCTCGTGCGTGGCTGGCGAGTGAAGCCGCGCTTGATCTTCCTGTATTCGACCTCGCTTAGAAGTCGACGCGCACGCCCGCCGTTACCCATCGTGGTGCGCCGGGCCTCGCGCCAAACGGCCGATGTGAGACGACGTACACGTTGTCGAGCAAATTGCGGGCGTTGGCGTAAATTTGCACTCTCTTGGTTACATTAACGCTCCCGCTCACATCGAGCAGAAAATACGGATCGGTCCTGTCATAGCGAGCAGGCTCTTCACGTCCAGCTCGCTCGCGCATCGAATCCACAAAGGTGCCCGCGAAGTTGAGTGCCCACCGCGGAGATTCAATGCCGACGCCCATCGACGTTTGGTGCATAGGTACGTACGGCATGTAGTCACCCGGTTGGACCTTGCCGATGAGCGGATCGTCTGCACTAAATGCGCTCAAGAACTCGGTGTTTGTGTACGTGTATACTGCACGCAACGGCAGCTTGTAGCGTTTGGGTAGCGGGACTTTCGTTTCCGCGAGGAGCTCGACTCCGTAAATGCGGGCTGCACCGACGTCGAACTGACGGTCAATATTCTTGTCTAAACAACCTGACGACGCCGTGCAGATGCTCGTGATGTTCGAGTAGTCGTTGTAGAACGCGATTGCCTCTGCACGCAGCGGGAGCTTGTTACTCCCAGGCGCGATTCCGCTGTAGCGAACGCCGGCTTCGTAGTTGACGCTGAGCTCGGGCTTGTTGTTCCTCGAGTCGCCTGGCGGTGGAGGGCTAAACCCACGATGCACCCCAGAGAGCAGTCCGAAATTCCGCGTGATGCCTAGGTAAGCTCCCACGCCTGGGAGAACGACAGGCGTGATGGCGCCGTCGGTCTTGCCCGTTGTGCGATCCTCGTAACGACTGTGGATCGATTCAAACCGCACACCAGGAGTTACCGAAAGGCGGCCCCATGTCATGGCGTCCGTGAAGTTCAGCGCGAGCGCGTGTGTCGAGGCTTTGTTCTCGGCAGAGATGTTGGTCGGCTCAGTCGCCACGCGCACGGGAGCACCGTTCGTCATCGCGAAACGGTCCTCAGTGTGCAGTCGCTCGATCTCGTCGTAGTGGTAGCGCATGCCCAGTTCGGCACGGTGATGAACGGGGCCTGTGCGCTGGGTGTATCGAAGTTGGGTCTGCACTCCGAACGATAAGAAGTCGCGTTGATTGGGTCCGATGAGCAAGTGCTCGCCGCGGCTCGACGAATCGGACGCGCCGCTCATCGCCGCGTAATAGATCTGATTTTGCGACGAATCGGGATCTGCGAGAACGCTGTTCGTCTCTGCTCCTGCGATCCCTTTGTACCGATTCCACGATCGCGAAAACTGCTGCCTATACGCGGTCGTCGTAATTTCGAAATCGCGCGCTGCATGCACGTTGTGGCGCACGACGATTTGGGTTCGATGCCACTCCATGCGGTCAAACTTGGAACCTGCATATCGGCGGTAAGGTGTCTTGTCGAAGTCGCGGCCGGAGAGACCCAGGTAACTCTCGTTCGAGGCCTCGTCCGAGTATCCGAGCTTGATCTGAAACTCGTGCGAGTGTTCGCTGTCGGGATTTGGACTGTACCGTCCCTTGACCATCCACTCGTTGCGCGCGAAACCGGTGTCGCCTCCGCCGTCGAGCACTTTGAAGCCGTCGTTGGCGAGGTGCATGCCTTCGATGAAGAAGCCCATGCGTTCGTCGCCAGCGCCGTAGGTGAGATGGAGTTTGCGGAAGGCAAACTGTCCGAGGGACATGTCCGCAGTACCCTTGCGCTCGTATGGAATATCGCGCGTGATTAAATCGATCGCACCGCCGACCGTCTGCGGGCCATAGGCAATCGCCGCTGGACCTTTGAGGACGCGAACACTTTGCATGCGGTCGATCATGGGGAAGTAGTAGGCAGCAGGAGCCGAATAGGGCGCAGGCGCGAAGAGGATTCCGTCCTCCATCAGCGTGATCTTCTTACTTCGATCCGAACTTACGCCGCGCAGCCCTATATTGGGTCGCAACCCCATACCGTCTTCGCCTCGAACGTAAACGCCGGGAACGGTCGGGAGAACTTGGTGAACGTCGTCATAGTGAAAGCGATCGAGCTCCTCACGGTTGATGACGGTCACCGAGCCACCCACCCGGTTGAGACGCGTGCCAGTGACGAGAACCTCGTTCTCTTCATTCGGACGACCCACGTCTTCTTCAGCGCGAGCGCGCGAGACAATTGCAAGTGCCGCTCCCGAAAATACGACAGATCTAGTTACAAATAGCCTCATGACACTGGCACAAAGTGCGGAGGCGCGTTGCGGGGTGAAGGGAGGATCCAGCGCGCAAGTCCCATGCCGTCTCGAATGTCAAGAAGATTGACATTTGGGTCAATGAGAAGCGCTGCGGGGCGGCCGTTGAGCGAGACGAGGGCATCCACGGTGACGCGCACTTTGCGTCCTAGACGTCGGCTGTGCTCTTCACCAACGTGATGACCAAGTTGAAGAATCATATCGGGTTGCGTCGAGAAATCGCGAAGCTGACGATCGGTCAGGTACTTGCGTGGCAGCACTTCCCACGTGCGTCCGGTTTCGGGATCGGTGACGTTATAGGTCACGCTGCCGTTCTTTTCGCGGGTCATAACTTTCCACGAGAAGCGCATGCCTTGCTCATGCCAACTCACGTCACCTCCGTAGATACGATGCCGCAACGGGAAGCCGATTTGGATCGCGCAGTAGAGCAACACGAGTGAGAGAGCGATGCGATTAATTGGAGCGGCTTGGCTTGCGGCTTTCGCCTCGTCAACTTTAATGCCGACATAGGCCAAAAGTCGCCGCGGCCAATCTGGCTCAAAGAAGATGAGCGCCGACGTCGCCATGATGGAGGGGAACATTCCGATAGGGAACAGCACTTGCGTGAACACGTGAAAGATCACAATGACCGCGTAGGCGTACGGACGGGACCACCTTTGGAGCATGAAAAAGGGAATCGTCGTATCAAAGAGGAACCCTCCCCAACTCATGACGTAGGCCGCATGCGGCAGCGCAAAGAGGCTTCCGATGATTGGGGTATTCGTTCGCGCGTTGAGCCAGATGTTCAAAGGTTGCGCGTGCAGAAGCCAGTCGACGTTTGCTTTCGCCAGACCTGCGTAGAAGTAAACGACAGTGATCTGAAACCGAAGAAGATAGGTGTAAAACGCAGGCAATTGTTGGCGCGCGCGTTCTGGCGAAATCCAAGCGTCGACCGACCACTTCGCGTTCGCTGGAGTGAAGCACAGCAAAAACGCGAGCAGCGAAACGAGGTAGTAGTGATTGAGGTAGTTGGTGACGTCAACGAGCTGGACGTACGTAAATAGCGCGAACAAGAGAACGATCGCGATCCGATAGAACGCGCCGATTGCGACCATGAGGGCAAGCAGACCGATTGCGGCAAACACCGTGTGCATGCCCCGCCCACCGAGCGGCGTTACGTGCGACATGCCCCAGAACGTGAAGAAGAACTTTGGCTTGGTGTAAAGCTCGTCGATCCAGCCGTACGCAAAAAAACGAATGACGCTCACAACGACGAGCACGCCAAACGCCATTCGAAACACCGCGACGCCGGACGCGTCGACCTGCTTCTCAAGGGCTCGCCTGAGTCGCTCAATCATTGTCGCCTTCGACGCGTTGCGGAAGCTCGAGGTCGAGCACAGTGACGAATTCCGTCTTGAGGACGTCGGCGAGTTTTTTTAGCGCGGTGTGAACAGCCCGCACTTTGTCGTTCTGTTGCGCAATGGCAGTCTCGAGATCGGGCGACGTTATCGAAGCGAGCGCGGCTTCGGCCTGCTCGAGCGCCACCTTGACCGAGGTGTTGATGCTCGAAGCGCCGATGGCATCCAGGAGGTCGTCAAATGCTTGGCCATTGCCGTCGTTGCAGCCAAAGAACAATTTGCGAAAACCGGCAAGATTATTGACGATATGCGTCAGGGATCGCTTCGCGTACGGCGACTCGACGCCTTCAGGGCAAGTCGGGGTCGTGCAATTCAAGATTCCGAGCGGATGCGCAACCTTGGTGTCCTTGACGTCGGCCTCGACGTAGAAGAGAGCATCGCTCACCGAGTTGAACGCGGTCTGATCCGTTTTGTAAATCGAGCCGCCGCGTACCGATTTGACAAGTTCATTGACGAAGTTGCCTTGCGCAGGATCCCACGCGGTGTTGAGCTTCGTTCCAACGGCGGCGATGTCGGTGGCGACCGCACCGGCGTACGCAAGACGTCGTGCGGCGATCTCTGTTGCGCCAAGGGCGTTCCACATGCCATCCGCGTTGATGGTTGCGCCCGCTGAGCATGCATTGTCGGGAGCCGCATAAAACAATAGATATTCGGCGGCGCCCAGCCCGCGGCTGCTCGAGAGCGCGGTTGAAAACGTTGCGCCCTCGTATGCTTTGCTGACGATTTGCTGCTCAATCAAACACCGGCTTGTGAGCGGCCAGGCATAGATAGAGCCTCGAAGATCTTGTCCACCTGGATGCGCCTTTGTGGCCGCCGGGCCGAACTGCATGACTTCGAGTCTCTCCCACTGATCGATTGCGGCGACCCAGGCGTCTTGTGCTTCTTTGCGCGTGGCGTCGCTTGGCACTGTCGCAGCGGCGTTTGCCTTTTGGCCAAATGTGGCAGCTTTGGTTGCAAATGAGGCGACCTCGGACGCGGTGCACTCGCCGATGCCACGCAACACCTGCTCACGCGTTGCCTCGGAGGCACGGCTTGTACCGGCGTCGCCATTGGTTGGTGTCGCGCGCTTGCAGCCGAGAGATGCGGTGGCTGCGACGAGGACAAAAAGAATGGAGCATCGTTTCATGTGCGAGGGCCTCAGGGGTCGATGCTTGGCGCGTCGAATGGGACGTCCGAACGCGCATCAGGCGGTGCGTCGTGGGTCGCGTCGCCGGTCGACCCATCGTGGGTCGCGTCCGCGAGTCCGCTTTCGGTTTGCGGTGCGTCGAAAACGAAAGTCCCCGCGTCGGATGGCCCGTTGCTTGGCGGCGGTGCGCACGCGGCAAGAAACGGCAGGAGGAGGAACGGCTCAATTTGCATGAGGTGCTCTAGGGAGAGCTAGTGGCACCGGTCACTAATGACAATCACTTTCAATAAGGGCGGATGCGTTCTTCAATGCGTGAAGCAGGAAACTTCGTCTGACATTTGTCTACATGTCACGATCGTCCTGTGCGCGCGCCTGTATTGCTGCTTGCCCTCATTTCCTGTGCTGCGCGCGAAGGGCCGCCTGTTTCGCTTCACGAGCATGTGGCTCACTCGCAGCCTGAGGCTCCGAAGGCGGTTCCGGTGCATGAAGGCGTGGTCGTCAACCCTCTTGCCATTGTCCACGCCGAGCGGCTCTCTCGCTGGAAGGCTGCGGCCATCGAACTAAAAGGAGCCCATCCGACGCGCGACCTTCGAATGACCGTGTGTGGCCAGCGCCAGAGCCGTATTGCTTCGGCGCTTCGAGAACGACTTGAAGAGCACTTTGGCCTCGGTGGTGCGCGCTGGGTTTCGCCAGTCGGTCATTCGGTGCGCGAATTTGGATCGCTGAGACGCAAGGGCAAGTGGACTGCGAACGCCGGGGCTCTCACAACGCGCGATCGCGGCGCACGATTGACGCTCGAGATGCGAGAGCCGTTTTCACGCATCGAGGTGCTGGCCGACGCTCAGCCTGCGGGAGGTTCGCTTCGGATTCGTATCGACGGAAGTTACGATATCCACATGGCGACGGATGGCGCGCGCGGTGCGCTTGCGGAAGTGACGCGTGACGTACCTGAGGCGCCACATGCCATCGAAATCGTCTCGACCGGGGATGGTCCCATCAATCTTCGCGCCATCATTGTCGATCGCCAAACGGTCGGTGTCAGTGTCTTCGAAGTCGGGTGCGATCTGCCTGAGTATGCTCCGAAGACGTCGGCGTTTCTTTCGGATGTGGACTTGTGGGTGCTGCGCGCGCCGGCAAAACATGGCGCACAAAGTTACGAATCGTCTCTGCTTTCGATGGGGCGCGCGTGGATGAAACGTTACCCTTCGGCCTCGTGCTTGCTCGTTCGTGGCGATCGAAAGCGACAAGCGTTCTCAGAAGTCGAAACGCGAGTGGCAGATGCGCTCTCCTGTGCCTTGGTCGACCCCGATGAGGCGCTCGTCAGGGTGGTTGACGATCCCCGTCAGCTTCGAGATGGCAAGGTGAGAGACAGGCTTGTCGGTCAGCTTTTGGCGACGGATCTCGCAAGCGTGCACCGCCCGGACTTTGTGGGAAACCGCTTCGCAATGAGTCCGTGAGCGCTGGGGTGCATCGCGATATAACGTTTTTGCTATGGCCCACACGCTCGACTTTTATTGGGACTTTTCTTCGCCCTTTGCCTATCTGGCTTCGACTCAGGTGCACGCGCTTGCCGAGCGCACCGGCGCCACCCTCACACTGAAACCGATGTTGCTCGGCGCGCTGTTTAAGGGAATAGGAACCCCCGACGCGCCCATCCTCACGTGGCCTGAAGCCAAGCGTCGATACTACTTTCAGGACATGTTTCGGTGGGCGGAACACTGGGGCGTGCCACTGGTCATGCCATCGCGATTTCCTATGCCCACGGTCAAGCCCCTGCGTGCGTACCTAGCGCTCGAGGAGCAAGAGAAGCGTGGTTTCTTCGAGCGAACGTTTCGCGCGTACTGGGCCGAAGACAAAGACATCGCCAACGAAACAACGCTTGCGTCGCTCATCGGCGACGATGCGTCTCGGATTCTTGCAAAATGTAACGAACAAAGTATCAAAGATACGTTGCGCGATGCGACGGCATCCGCAGAGACTCACGGAATTTTTGGCGCGCCAACGTTCGTTGTCGATGGGAAGCACCTCTTTTGGGGCCAAGATCGCCTTGTTCTTGTCGAGCGCGCGCTGCAAAAATAGCGGGCTTGTGCGAAATGCCGAGAGAACGACGATAAAGAGGTCAAGTACGGCGAAGTATCGAGGTATCAGGTGCGACAACGACCCCGAAAACGTCTAGTGGAAATTGGTAGCAGTCGCACTGGCGCGTTATCTTGAAAGGTGAGGCGACAAGCCTCCACCGAGGGCGATGCCTGAAGCACGATCGCAAAAAGGGAGAGCAAAAGAGCGTCGACAAGGACGACGCACTCTTTCGGCGTACGAGCCAAGCGCCCGAGGAACTCGCACCATGCGCCATCATTCGATGGCGATCGTTAGCTCTGCACTCGGACAAGCATCGGTCGACGACCGAGTGTTGGTTGGCTTGGTGGCGGGGCTGTTGCAACGACAATCTCTGCGTTCATCGCTCCTACGTTCTGCGATGACGCGTTCTCGATCGTCCAAACAACACGGAGAGTGCATGCGAAAGAAGCCCTCGATTGTGAGTCTCGGCGCGCTAACCCTCGCAGAGGCGAGTGCGTACATTGAGTACGCGAAGCGGGACGAGCTTGCGGCGGCAATGTTGCTGGCCGTTGATCGCAATACGTTCGACGGCTGCACCGATGAGCCGGACGACGCCGAGGTTCACCACGCGCTCTTTTTGTTGTGTCACGCCCGCGGGCTTGCCACGCCAAGCTTTGACGAGATTCGCATCAAGCTTCGCAGTCTGCACGCTGCAGCGTAAGCGGACGGCAGGCAGGGTCTTGCGGCTGAGGCATCCGCGGTGCACTCTCGCGAAAGCGAGGAGTTCCGCCGATGCCAATTCGTCACGTTGAGTGTGCTATTTTCGCGTCCATTGCGATCGCCGTCGCCGGCTGTTCGAAGGACGAGGCCAGTCCGCCGGCAACGTCGTCTGCCACGCCTTCGGCCGCACCTTCAACCCCACCGCCGCCGCCGAAAAGAGGGCCGGCTCGCATCGAGCTCAACGCCGAAACGCTCATCGTAAGCGGCGAGTCGATCGGCTCGCGCGACGAGTGGGCGAAACGCCTCGCGGTTGTGCTCGCCGGCGAACGCATCGCTCAAGAAGCGATCAACCTTGAAGTCGATCGCAAAGCCAAGCCAAGCGCCGTTCGGCAACTGGTCGACACCGTTCGCGCGCAGAAGCCAAAGTCGCTTTCCATCTCAACGACCCATAGGTCAGGTAACTTGACTAAGATCGAAACGTATCTCGGCGCCGCCGAACCAGAGACGTGCGTCGCAACGGCGTTTATCAGCAAAGAAGCGAACATCTCGGTGTGGACGGCGGGCGGAGGCGTGGCACAGAAGTTCACGAAAGGCCTTGGAGGTCCCGACATGACCATGGGCGGTGGTGCGTTCAGCAAGGCGCGCGCCGCATGCCCGGCGGCTCGTCTCGTGATGGGTGCCGACGATGTGATGATCTGGGGTTTGGTCGTCGATCTCTTCGTCGCATCCGCTTCGGCGGCATCGAAAGAGAGCGTCGAGCTCGTGTTCGTTGATGGGCTCGTGCCTGGGCGAAAGGTCAAGTTAGCGAATTGATGTGTCCGCATCGACGGCGATCAATTTGCAATGACCAGAGACATATTTCTGGACTGAGTGAAGAAACTCCGCTACACCATGAATTGTCTCGGCGCTTTGTGCGTCGAAGTGCATGCAGAAGCTAAAAGCGAGCCGCTGGGCACGCGCTGCTTCTTGATGAGGGGCCATGAAACCGACAATCTTACAAAATCGATCGTTCGCAGGTCAGCGCCCCTTCGGCATGAAGCAGGCCTACCAATGCGTCGATCTGTGCGATTGCGGCGAGAGCGCTCGTTTCGTAGGGCAGCATTCCTTCTGGCCGTCCGATCTGCGACTTCGTCGAAAGCCCAAACTCTAGGTTTCTATCTTCCGCTCTCACGGAGGCTGCCTAGGGAAACCCAGGTGGCCTTTTTTGCTTTGTGCGGCGAGGTACCGTTTCGGGTTTGTCGGGTCTAGGCCCGACGTGGGGCCCGCCTTTGCGCCGTGCGTAGGGCGCCTGCATTGGATCGGGTTGGCGCGTCGCGCATGGCTTTTCGGTCCTGCGTTTGCAGTAATCAATTGCATATGTTGCAACTGCTCAATTGAGCATAAAATTAATTGTTCAATTGAACAATCGCGCGATGCGTTTCGCGCGCGAGTCATTATTTGGAAAAAACTGAAGGAGAACTCATTGAGAAGGCACCTGAACTTTGTGCCTTTCGTTGCAGCTGAAAATTGTTCGTAGAGGGGAACCTCTCGCCAGAGCGGTTGGGATGATGCCCGCGCAAAATGCGGCTTTCGACCCATCTTGCTCCTGCATGTGCTGCGGTTTTTGTCGATGACCGAGTTCCTTCTCTTTGGGAAGAACTACACATGGTCAATGACCTGAACTGTCCCGTGTCCTGACGATTGGTATCCCTGCGTCTTGGAGTGTTGCGTGCACCGGATCTCACCCGCTACGCGCGCGCACTCTGGGCCCAGACGTCAAAAACAGGGCCACTTTTTCACTCGTGTAGGCAAACGGCAACGTCGCTCCGCTCAGAACGGAGAACCTGCAGGTTCGACTCCTGCCACGAGTACCTGCAAGCGAGACGCACGCGCCTTACGCTTTTTGTAACTCTTCGTGCAGCATTTCAGCCGCAGCCTCGAAGTGTGCCGCGCCATACTTGGCGAGTCTCTCGAGCAATGGGTCGGTATCGACAGAATCGTCTTTGGTCTTCGACCTTGCCCACGTGCTCACCGCACCGCGAAAAAGGTGACGCACGGGCTTTGGGTCAATCGCCTTGATCGTTGCGTCGATGGCCGTGCGAACTCCAACCATTGAGCGAGTCCCCCACGATGAGTCTTCGAGTGCCGTCGCGAACAGGAACCCAAGATGATAGGTTTGACTCACTTCGTCGATGACGCTTGCGATGGCGAGCACGCCGAAGAGGCGGCGAAAAAGGCGTTTCGCAGGATAGAGAAGGGCAAACTTGCCTACCGCGCCGAGGAGTCCTGCCTTCTTGCCGAGCAGCTGCTTGACGCTTTGATCGTCAAGTGACTTACCTTTTCGCGCCGCGAGCGTGCGAAACATTTGAGCGTGCAGTCGCGCGCGGATGGGACCATCCACAAAGGGAATCGGCAAAAGAGACGCTCCGCCACACAGCGCTGCAATGAAGGCGACGTCGGGCGAGTGCGACAGCGCTTTGGTCGTAGGTTCTGTCATCGGTAAGTCGAAGGTGGACCTGAAAGTCGCGGAGCGACACTCCGCAGAATCTCGCGCGCGGCACGTACGCTCTGTTCGAAGAGCGGATCACGCACCGGATTCTCGAGACAACGGCGAAGCATGCGCCCTTCGTTGTGGCTCTCGAAGTGCATAACCTGCGGTGGGATGACGACGTTAGGGATGCGGGCCGTCCAAAGCACATTGGCTGGATCATCCTGGCGCGCGATGGTGAAGAGTGCTTCATCGTCGGCCCCCGCGGCGAGCTCAATGCGCGTAAGCGCACCGTCGTGAACGCCAGGGCGCTTGTCGCGTTGGATATGAATCGTGACCTCTGGGTAGTTTCCGCCGCTGCGATGCAGCACGATCTGCGCGGCACCCTTTTTGAGGTACCACTTTGCGTGTTGCGTATCGAGGTGAAGTGCGTGGCAAATCCATCCGAGCAAAAGGCCAACGCGCGTGCTCGCAACGTCGATGTCGTTTTCTCTCGGTGAGAACGCGAACGTGATGCGCGTGAGCTCATCGAGATAAGGAGCGGCGTCGGGATGATCGAAGAACCGTGCGATCAAGTCCTGCATGCCGCGAAGACGAGCCCAGGTGAAATCGGCGATCGCGGTCTGTCGAAATTTGTCAGCAATGTCGGCGACCTTGTTGAGATCGCGGAGGTCCATCTCGGCCGAATTGATGAGCGTGAGATCGGAGCGCTCCACCATGCGCTCGAACAGATTGTCGCGATCGGGAAGATCGCCAACCCACCACACGCAGCAGGGCATGCCCGACAAAATGAACCGGTCAATGTTCTCCGGTAGCCAATGTCGCGCGTTGCCCTTTGCAAGCAGCGTGATGGCATCGCCACTGGGCTGGTTTTGCGAGTTCATGTGCAACGCGGCATTCGCGATGATTTCTGCATCGCCGCCGGGCGCAGAGCTCACGACGATCGTTCGAACGGGCTGCGCTTCAACCACGTCTGCGATGACTTTGTTAACCCGTTCCAACATCGCATCTTCGGTCACGATAATGACGAGCGTGAGGAGCGTGGTGCGCGCCGTTGCTTGGTCGTGGCGCGTCGCGCCGTCCCACATTTTGGCAAGATGTTTATCGACCTGATCGAGCGGAATATTCATAGACGCCTCCATGCGCGACCGTCTCTCTCAATCAAGCGCGCCGCATCGTCGGGGCCCCAGGTGCCCGCGTGATAATTCGGAAAGGTGGGCTGCACGCCGTGTTGCCAAGCTTCGATAACCGGCGTGATAAACCGCCACGCCGCACTCACTTCGTCAGCACGCGCAAAGAGCGTTGGATCGCCGAGCATGCAATCGAGGTTGAGTCGTTCGTAGGCTTCCGGCGAGCTCTCGGCGAAGGTCGTACCATAGTGAAAGTCCATGTTGACCGGACGAAGGATCATGGAGGGTCCGGGCACCTTCGCCATGAACCGTAGACTGATGCCATCGTCGGGCTGAATGCGCAGCGCGAGAACGTCGGGCGTGATCGGCTCCTTCGGTGAGAGCAGCGAATGAGGGACGCGTTTGAAGTGAATCGAGATTTCGGTGGAACGTTTGGTGAGGCGCTTGCCGGCGCGAATGTAAATCGGTACGCCCGCCCATCGCCAATTGTCGACCTCGAGCTTCATCGCAACGTAGGTCTCGATCATCGAATGTGGCGAGACGTTTGGCTCCTCGCGGTAGCCGACAACCGGTTTGCCCGCGAAGCTGCCGTGCGCGTACTGACCGCGCACGGTGAGCTTCGAAACGGATTCGCCGACGATTGGCCGTAGCGCTCGCAAGACCTTCACTTTCTCGTCGCGAACGGCGTCAGCCTCAAACGCGGCGGGAGGTTCCATCGCCATGACCATGAGCAATTGCAAAAGGTGATTTTGGACGATGTCGCGCGTTGTGCCGGCCTCTTCGTAAAACTTGCCGCGACCTTCAACACCGATGTCTTCGGCGACAGAGATCTGAACGTGATCGATGTGGTTCCGATTCCAGAGCGGTTCAAAGATCTCGTTGCCAAATCGGAACGCGAGGAGATTTTGTACAGTTTCTTTACCAAGGTAGTGATCGATACGGAAGATCTGCGATTCGGCGAATCCTTTGTGAAGCTGATGATTGAGCGCGTCACCGCTCGCGAGATCGCGACCGAAGGGCTTCTCAACGATGATGCGCGTGAAGCGCGACCGATCGTTGGGGTCAGAGACGAGGCCAGCCTTGGCGAGATTTTCGATCGCCATCGGGAAGAGGCTCGGCGGGATCGCAAGGTAGTAAATGCGGTTGCCTCTCGTGCCCGCGGTCTGGTCGAGCTCTTCGAGCTTCTCGCGCAGCCGAGCGTACGCCGCAGCATCTTCGAACGTGCCGGTGACGTAGTGGAGTCGGCTTGCGAAATCGAGCCACGTTGCATCTTCGACCGGCTTGCGCCGTGAGAACTGAGCCGTACCGACGTGCATGTTCTCGCGAAACTGCTCAGTTGTGCTCTCGGTGTTCGCGAAGCCAATCATGGCAAAGCTCGCGGGCAAGAGCCGCGACACGTTGAGGTTGTAAAGCGCCGGAATCAACTTGCGGCGCGTGAGGTCACCTGAAGCGCCGAAGATCACGAACGCGCAAGGCGGAGCAACGCGCTCGGTCTCTAGGCCGACGCGCAACGGATTCGCATACATCGCCTAGTGGTATCTGATTCAGAGCCGCCGACCCAAGTAGCCTTGCCACCTGAACGCAAACCGGTTCGGTGGGGTGAACGCACGGCCTGGGTTTTCCGAAGTAACCGAGCACAAATCTGGACATTTTGCGCCCTTTGTGTCCTGGCCTGCGACTTGCTCTTACCTCCTCTCGCAAGGGACGACGAGGGTTCGGAGCTTTACTGTCACCTACCCCTTTCAATCCGCGCAGCTTCGGGCTCGCGTCGCCCCCTTGCACTGTTTTCTGTGAGCAATATCGCGAAGGTCGTCGGGTTTACTGTCACCTACCCCTTTCAATCCGCGCCCCGGCGGCCTTCGCGATGTTGCCCACAATTTGAGTTCGCCAGTGACGTTGTGCCGGCTCGGGGTTTTTACTGTCACCTACCCCTTTCAATCCGCGCAAACTCCGCGTCGTCATGCGTCGCTGGTTTTTTTCCCCATCCCCACCCGCGGATGAGTTTCGTCACGCCTGCGCTTGCGGAGTCCGGCCGGCGGCCCAATAGTGCCGCCGATGAAGAAGGACTTAGACATCGTCGTTTACGGCGCGACTGGTTTCACCGGCAAGCTTGCGGCCCAGTACCTCGCTGCCAATGGGCCCGCCAAACTGCGCTGGGCACTTGCAGGACGTAACGTAAATAAACTTGCCGAAGTGAAGGCGCAGCTCGTTGCGATGAATCCCGCGCTTGCGTCTCTGCCGATTCTCGAGGCGAGCGCTGAAGATCCCGCGTCACTTGAGGCGATGGTCAAAAAGACGCGCGTCGTGCTCACAACAGTTGGGCCGTACGCTTTGCACGGCGAACCGCTCGTCAAGGCATGCGCCACGTTTGGCGCGGACTACGTCGATATTACGGGTGAGCCGCAATTCGTTCGCGACATGATCGAAAAGTATGACGGCGTCGCGATCGAGAGCCAATCGCGCATCGTTCACTGCTGCGGTTTCGACAGCATTCCGCACGACGTCGGCGCCTACTACACCGTCAAGAAACTTGGCGATCGCGAGCCAATCACCCTGTCGGGGTTCGTTCGCACTGGCGGCAGCACGTTCTCTGGAGGCACTTGGCAGTCGGCCATCAATGGCTTTGGCGAGGCTCGAAAGTCCAAGTTTTCTGTTCCAAGGCACGCAACCGATCGACGTATCTCAGGCGGCAAAGCGCGCCTGCACTACGAGCGCACGATCAATGCTTGGGCGTGTCCACTTCCAACGATCGATGGCCCAATTGTCTTGCGGTCAGCGAGCGCGGTGGCGGCGTACGGCCCTGCGTTTAGCTACGGGCACTACGCTCACGTCAAGCATCTTTCCACTGTCGTCGGTGCCGCTGCGGGCATCGGTACGCTGATTGCGCTCGCGCAGTTCGAGCCGACGCGGCGACTGCTCAGCAAAGCGCGGCCAAGCGGGCAGGGGCCCACAGATACGCAGCTAAAAAATGGTTGGTTCCAAGTTACGTTCGAGGGCACGACGCCGTCGCAACGAGTGGTCACCCGCGTGAAGGGCGGCGAGCCGGGATACGCTGAGACGTCAAAAATGATCGCGGAGTGCGCGCTTTCACTTGCGCTCGATCGCAAGCGCTTGCCAGCGCGTTATGGGGTGCTCACGCCGGTGGCAGCGCTTGAAGACGTGCTGCTCGAGCGCCTCCAAAAGGCAGGCATCAGTTTCGAAGTGCTGTCGAGCTAGCCCCGCATTCGCTGATGCGGCCGTCTTTCGTGCTTGCCGTAGAATAATTGACCGGCGGGTCATCAATGCACCCCGTTTCAACTTGCGCGCTCCACGGGTGGTGCAAGAGTGCGAGACATGACGCCAAAAACGGTGCTGATTACGGGTGCGTCAAGTGGAATCGGGCGTGCGCTCGCGCTCGAGTATGCCAAGGCGGGCGCGAAGGTTGCCCTCGTGGCCCGTCGTATCGAGTCACTCAACGAGGTCGCCCAAGAAGTCCGCGCCCTCGGTGGCGAGCCGCTCGTTCTTGTTGCCGACGTCACAAAATCCGAGACTGTGCACAAGGCCGTCGGAGATGCGATTGCCACATTCGGTGGACTCGACATGGTGATCGCCAACGCTGGCGTCGGTGGCACCAAGCACGCGAAAGAAATTTCCTGGGCGTTTTCCGAGCAGATGATTGACGCGAACGTTAATGGTGCGGTCGCGACGCTGGTCTCTGCCATCCCGCACATGGTGGAGCGGGGGTCGGGTCAACTCGTCGGCGTTTCGAGCATCGCTGGCCTGCGCGCGCTGCCGAACTCCGCGGTCTACAGCGCAAGCAAAGCGGCGCTCTCGACGTTCCTCGAAGCCATTCGCATCGACCTTCGCGCAACGGGTGTGAAGGTGACCGATGTGCAGCCCGGTTTCGTCACGACACCGATGACCGACAAGAACACGTTCAAGATGCCGTTCAAGTGGCCGGTTGAGAAAGCGGCAAAGGTCATCACCGAACGTTTGCAGAAGGCGCCAAGCGTAATCGCGTTTCCGTGGCCTCTCGTTACTGCGCTTCGCTTTGCGCGACTGTTGCCTAACGCGCTGTACGATCGTTTGGTAAGCGCCGCCGATCCACGCGGCCTCTAAGCGCGCGCTGTTCTCTCCGCAAGGTGGGTGCCGAGGTGCCCACCTTGTTTCGTTTTGGGAGATCGTGCTGGGGTGCTCGCCACCCGGTGTTCGTCAGCGTCGATTGATGAATTGGCAACAAACGAGGCCGTCGTTCGCATTGGCACGCGAGCTGCTCAGGGGGCGTGGCGCGCAGGTACGTGCGCCACCCAAACCCCGCCCGTGCGGGAGGAGCTTGCTATGCAATATCTCGGTTTTTTTCTGGTCGTCGTAGCGATGGCGACCGTGGTCTTCGGCTTTCTTCAGCGCGCGAAGATGAAGAAAATTCTTGCGGCGCCGTTCCGCAAGACGGCGGAGGCGAACAACCCTCAGTCGGCTGACGCCAAGGGGATGATCTCGGTAGAAGGCGCCATCGGTCTGCAGCAGCCGTTCATCGCTCCCATGTCGGGTCGTCCTTGCGTCTACTACGAGATCGAAATTCAGCGCGAAGTGAAGAAGTACGTCACGACTGAGAACGGAACGAAGGAGCAAAAGAACAAGAGCAACGTACACACCGAAAATGGCGGCGCGTACTTTTTGATCAATGACGGCTCAGGTCCCGTTTCGGTTGACGCGCGAAAAGACGTGACCGCCAGTGATTTGGTCAAGTCGTTTGAGCAAGGCACAGCTGCGACTTCGGGCGACGTGATCTTTGGTCAGCATCAGGTCAACATCAAGCCGCACTTCGGCGAAGGTGTGGCGTTGGGTCTCATGGCGGTTGAGAAGATCATTCCTGCCGAAGGCAATCTCTTCGCCATGGGCAAGCTCGCTAACGGCGCGATTGGGCGTCCTGATGGCATGCTTGGCAAGCTTCTGATCTCGACGAAGGGTCGCGATAAGTTGGTCGGTTCAACCAAGCGCAACATGATTATCGGATTCGCATCAGCCGGTCTTTCGCTGGCGATTGGTCTTCCCGTTTCGATTTTCGCGGATGCTCCCGTAGACAGCTGCGCCAACATGGTGGATGCGCCAAAGAACGGTGCCTGTTCCGCTCGCGTGTCGAACAAAGAGGGCGACACCAAAACGTGGAAGGTCGCGACCGCAGGTTCATACTCGTTCAAGGTTACGCCCACGGGCACGAACAAATTGCTTCGCCTTTGGCCCGACCTCACGGTGAGCAACGGCAAGTCGAAGTGGCACAAAGAAGGTGACGAAAACGGCGTCACACTGACCGCGAAGTTTGAGCCGGGCGACTACACCATCAACGTTAAGGAAGCCGTCGAGGGTCACACTGACAACATCAGCGGAGGCCTCGGCTACTCGCTTGAGATCACGTCGGCGGGTGGGGCCGCACCTGCGACCTCAGGGGCCGCGCCAAAGGCGGTGGCCGCTGGCGTCGCAAAATAGCTGACCAGCTGGTCAGCTACGTTTCGCGATCGCGCGCACAGAGGAAGGACCAGAGCATCTCTTCTGGCTTTCATCACTTAGCCTTACTTTTCCCGGGGGATGCGAGCCGTCCCTCGGGCTTCGCCGCGTGATGACATCGAGGGGGAATGCGCTATAAGGTCCCCATTCCTGATGCAGCCCGTTCTTCCACCGAAAAAAGACTGCGCCACGCAACTGCTCACGCAGACCAGCCTTTTCATTCACCTCGACCCACGTGCAAGCGGGGTCATGGTGCCTCCCTGGTTTCGCAAGCAGCCCCACTTGGTCCTGCAAGTCGGCCTTAACATGGCGGTGCCCATTCACGATCTTCGCGTCGAAGACGAGGGCATCTCGTGCACGTTGAGCTTCAACCGCGCGCCCTTTTTTTGCGTGATGCCGTGGAGCGCAATTTTTGCGCTCTCCGGTGAAGATGGTCGTGGGGTGATCTGGCCGGACGAAGTACCGTTCGAGGTTGCGCCACAGTTTGGCGTTACAAAGTCGGCGCCGCCTCCGAAGGTTCCTCACTTGCGAGCCGTTCCTGCCGCCGAAGCGTCGAGCGTCTCTGCGGCAGATGTCGCGACGCCGCCGGAACCCACACCGAAACTCAAAAAGAAAGTGGGCAAGAAGGCTCCCGCGACCGCAGAGGTCGAGGTCAAAGCAAAGAAGGCAATCAAGAAAAAGAGTGTCGAGTCCGACGCTCCAAAAGCGACCAAGCCACGCGTCAAGAAGGCCGCAAGAGGCGCGCGACTCGCCGACACGCCCATTCGCGAGGCGCCCAAGTCTTCGCCGCTACTCGAGACTGCGCCACCTCAGCCTCTATTGGCCGATTCCGCAAAGCTCGATGACAAGAAGCTTGTGACCGAGCCGCCGCGATCAAAGCGTGAGCTGCCGCCTTATCTGCGCATCGTCAAATGAACGATTTGATGATCGGTTTGGTGCTGGGCGCCTCCATTGTGAGCTGCACAAGTTACAAACTCGACGTTGGCACGATGTGCGACGCTTCACGTCACGCGAATCTTGCGGGTGAAAATGACCCGAAGGAGCAGCTTCGTGTTCAGCTCGAGTGGGCGCGCAGGAACGTGCATTCATCTGAGGGATCAGCGCTCCTGACGAAGATAGAAGGGTGCGCACTTGGGGGCGTTTCGGGTGTTGAGCCATGCAAAGTGTGGACGACGGCGGCAGCACAGCTTCGCGCTGAGTCGTCAGGCGTTGGCCGCAAGGAGTGTGCGCTTGCAGACTGGATGGACAAGACGCAGAAGGCGATTGTCGACGGTCAGCCCGGCGTGCGATAGAAGCCCAACGAACGCATGGCTGCCCGCACTTGGCCTCGAACGCTCCTGATTGCGCTGCTGGTGGCGGCGGTCTCGGTCGCGCTCGACGTCGGCTTGTCGCGAATCTTAACCGATGGATCATTGCGACAGCTGCTGATGCTCACGGCTTGCAACGTGCTTGTGGCGGTCTCGCTCAACATTATCAATGGCATGGCCGGGCAGTTCTCGATCGGACACGCGGGCTTCGTTGGCGTGGGTGCCTACACGGCCGCGATTGTTGCGTCACAACTGCACGTGAAACTTGGCTCGCAAGCCCCCACTCTCGCCAGTTCATTTATTGTTGTGCCGATTGCGTTGCTCGCCGCAGCGACGGTTGCGGGTGCGTTCGGTTTCCTGCTGGGGCTGCCGAGTTTGCGTTTGAAAGGGGACTACCTCGCGATCGTGACGCTCGGGTTCGCAGAGATTTTTCGCCTGCTCATCGCCACGGCGGATGTTGGCGCCAAGGATACGCTTTCGCAGGCTTGGTCCAACGTGCGTGGCCCCGAAACGTTCTTTCACGCACTCGGCGTTTCGCTCACCTCGCTCGGGGGTCCACAAGGCTACGCAGGTACGGCAGATCAAGGCGTGCCGCTCTACGCGGGACCGTTCTGGATCTTAACTATTGTCACCTTGATGGTCGCGCTTGCGTGGCGCATCAAGTTTTCCGGTTGGGGTCGCGCGCTGCGCGCATTGCGCGAGGACGAGATCGCAGCAGCGGCGGTGGGTGTTGATCCGACGCGGTACAAGGTGACTTCGTTCGTACTCGCCGCGGTTGGGGCTGGCGTTGCAGGCGGTCTTTTGGCGATGATGCGCGACGGAACGCCAACTGTGCAACCCGACGCGTTCAACTTTCAGACGTCGTTCGACGCCATCACCATGGTGATCTTGGGTGGTTCAGGTTCTGTCACTGGCGCCGTGCTCGGCGGTATTTTTGTCACGCTCAGCATCAAGGCGATCGAGTACGGCCAAGGAAGCAGTTTCATTCAAGACTTGCGCCGGCATGCCGAGTGGCTCGATCTCAACGCGCTGCGCATGATTGTGTATTCGGTATTGCTCATCGTGCTCATGATCCTGAGACCCGAGGGATTGCTGGGTGAGGGCGAGTTGTTTCAAAAGAAAAGGGCGTCATGACGCTTGCCTTGCGGAGCGTGAGCAAATCGTTTGGCGGCCTTCGCGCCGTGAGCGATGTCACCTTCGAGGTGCCCGAGCGATCCATCTTTGGTCTCATCGGACCGAATGGCGCCGGAAAGACGACGGTCTTCAATTTGATCACCGGCGTTTACCAATTCGACGGCGGTACGATCACACTTGGCGGCCTTTCGCTTGCGGGATTGAAACCATCGGAAATCGCCAGAGCAGGCATCGCGCGAACGTTTCAGAATATCCGCCTCTTTTCGCAACTAACGGTGCTCGAAAATTTGCTCGTCGCGTGCGAGTTGCAGAAAAAAGCACACTTATTTTCTGCGCTCCTGCGCACGCCTTCGCACTTCAGCGACGAAGCGGCGATGACAAAGCGTGCGCTCGAATTGCTTGAGGTCTTTTCGCTCGGAGAGCTCGCCGATGCGCCGTCGACGTCGCTCTCGTATGGCAATCAACGAAGGCTCGAAATTGCGCGCGCCATGATGCTCTCGCCAAAGGTCCTGCTGCTTGACGAGCCTGCAGCCGGCATGAACTACGGCGAGGCCGAGGGGCTTAAGACGCAAGTGCGGTGGTTGCGAGACACGTTTGCGCTCACGGTTGTTCTCGTCGAGCACAACATGCAGGTCGTCATGGGTGTGTGTGAAGAGATTCACGTTCTTGACCACGGCGAAACCATCGCGCAGGGCACTCCGGATGTGATTCGCAACCATCCGGCCGTCATCAGCGCTTACCTCGGTGAGGACGACGAGGCATCCGCCGGAGGAGGAGCATGAGGGTCGCTCATCCTCATCGCGCGCCGACTGCGCCGAACGAATCGCTGCTCGAAATAACTGACCTGCGAGTCAGCTACGGCGGGATCGCCGCGCTGAAGGGCGTGAGCCTCAGAGTGGGTTCGGGCGAAATTGTAGCCATGATCGGCGCGAACGGCGCAGGCAAGACGACTACGCTAAAGAGCATCGTTTCGCTTCTGCCGATTGCGGATGGTGCAATCACGTTTGCAGGAAAATCGATCGTCGGCGCGGCGACCGAGGATCTCGTCGAAGCTGGCATTTCGCTCGTGCCCGAGGGCCGAGCGATTTTCCCTACCCTCACTGTGCTCGAGAACTTAGAGCTCGGTGCTTACGTGCATCGCGACAAGAAAACGATGCGTGAATCACTCGAAGACATTGTGCGGTTATTTCCTCGACTCGGTGAACGGGTCAAACAAGAGGCTGGCACACTCTCTGGGGGCGAGCAGCAGATGCTGGCGATTTCGCGCGCGCTCATGGCGCGGCCATCCCTTTTGCTTCTCGATGAGCCATCGCTCGGCATTGCCCCAAAGCTCGTGCAGCAGATCTTCGTGGCCATCAGCCAAATTGCAGCCGCAGGCGTTACAATTTTGCTCGTCGAACAAAACACGCGCGTTGCACTCAAAGCAAGCCATCGCGCGTATGTGCTTCGAACTGGCGAGATCGCAAAGAGCGGGCGGTCACCTGACCTCGCGGCCGATCCGGAAATCCAAGCGGCCTATCTTGGCGGCTGATAGACTCTCGGCCGCTTGAAAAGTGGAAACGTCATACCGATGGAGGCTCCGATGAAGTTGGCTTTTGGTTTGGTCGTTGCAATGCTCGCGACGGGTTGCAGCAAAAACTCTGACTTTGAGGCGCTCATCAAGGCAAACGACGCTCTCGTCACCGAGCTCAAAGAGAAAGCCGACAAAGAGGGGCCAGAGGCCGTCAAGAAGGCGTTCGATGCGAAGAAGGAAGACCTGAAGACCCGATACGGAGACCTGAAGACCGCTCGCGGATTTCAGGTCTCGAGCGAGAACCAGGCAAAGCTCAAAGAGAGTTTGGGCAAGGGCGTGATTGGTATCTGCGGCCTCAAGCTCAAGGTGATCACCGACCGCGAGAAGTCGGCCGTGTACGATGGCATTTGCAAAGAGTACACCGCGGTTTTTTCAAAGTAGCCGCGTCGGCTGCAGTTAACTTGGTTGACGAAGTAAGCGCCTCACACCCAGGCCCTTTGCTCCGGTCAGCGTGAGGTGCGGGCCTTCGCTTGTGTAGCCCCCTTCGTGGGCTTCGGCCGTGAGCAAGAAGGCGGTGTCGAGATCGGCGAAGTCGACGCCACCGAGGGCCGCTGCGACGTGTGCCGCGGCGGTCATGCCGAGGCGCGATTCGACCATACCGCCCATCATCAATCGCATGCCTGCAGTTTGGGCAGCGACGCCAATGCGCAGCGCATGAAGCGCGCCCCCCATCTTCGAGAGTTTCAGATTCACACCGTGCGCAGCCCTGGCTGCAATGATGGCTTGGAGGTCACGTAGCGTGCGAATGCTCTCGTCGGCAATGACTGGGACTTTCGATGCGCGCGTCACTTCGGCCATCGCATCAAGGTCGCTTGCAGCACATGGCTGCTCGAAGCACTCGACTCGGAGCGATAAACGTTCGATCGCACCGAGCAGGGTGAGCGCGTCATGTGCGCAAAACCCAGCATTTGCGTCGATGCGAAACGTAACGTCTGAGAGAGACTTTGCGATCGCTTCTAGGGCGCGCATGTCGTGGTCGACGTCGCGGCCAACCTTGACCTTGAAGCAGCGAAAGCCGCGCCCGTGCCACGACCGTGCCTCTTCAAGCATGGGTTCGATCGCGCCGATGCTGAGCGTGATATCGGTCAAGAAACTTGTCTGATGCGTGGCCGAGGGTCGAAGCCATTGATAGAGCGGCACCTTCTCGAGGCGCGCGATGCCATCGAGTATCGCCACCTCGACGCCGGCACGCGCGACGGGAGCACCTTCAAACGCGCGATCGAGCGCGAAGATGAGGGTCTTGGCGTGCTCGGGTGCGATGTCACCTTCGGCGGCTCGAAGGACGCGCACGGCTTGATCAACGCGGTTGACGATGTCGTCAACGTCCTCGTGGGTCACTGGTGGAAGCGCAGCGGCCTCACCGAGACCGAGCGCTGTGACGCCGTCAGACGATACGCTCGCTTCAATCTCGACGGCGCGCGTGGTTGTGACTTCTCCGGACGCGATGACGAACGGGACGCGGAGAGGCAACAGGAGTGGACGGCGATCGATGCCTTCGATGCGCACACGCATAGAGGTGAGCGTAACAGGCCTTGCGCATTCGCGGAGCAACAGGCTCGAGTTGTGGCATCGTAGGGCGATGGCGACGGTGCTCGTAACGGGAGCGACGGGGTTTGTGGGCCAAAAGCTTGTGGCCGCGCTCCTTTCTCGTGGCGACGGCGTTTCTGTGACGTCGCGAGACAAGGCATTAGCCGAACGCACCTTTGGGGCTCGGGTTTCGGTCGTCGAATGGGACGGACGCGATGAGGGCGCTGCACGATCCATGATTGCGGGCGCAGACACGGTGGTGCATCTCGCGGGCGCCAGCGTGGCTGATTCGCGTTGGAGCCACGCGCGCATCGTAGAGTTGCGCGAGAGTCGGACGTTGCCGACGAGGGTCCTTGCGCGTGCACTCGCGGATCGGGCGAAAGAGAGGGAGCGTGTGCTCCTCAGTGCGTCCGCAGTCGGAATTTACGGGATGCGAAAAGACGACAAGATTCTTGATGAATCTGGATCGCACGGTCAGGATCTGCTCGCGAGCATCTGCGAAGAGTGGGAAGCTGCAGCGCAGGCAGCCAAAGATGCGGGCGTACGCGTTGCGCACCCACGCATTGGGCTCGCGCTTGGTCTTGAGGGTGGCATGCTGAAAAAGATGATCACGCCATTCCGCCTCGGCGTTGGAGGCCCCATTGGAGATGGGCAACAGTTTCTCAGTTGGATTCATCATCGCGACGTCGTGGGTGCCATCCTTTTTGCGATCGATCACAATGTGATGGGCGCGTTCAACGTGACGGCTCCAAGGCCCGTGACGATGAACACGTTCGCGGAGCAACTCGGCCGGGCCGTTCGAAGACCCGCGGTGATGCGGGTCCCTGCGTTCGCACTGAGAATGGCATTGGGAGAAGGCCTCGCGCAGGCTGCGCTCACCGGGCAACGAGCGCTCCCGACTAAATTGTGCAATGAAGGTTACAAATTCGCATTTCCGAACATTGATGCTGCGCTCGCCGACATTGTGGGGAGCTCGGCGTCGCCATGACTGAGCGCCGCTCGTTGCACCCACTGGTTCGAAGATTGCTCGTTGCCTTCGGACTGTTCTGCATGCTCGTCGTGATTGGCTCGTTCGCCCTCTACGTTCTTGGCCACGGGCGATGGACGTTCGGTGAGTGCGTTTACATGTCCATCATCTCGATTACGACGGTGGGCTTTGGCGAGCTCAGTCAAATGCACGAAGTCGCAGGCGCGCGATTCACGACTGCGGCTTTGATCATCCTGGGCTTGGGCACGATCGCGTACTTTCAAAGCAATCTGACTGCTCTCTTGATCGAGGGCGTGATCGGTGTCGCGCTGCGGAGAAATCGGATGAAGAAACAGATCACCTCATTGTCACAACACGTGATCGTCGCGGGCGCAGGGTCGACAGGCAGGCACGTTATCGAAGAGCTTGTCAGCGCTCAGACACCGTTCGTGGTGATCGATCGCAACCCCGATCACCTCGAACGTGTGTCCGAGGAACTATGCGACGGAAAGATGATTTTCGTTCACGGTGACGCGACTGTCGACTCGGTGCTTTCTGCAGCTGGCATCGAACGAGCACGCGGATTGGTTTCGGCCCTGACGCACGACAAGGACAACCTATTTGTAACTCTAAGTGCACGAAGTCTAAATGCGACGATGCGCATTGTCGCGAAGGTCACCGAGGACGGTGCCTCGCCCAAGATGATGAAGGCTGGCGCGTCGAGCACGGTGAATCCGACGCAAATTGGGGGTCGGCGCATGGCCACAGAACTGATTCGCCCGAAGCTCAACGAGTTTCTCGATCAACTGATGCGCGATCGCAATCAGACGCTGCGCCTTGAAGAAGTCGTGATTCCAGCGGACTCGCCTCTTATCGGCGTCACGCTCGGTGAGCTGCGGCTTCGCGGCGATAGTCACGTGATGATCGTGGCTGTGCAACGTGCATCGGGCGAGCTTGTTTACAATCCCGACCTGTCGACGAAGCTCGAAGGTGGCATGGCGGTTATTGTGATGGGCGAAATCGGAAGTGTGAATCGCATTCAAGAGACGTTTCGTCCCGCGAAGTAGCGCTCACGGAAGCACGTTTACGTTGAATTCTTCTGCCCAGCTGAGCGTGCCCTGCCCAGTAACCCGTGCGTTGAGTCTGACGCGTGCACGTGGCGTAATGTCCTTGCCGCCTTTAGCATCATCGAAGCCTTCGAACGTGGCCGTGACGGAGGATCCTTTTGCTGCATATTCCGGGTACGCCACCCTGCGAATTGGACCGTCGACAGGAGAGATCCGCACGTCGAAGCTCGTGGCCCATGGAGCGTCGTCCCAGGCCACGGTGAAGGGTGCGTTCTGTCGCAAGGCGGCTTCGACGAGACGCGGACGCAGAGATGAAGTCGGGAGAACGACTTTGGCTTCCCACGGTGCGAGCTGGCCCGTCTTGACGCGAACGAAATTTTCACCGGCGTGAAACGGCGCGATACCTGGCTCCGTCCTAGGTTTCGGGTCGAATGCGACGCCATTGACCTCGACCGTCGTCGATTCACCCATCGTGCCGCCGACGTCACTTAGGCCGAAGTTTAGGAACCCGGAATCGATTGCCAAATCGACCGACTCAACGCGTGTGCGATCAAGGACGGGCTGACCGCAAATGCGACCGGCGTTGACGGGCTCTTCGCACAGCGCAAACGCGAGACGCGCGTCGCGTTGAAGGAAGAGCGATGGGATCCACCTCTTGATTGAGACACACGTATCCCAAGTGACTTTCGTGTTGTAGGCAGTCTGATTGTACGAGAAGAGCTCCTTCTGTTTGAACGATGCGCCGATGAGCTCGTCGCTTGCAGGATCGGGCGTCGTTGTGTTTGGACGTGCGAGGTACGCGAGCAAGATGCCCTCTGCGCGCTCTCCTGAACACGACCCCACCAAGCTGGGCTTTCGCACACGCCCGGGAGGGTTGAGCGCAGCGCGATACGACGCACGGTCGGCGGGTTTGAGCAGTTCGGTGATGGCGATGGGCGCTTCGCCCGGCCACTTCATCGCAAGGTAGAAAAGACGATCGGTTGGAAGCGCCGGATTGTAAACGGTTCCGGAGATCGTACCGTTTTCGGATGCGATACTGAGCTCACCGACGAAGATTGTCGCCGGTTCTGCTGGCACGTCGTACCAGCCAGGCTGACGCTCCCCCGCGGGGGCGGAGAGTGGAGACTCGACGTCTTCCACTCGCCCACAGGCGAGGTCCATGAATGCGAGCGCCATTGCGTCGTGTGCACGCGAACTTAAGATGCGCATTGTGTTCCTTTTTGCACGGATGAAGCGTGCGGCCCATGTAGACGAGCCTGTTGTGCCTCTTCTTGGAAGGATTGTGCAGCCGACAAGCATTCACATGGGTTGTGCAAAAAAACACAGATTGAGCCGAAACGGCCTGGACCGTCCGTGCGAGATGACGCAAGCTGCGCAGAGGTCGTAGACGATGAATTGGGACGATCTCCGCTTTGTGCTCGCTTTGTCCAAGGCCGGCTCGTTGGCGCGCACTGCGAAAATCCTCAACGTGGATCACACCACGGTGGGCAGGCGAATCGAATCCTTGGAAGCGGATCTCGGGGTGCGGCTCTTTACGCGAACGACAACGGGTTACGTTCCCACCGCCGAAGCCGAGCAGCTTCTTCCTGACATCCGGCGGGTCGAAGAATCGGTTCTCTCGCTCGAGCGGGGCGCGCATGCGCAAAATGATGCCGTCGAGGGCATTGTGCGCGTGACTTCGCCAGAGACGTTTGGCGCTTGTTACCTTGCGCCGCGCCTCGCGGCTTTTGGTCAAGAGCACACAGCGCTCACAATCGAGCTCGTCACCGGAGGCGAGATCCTCGATCTTGCGCGCCGTGAGGCCGACGTTGCAGTCCGATTCTTTCGATCACGACATGACGATCTTGTGGTGCGTCGCGTTGCCGAGCTGTCGCACGCGCTCTACGCATCGCGAACCTACCTGGCGCGTAGGCCCGTAAAGAATCAGGCAGACCTGCGCAACCACGCGATTCTGACAAGCACGCCCGGACGAGGTGTGGTGGAGGCGACGTGGGTCGAGCAGCTCACCGCGGCGACGCGACCCACCTTCGTGACCAACATGACGGTGGCGCTCGTTGAAGCCGCACGCGCGGATGCCGGCATTGCAGTGCTTCCGCGTTACCTCGGCGATCGAGAATCAACGCTTGTGCGAGTTCCAATGCCAGGAGAGCCGCGAGAGGCGATTTGGATCACGGTTCATCGCGACCTGAAGCACACAAGGCGCGTGCGCGCAGTGCTCGATTTCTTGAGTGCACGCATGCGCCGGGATCGCGTCCTGCTTGTCGGCAATGAATGATCGCCGTGACTGTTACAAATGGTAGCCCCGCATATTGGCAACTTGCTTGACTGCTTCTTGCGCGCGCGGCGCCAGGGTCGAAATTTCCTGGCGTGCGAGTTCGAGAAACTTGGCGCCTCGTGAGCGACCGAGCGCCTCAACCGTGGCCGT
>JAHFDZ010000006.1:0-10931 GCA_023248745.1 Myxococcales bacterium | reverse complement strand
CTGAAGGAGGTACTCGGCTGCCTCTTTTGTATCGATGCGCGCGATCGCACGGATGGCGGCAGTCTTTGCACGCAGGGCCGTTTCCTCGCGCACGACGCGTGTGAGCGGATCGAACGCGTGTTGAAAGTAGAGCGCTTCGATCGCCACTGATGCGGGCTCGAGCATTGCGCTGTCTCCTGAGCGAAGGGCTTCTCTCAGGACGACGAACGTTCGCTTGAAGAAGAGTGTGCCCATCGCGGCGACAACCGCGAGTTTGACCTCCTGTTCTTGGTTGCGAAACATCGCTTCGAGTGGAGAGAGCACGTTGTAGAGCTGAAGCTGCGCGAGGAGTTTGGTGAGCTCAACGCGCCACTGTAAATTCTGAGGCGTTGGTGAATCGGCGTGGAGGGCGTGGAGGCGCGCGATCATCGCCTTGCGACGTACGAGTTCGGGCCAATGCGCGTCGAGCATAATGTCGGCGCAGACTTCGGCTGGGTTGCCGCTTTGCTCCCATTCGCGAATGTCTTCGTGCCAAACGTCGATGACTTCGGCGGCTTGCCGAACGTTAGAAGGGAGCTCGGCATCGATTATCGTCGCCTCATCGGCACGCGCATAGCGCGCGACGAGGTGCGCATATCGTTCCTTTCGTTCGGACTCCAAATCGAGCTTCGACAGTTGGTCAAAGATAGTGCCGACCGTCCGGAACTGGCGCAATTGCGCGCGCGCGTGAAGCGACGCGAGAAGTGCATTTTCTGCAAGCTCGGCAGGCGCACCGCGCAACAAGAGGGTCGCTGCGGCTTCTTGCCAGAGCCTTGCCTGTTCTTGAGTGTAATAGGTTGCGATGCTCGTAAGCCCTGCGCTGCGCGCGTAGTCGCTTGCTTCTTTCGCGAGTGTTGCGGCGGCCGATATTTCTTTGGCTTCGCGTGCTTTGCGAATCGCGTCTTCGAAGTACTGAAGCGCGAAGTAGCGCAATTGATCTTCGCGCAAAATGCGTACGCAGTTGACGTACCCACCAAGGGTGTGTTCGAACGCGCCACCTTCTCTTGCGACTTGCGTCAGCACATGGAAGCAATCGAAAGCACGTTCGCGCTGGCCGATCGACTCGAAGTGATCGGCCGATTCGTCAAGAAGCCGAACTGATTCACTTAGCGCTCGCTGAGCGGTCTTCGCGTCACCGCATTGCTTCGCCGCGCGCGCGACGTTGAAATAAAGTAACCCGCGTTGATACCCATCGGCTTCAATCGGTGGGCGCTCTGCGATGCGTGCCCAAATTGCGCGTGCGTCGCTCCATTGTCGCGCCTTTTCGGCAGCAATCGCCGCTTGCGCAAGGGTGCCACCGCGCTCCCACTCGACTGCTGCCTCGGCGAGATACCCAAGGCGCTCAAGCGATCGCGCTCGGTCGCTCGGCTCGAGTCGTTCGCCCGCATGCCGAAGCAAGCTTAGGAGTGGTTCTTGATTGCCTCGGGGGTACCATGTGACCGTGACCGCGCCTCGAAAGTCGCCGCACTTGACAAAGGCCATTCGCAAATCGTCAAGCAGCGGAACATATTCATCTTCGGGCAAATGAACCGCTGTGATGGCTTGTAGCAACACCGCCGCAGCGGCTGGCCCATCACCTCGCCGCAAGTGATTGGCAGCTTGTGCGCGAAGTGAGCGAGCGTCAGTCACGGCTTACGCTGGCGGTGGAATGGAGGTGCGTTCGACGTGATTCTGTCTGCGCAAGAGTCGATAGATCGACTCGATGAGACCAATACCTACGTAGAACGCCAGCAGCCAGACGAGCACGAAGGCCGGCTTGGTTCGCACGGAAACGTATGCGCTTGAGGCGATGACGAAGCCGACGAGCAGAAACGAGCGAACGTTGAGCCTCAGGTCCTTGAAGCTGCGGAATTTGATCGTCGAGACCATGAGGAAGCTCAAAAAAACGGTGAGCCCCATCAACCCGTAAACGTACTTGGCGTCGTTGAGGCGCAGCTCGCCAGCCATTGCATGGTTGGCCAAGATGAGCGAAATAAGCACCCCTGCGGCGCCAGGGACCGGTAGGCCAACGATGTACTTTCCGGGCTTGGTTGGTTGTCCGGCGGTGTCCATCGAGAGCACGTTGAAGCGCGCCAATCGCACCACACCGGCGGCCGCAAATACGAACGAAATGCCGAGGCCCAGATCGCCCTTTTGGCTCAGCGCCCATCGGTAGACGAGCAGCGCGGGGGCGAGCCCGAAACAGATTGCGTCGGCCAGCGAATCGATCTGCAGACCGAATGCGCTTTGGGTCTTGGTCAGTCGCGCAACCCGCCCGTCGAGCATGTCGAAGAAGAGTGAGAATACGAGCATGATCGACGCGCGGTAGTAGTCGTCGTCGACCACCGCTGCGCTGCTGATACGGATGGAGTTAAAGCCGCAAAAAATGCTGGCGAGCGTGATCATGTTCGGAAGCAAGAACAACGTCTTCCGTAGATCGATTCTGCGGGTTCTTCGCACTGACACTGGCACGCTCCCAAAATGCTGGCGTGGCCAGCGCAAGCCCGGACAGACCATTGTGAAGCACCAACGCACGCGCGTAAAGCCCGGGCACGGAACATTCAGCCAAAATGGGGCGAGCCCCCGGAACTTGGCCGGAGTATGCCTGGTCTCGATACGATCGTTGGTTGTGATGCGATCGCTCAGGTGGATCTCTCTTATTTGTGCGTCGGCGGTTGCGGTGGGGTGCGCGCACGAGCGCCTGCCGGACCCTCAAGTCGCCGAACTCAAACAGCGCCTTTCACGCTCCGAATCGGAGCGCAACGAGGCTGCAGAGCGTGTCGCGACTCTCGAGTTGCGAACGCAAAAGTCCGCGGAAACCAAGCGCGAAACGTTGGCGCCACGCGAGACGCCAAAGCTTCGGGTGGTGAAACTCGAACCGCAAGCCGCTCAGACGGTGCTAGCGCCGCCCGAGCCGCGCGACGACGTCGACGCAGAAGCCTACGATAGTCGACCGCCCATTCGTTTCACCAATGGCGATGAGGGCGGTGAGGTCACCGTGAACGTTCCACCGCGCGATCGGCCACTCACCGATCGCGCCGAAAGCTTGAGAGAGGCCAAACACGCGTACGACAGAGCGTTCGCGGACGTACGCGCTCACAAGTTTGCCCTTGCCCGAGAGACTTTTGCGGCGTTTTTGGTCAAATGGCCTGACCATCCTCTTGCGGCGAACGCAACGTATTGGCGAGGAGAGTGCTTCTTCGCCGAGGGCAATTTTGACCGCGCCGCTGAGCACTTTGAAGGCATGATCGCGCGCTTTCCGCAGGGCGCAAAGGCGTCTGATGCACTTTTCAAGCTCGGTGTGATTCAGGAGAAGAAGGGCGACAAGGCCAAGGCACGCACGTATTGGGATCGCCTTAAGGTGGGTTTCCCGACGAGTCTTGCGGCAAAGCGCATTCCGCACGGGGAGGGTTCATGAAACGAAGATGGCAGCTGGGCGTCGCGTTCACTTGGTGGATGCTTGCCGCGTCGGTGAGCTCGGTGTGGGCCCAAGCGGCCGCGCCTGCGCAACCAACGACGGGTGGCACGACAACCACGACGACGACAATGGTGCCTTACTTTCCTGGGGCTGGCGTCCCTGGTGTTGCGCCAGGACCGATGGGCGGCGCGACGACGCCGAGCAATACCTACGGAGGAACGACCGCACCCGCTTCAAACGACGGTTTCACGTTCAAGTACGGGTCGAGCACAAAGACGATGCACGGCAAAGAAGGCGGGCCCATCTTTACGGGTCCGCCTGGCGGCGCACGCGGCGAAGTTCCGCTTGAGCACGTGGTGAAGCACGGCGACACGCTTTCGACGCTTGCGGATCACTACTTCCACGATGGTGGTGTGTGGCCACAACTCTGGGCGCTCAATCCGCATATCCAAAATCCGAATTGGCTCTATCCCGGTGACCGCCTCAAGTTGCGCGAGGGTACATCGGCCAAGCCAAACGCGCGCACGGGGCTCATCGATCGCAAGCGCACGGTTTCGCCGAACACCGTGTTTCTTCGCACCGAGGGGTTCATCGAGGACAAATCAGACCAGGACTGGGGCGAGCTCGTTGGCTCACCACGCGACAACATGTTCCTTTCTGATCTTAACGAGACCTATTTGCACGTTCCGGGCAAACACGACGTGCGACCTGGCCAAGAGCTCACGATCTTCCGGCACGTTCGCGACGTAAAAAAGGGAAAGATCGTGCGCATCCTTGGCGCCGTTCGCGTGAACGCTTGGGACGAAAAGAACCGCACTGCGCGCGCGACGATTATCGAATCGCTCGATGTCATCGAACGCGGCTCACGGGTTGGGCCGCTCGATCGCCGCATTGACATCGTGGCGCCAACGGTTGCCGATCGTGACATCAACGCGAAGGTGCTCGCGACCGTCTATCCGCTGAACTTCTACGCGCAAAATCAAGTCGTGTTCATCGACAAAGGTGACGCCGACGGACTCAAGGTGGGCAATCGATTGCGCATTTTTCGCCAAGGCGACGCCTGGCGAAAGTCACTGGTGACGCCGGGTGCTGGCAACCGCATCAAGCACGAGACAACTGCATTACCGGAGCTCGAAGGACCTTCCGAGGGTCGTCCAAATGGGACATACCCAACCGAACGCGTTGGCGAACTTCGTGTGATCCGCGTGAAGGAGCACACCGCGACGTGCCTCGTGACGGATGCCACGATCGAACTCGACACGACCGACGTGGCGTGGCTTCGCAAGGGATATTGAGCCAATCGCCATGGCCTCCGGGTGGCGTGCCTCAGCAGCCTGTGGTTTAACAAGTGTATGCGCGTTGCGTTTGCCCTGAGTGCCTTCGCATTTCTTGCGATTCGGGTTGCCGATGCCGCGCCGCATAGCTCAGCCGCCAGGCCGGGTGACCGTCGAAGCGCGCGCGCCGTGACCTGTCCTTCGGACATGGTTCGCATTCGCGACGAAGAGACGGGCACCTATTGCATCGATCGCTACGAATGGCCCAACCGTCGCAACGCCAAACCGACGGTCATGGTGAGCGCAATCGACGCCCAGCGCCTTTGTGCGACCAAAGGCAAGCGCCTTTGCAGTGAAGATGAGTGGATTCGCGCGTGTGAGAGCAAGGACAAGCACAGTCATCCCTACGGCGACGAGCACGAAGACAGCCGTTGCAACGACGATCGCACTTGGCGCGAAAAAGACGAAGCGCTCATGAGCAAGTGGACGAGCACAAATCCAGAAGAGGTAAAGGCCGCCAAGGCCCACGTCGAGGCACTCTACCAAGCCTCGCGCAGCGGGTCGAAGCGAGGCTGCAAGAGCAAAGACGGCGTATTCGACCTCACCGGCAACGTCGAAGAGTGGGTGACGTCGACGCGTGGCCACGCGCATTCGAAAATTCTCATCGGCTGTTACTGGTCGGGCTGCTACGGGGGCGGCAAGCCAACGTGTCATTCGACCAACAGCGCTCACGGCGAGAGCTTCCGTTTCTACGAGACCGGCGCGCGTTGCTGTAAGAACTGAGCGAGAGAACGTCCAGTCCGGACCGCGATCCGTTCACGCTGGCGCCAATTGCGTACTTTGCCCGTGTTTTGTCGCGGAGGTAGCTCTTGCACGCGTTTTGCACTACCTACCGCGCGGAGGTCACACATGGGCGTATTCAAGCTTCTGCCGCGGTTCCTTTTTGTAACTTCGGTTGCGGTATTCGCTGCGGCTTGCGGCGAAGAAGTCGACCAAGACATCGACGGGGTCGACGCTGCGGCCGACGCTGCGAAGGCGAACGACGCAGCGGCGGTCGATAGTGGCAAAGTTGTCGATGCAAGCTCGCCGCCGGATGCCGCGGTCCCAACCGACGCGGACGTGCCGCCGCCTCCCGACGGTGGCAAGCTACCACCCAAAGACGGTGGAGCGACCGACGGTGGCAAGCCCGGCAAAGACGCCGGCCTACCGAACAAGGACGCCGGCCCGAAGCTTGACGGCGGTCCGAAGATCCCTCTGCCGGACGGCGGGCCATAAGGGCCGCGCACTTCTTTCAGAGAACCCTGTTTACGCCTACGTCCAGGCGGCACTTAGGCGACTTCGATTCACCTCAACCGCGCGTGCGGTGAGGATGAGGACGACGTCGCCGCCGCGATAGGCGCTCGGTAGACCGTCAAGAATTGGAACCAATGGCAACGCGGCCGATGGCTCCAAGTTGAGCCCCAGTTTGAGCGCAGCGTGCATGACTGCGCGATGCGTTTCATCGCGGCTTGCGGCAGCAACTGCACTCAGCTGTGAGGCGACGCGGGCGAGTGCCGTACAGTCCGATGGCCTTGTGCCCGAAGACCCTTCGATGAGCGACAGCAACGTTGCATGACCGTCGTGCTGGACGCCGATGATTGCGGGTGACGATTCATTCGCCTCTGCGCGAAATGCCCAACTGAGGCCGGTTGCGAGACCACCACCGCCGACAGGAACGATGACGACGTCGGGTACGCCCCCGAGCGCACGCGTGACTTCGAATCCGATCGAGCTGCCGTTGCCGACGATGACGTCGACGTTGTCGCGTGCGGAGATGAATTCTGCTTCCCGTGTGGTGGCAAACGCTCTGGCCTGTGCTTCTGCGTCTCCGTAGTGCTCGCTGTCGACGACCACCAAGTCGGCGCCATAGTTTCGCATTCGGTCGAGCTTGAGAATGGGCACTTTGTTTGTAACGAATATTGTTACATTTTGTCCAAGGACGCGCCCCGCGTACGCCATGCCGACGCCATGGGAGCCTGCGCTCGCGGTTACGACGGGCGTGTTTGTCCGGCGATGGCCCATTGCCGAAAGAGCGCCACGCACTTTGAACGAGCCGGTGACTTGCATAGCTTCGACCGCGAGCCAAACGCGCGTGGATTCCATTGGGTCGGCGACGCGATCGAGTGTGCTTGCGCGCAGCATTGAGACTTCGCGAAGACCAGCATCCGGAAATGCGGCGGGAAGATTCCTCGCGCGCTCGAGCTGCCACGGCGTGGGCTCGGGCGCGTCGTGCTCCATATGTGGGGCGAGGACTAGCCGCATGTCCCTTAATACGGACGGCCGGAGACGCGCATTAGCCTCCGATCACACAGACTTGCGGCTCAGTTTCGATTGTTTGCTACCGCGTCCAATAGACTTCGTCCGAGCGTCAAGCCACGCGCAAAGGCTGCTTCTCGATCCGTAGGCCATGCTGCGATTGTGGCGCGATGCACAACGCTATCGAGATCGCCGGAAGCGACAAATGCACGCAGCTCGAGCGTGCTCGCATTGCGTGTCGCATATGCGCCCACAGGTGTTTTGCAATCTCCGCCAACGGCGCTCATAACGCCACGCTCAGCGTCGACCCTGATTGCGGTTTCTGCGCAATGTAACTTTGTTAGTACAGTTTTGGTGTCGACGTCGTCGTCGCGACATTCGATTCCGAGTGCGCCTTGGCTAATCGCGGGCACGAACACAACGGGATCGAGTGCCTCGGTAATGCGATCGCCAAGGCCAAGACGTTTGAGGCCGGCAACCGCGAGGACGATGGCGTCATACTCGCCGCTGTCGAGCTTGCGAAGGCGCGTATCGACATTGCCGCGAAGCGAGCGGATGTCGAGATCGGGACGCGACGCGCGCAGAAGCGCAACGCGACGCAAGCTCGAAGTGCCCACAATGGCGCCGTGCGGGAGACCAGCAAGGCTCGTGTGCGCACGACAGACAAGCGCGTCGCGTGCATCTTCGCGCGGCGGAATACACGTAAATACGAGTCCCTTCGGCACATCGGCCGGAACGTCTTTCATCGAGTGCACGGCGAAGTGCGCACGCCCGTCGAGGAGCGCTTCTTCAATTTCCTTGACGAAGAGACCTTTGCCGCCGACCTCAGACAAAGGCCGATCCTGAATTTGATCGCCACTGGTAACGATTGTGAGCTCGTCGCACGAGAGATCGGGACGCAACGCTTTGAGCGCTCGAACGAATGCACGCGACTGTGCAAGAGCAAGTGCCGATCGCCTTGTGGCGTACACGAGATTCATGGGGAGCCGATGGTAACCTTCAATGGCGAACGGCGTCCTCGTCGCCGCTCGCGTCACGCGTTTCGGTGCCCTCCTCGGTTTCGACATTGAAGAGTGCCGCGGTGGCTTCCACGAGCGATTGGCTCTCGCCGCGCGCCGCTGCCTCTTTCAATGCGGTCGTCGGGCGGTGCAACCACTTGCTCACCGCGCTGTCGAGCATCTGTTCGAGGGCGGCACGTTCCTCGGGTCCAAGGTGCTTCAGCCGCGTTGCCAGCGTGCGCTCGAGTTCTGAGCGAAATACGGCACGCGCACTCGCCCTCAATGCGACGAGCGTTGGCTGAACGCCGAGAGACAGCGCCCAATGCTCGTGGGCAGTGAGCTCTTCGTTGATGATGCTGCTCGCGAGGTCGCGCGCCCCTTGTCGACGTTCTTGCGCAGTCTGCACTTGGTTCTCGAGATCATCGACGTTGAACACGTACACATTGTCAATTTTGTGAACTTTTGGATCGACATTGCGCGGCACCGCGATGTCGATGAAAAAAAGTGATCGTCCTCTGCGATCGCGCCGCGCTTTATTGACCATCTCGTGCGTGATCACAAACTCGGTTGCGCTCGTTCCGGCGATGACAACGTCTGCCGTCGTAAGCTCGTGTCCGAGCGATTCCCACGTTGCGACGCCAGCGCCGATTGCGCGTGCCAACGCCGCGCCTCGATCGAAGCTTCGGTTGCACACGCGGAGCGCGCGCGTGCGTTTGCCAAAGCTCCGCGCCGCGGCTTCTGCCATCTCGCCCGCGCCAACGAGCAACGCCTCGCATTGTGACAAATCACCAAAAATCTGTTCCGCGAGATCGACCGCGACACTGCTCACGCTCACGTTGCCGGCGCCGATCGAAGTTTCGGTGCGCACGCGCTTTGCGGCCGCTAAGGCGCGTGGAACGCAGCGCTGCAAGTATGGCCCCAGCGTACCTGCGTGTCCGGCGCATTCGAACGCACTCTTTACTTGACCGAGAATTTGCGGTTCACCGACGACGAGCGAGTCGAGGCTCGCTGTTACGTGAAACAGGTGCAGAAGCGCGTCGCGATCGAGTCGTGTGTAGACGAAGCGCCTCACGTCAGCTGAAGGCTGCTTTCCCCATGAAGCAATCGTCTCGATAATCGCAAGTTCGGGCGAAGGCGCACCGTCTTCTGCGACGGCATACACCTCGAGTCTGTTGCACGTGCTCACCACAAACGCTTCGCTGACACCGTCAAGTGATTGAACGTTCTTTGCGAATTCGCCAAGTTGCGCTTCAGCAATCGCAAAGCGCTCTCGCACCTCGATGGGCGCGGTGCGATGCGAAAGGCCAACCACAACCATCACGGCTGCGCGACCTCGGCGCTTGCCTGTGAAGCGTCGCCCGGTTGCAATGCGGCATGCGTCATTGCAGGACGCAGCAAGTAGACCAAAATGACGGCGAGCGTAAAACCGTAGCCGACGATGGTTCCGTATGCTGCGCGTCGTCCTCGCCACCCCATGGCGGCGCGCACGAGCAGCACGGTCGCAAACAAGGCCCAGGACGCGTAACCGAAGATTGCGCGTGCAACGCTCGCGGAGTCTCCGACTTCGACGCCACGAGCCCAGATCGTGCCGGTGAGAATCCCAAGCGTGAGTAGGGGAAAGCCGGCGAGGAGGAGGCGATGCTCAGCGCGATCGAGTGCATCAAGCGGAGGTAGTCGTCGAAAAAGACCACCGAGCTCTTTGCGTTTGAGCTGCCGCTCTTGAAACAAATACGCGACCGCTGCTGCGAACGCGAGCGTAAATAGCGCAATTCCAAGTACATTTGCCGCGACGTGAAATGGCAGGAGCGCTCGATGGATGGGGCTCGCGGTTTCGCCCACGCGCGAAAATGCAAACCGCGACGCGAGCAAGAAGGTCAGCGCGAAGGGACCAACAACCGCGCCTAATGCGTTCAAGTTGAAGCGCGTACGCACAACGAGGTACACCCCGGCGATACCGACCGCGAGAACGCTCATCGCGAAGTGAACACCTTCGACCGGACATACGCGCAAGGCGAACGACGCGACGAGAATGTGTGAGCTGTGCATCAGCACACCTGTACCGAGCAGGAACGGCGCCGCGTTCGCAAACCGTGACGATTGCGCGCGTGACGCCGCCGTAAGGTGGGCTCCAAATGCCACACTCGCGATGAGGTACACGAGCGCCGTGACGATAAAAGTGAGGTCGGCCCACACCATCTTCGCATTTGAGCTTACTCGTTGTGGACAAAGCGCGCGAACATCGGCTGTTGCCGCCGTTCGCAGGGGTCGGTATCGTCAAGCAGCAACGGGCAAGTTCTGGGGGGGAAGCATCGATGAAGCGATTTGTTCTTGTGTCGACGGCCGCGACGATCGGTGTTTTTGCGCTCGCGCAGGGGTGCTCGGGCTCGAGCAGTACTCTCCCTGACGCTTCAACGAACGATTCCGGCTCTTTGAAGCCCGACGCTCCTGGTGTTGTGTCGACCGACGCCAGCGACGGTGCACCCGACAGCAAACCCGACGTCGCGATTGTGCCCGACACGGGGACGGCCAATGGTGTGTTCTGTGGCGTGACGACGTGCGCCGTCGGTCAACTTTGTTGCCCAACGATTTCCAACGGCTCTATTTCGACGACGTGCGCCGCGAGCTGTCCATCCGGCAACGCGCTTGCGTGCGATGGTCCTGAGGACTGCGCCGGGAATGTTTGTTGCGGCACGACGACCACTGACACCGGCACCTTTCCTAACTGTCCGCCGACCAAGGCATCGGCCAAGTGCGAGTCGACCTGCACGTCCTCGGTTCCGTTCAGCTGCGCTTCGACGTCGACCGTTCGCCTCTGCCATACCGCATCCGAATGCACAGAGCCTGGCTACGGCTATTGCTGCACGTTCAGTCTGAGCGGCAACAGTTCTACGTTTTGTGCGTCGCCTCTCATTGCGGCATTCGGGACGAACTGCACACAATAAGTTGCGG
>JAHFDZ010000191.1:11353-12149 GCA_023248745.1 Myxococcales bacterium | reverse complement strand
GGACGAACTCATCGCGTGTGACGGAACGATCGATTCGTCGACACTCACGCGTCTTTGCGCACGCGGCATTTGTTCGCGCGCGCTCTCGCTCATCGAGCGAAGGCAGCTCCTCTTTTTTGAAGTTGCGTACGCGCACATCTCGGTCGAGAGCCGTACGTTGATGCATCGCACACTTGGAATGCGGTGGCTTGCGAACACACCCTCGGGAGTCGCTCCAATTGTGGTGGCGCGCCACCTCGAGCGTGGAGGACAGACTCATCTCGCAGGAGGACCATTTTTTCAGGCCGCCGAGCAAACACAGAGCGCGCAGCAAGTCGCCCTCGCAGCGAAATATTATCGGCGTGCCCTCGAACTTTTGCCGAGTAGCGATCCTCGTCATTTCGAGGCACGCGCGGCCTTAGAACGCCTCTTGCGCACGCTTGGGCGAAAGAGCGCGCGGATCGCACACCTGTCTGCACTGCGCGTCGAGGCACGCAAACTCGGAACCGCGCAAGCAGGCGCGCTGGCACTCATTCGCACGGCGCAATTCGAACTCGATGAGGGTCACATCGCAGCAGCGCTCGAAAGTGCCAACGCCGCAACCTCTGCGGCGATCGCTGCATCGTCATCGAAGTTGACGATCAAGGCGTTGCTCCTCCAGGCCGATGTTCTTCGAGAGCTCGGTCGTACGGTCGACGCCGAAGGTGCTCTCGATCGTGCGCTCGCCCTTTCCGACACGGCCGTCACTGGACTCGAACGCGCCGAAGTGTTGCGCGCGCTCGGCATCTTGCGTCGTCGCGCGGGGCGCGTAGAGGCA